>JBHPEE010000006.1:0-44500 GCA_042577295.1 Fidelibacterota bacterium | reverse complement strand
AATTCAATATAATCATTTTAAGCAATATAATCTTAGCACATTAAACCGAAATCGTATTGTTGTATTATCGAGGGAAATATTACGTTGGAAAGGAAGATTAGATTTATTGATAAAGAAGTATATTGACCATCCAATTGATAGACTCCAATCTCAGTTATTAGTTATTCTGGAACTTGCAACCTATGAATTAATAATCGATGATAATGTCCCTGACTATGCCGCGATTAATAGTGCAGTTGATTTAGCTAAACGAAAATTCAACAAAAAAACTGGCGGATTAGTAAATGCGGTGTTGAGAAAAATTAGTTCTGATGCTACCAATATAAAACCTGAAGGAAGTAAAGACTTTGAATGGTATTCATTTCCAAATTGGTTATTTGAGAAATGGTTATTGCAATTTGGAGAATCTCGTACTCATCAACTATGTGAATACTTCAATTCGACGGTTCCTCTTACAATCAGAAGAAATGATACAAAAATTGATCATGACAGTTTCATAGAGAAAATTGAATCAGATGATATTAAACTATCACAGAATAAGAATTCCGATCGTTTTTATGATGTTGATTCAGGTGGCTCGCAATTAATAAACAATCCATTATTTCACGATGGTTATTTTTCATTTCAAGATCGCGGCGCCGGTGCAATTGTGGAAGTATTGGATCCGCGACCAAATGATATAATCTTAGATGTGTGTTGTGCTCCCGGAACTAAGACAAATTATATTGCTGAATTAATGCAAAATAGCGGAAAAATATTTGCATGTGATATTGATAAGGAGCGAATTGATGTTGCAAAAAAAGATGATGTTCGATTTAAAAATATAAATATCATTTGGGAACAAAAGGATGCTACAAAAGATACATTTCCCATGGCTGATAGAGTTCTTGTTGACGCTCCTTGTACCGGAACAGGTGTCATCGGACGCAGACCGGATATTAAATGGAGGCGTAAACATAAGCATTTAGAAAGAATAGTTGAATTACAAAAGTCTATACTAAATAATGTACAAAAATTTGTTAAGCTAGGTGGAGTCTTAGTATATGCAACATGTTCATTGGAAGAGGAAGAAAATTGGCAAGTAGTAGAAGCCTTTCTTAAATTGCACAATAATTTTAGGGTAGCATCGATTAAAAATACCCAATTAGTAAATATAATTGATGAAAAAAGTATACTTAAAACATTTCCTCCCGAAGATAAAATGGATGGAATGTTCGCGGTAAAAATGATTAGAGAAAGATGAAAAAAATATTAAAACACATTATATCAATTATTACTATAACAGTGATAATTGTCATTTTATTTGAATTAATTATTATGCCGTATTATGTGCGTCAAGGGAAAAGCAAGAAATTGATCGATGTTACATCTATGGATATTAAATCTGCTATGATAATGATCAAAGCATCCGGATTCAAAGCTACGGTTACAGATACGATTTTCACTAGCGAAATGGCGCCAAATATAGTTTTAGATCAGCATCCTGAGGCAGGTTCAATAGTAAAAAAAGGAAGAACAGTAAGACTAAAAATATCACAAATCGATAAATTAGTACTGGTACCAAACATCGTAGGACAATCGCAACGAAGTGCGGAATTATTGTTAAATAAGGTTGGATTAAAGATTGGTGCTATCTCAATGGAATATAGTATAACGTATCCGAACGGCGTTATTGTTAACCAAATACCTAATAGTACTGAGACACTTCCAAAAGGATATAGTGTAAGAGTGGTAATCAGTAAGGGACGGTCACCAAATGATATACAAGTCCCTACTTTGTTTGGATTAAGCAAAGAATCTGCAGAGTTAGAGTTGCAAAAAGCCGGTTTGAGAATTGGTAAAATACATTATAAACAAAATGAAGATTTGATTCCATATACCGTTCTTGACCAATCAATCCAAGCGGGAACTATTTTAGAAGATACTCAGAGTATTGATATAACGGTAAGTGTCCTTGACTTGCAAGATATATTCGATCAATTGATAGATCAATAACGTTCAATGCGACAAGAAATTATTCGGAAAACTATTCATTTAAGTGTTAATACAATAATTCCGTTTACATACCTGTTTTTGAATGTCCCAAAATTTTGGATGTTAATAATACTTGGCATTATATCAATTTTGATTGTCATGATCGATTTAGGACGAACTCGCAAGGAATGGATATCAAAGACATTCGGAATATTATTTAACGGAATGCTTAGATCGCACGAGTTATCAGGGAAATTAACGGGTGCAAGTTATGTTTTTATTGGGTCGTTTATTTCTGTCTTTATATTTCCAAAAGAGATAGCGGTTCTCGCATTATTATTTACCGCAATCGGCGATACTGCTGCCGCTCTATACGGCAGAAAGTTTGGAAAACTTAGAATTTGGAATAAAACATTGGAAGGATCTATAGTTGGTCTAATTGCTTGTTTAATAATAGGTTTGTTTTTCCCGGATATTCCAAATATCATAAAATTCAGCGGAGCATTTGCGGCAATGTTCATTGAATTATTACCAATCAAAATAGATGATAATTTACGCATTCCACTTTTTTCAGGAATTATTATGTATGGTTTGTCCATTTTATAAAAATGGTTGATCGACAAAGATCAAACGAACTCGAACGTGCCATATTAGTTGGAGTAATTCAGGAGAAATTGGATGAACATATTATCGATGAACATCTCGATGAAATGGAATTGCTTGCCGATACTGCCGGCGCTAAGGTCGTAGGACGAGTCACTCAAAAATTAAATACAATTAATCCCACCTATTTTGTTGGTAAAGGCAAAGCTGAACAGATTATTAATCAAGCCAAAGAACTGGGAGTCTCCCTCGTCATTTTTGATGAGGACTTAAGTCCGGCTCAAACTAAGAATTTCCAATCACTTTGTGAAGATGTTAAAATAGATGTTAAAGTAATCGACCGTAGTGCCTTAATTCTTGATATATTTAGAAAACATGCTAAAACTAAAGAAGCTAAAACTCAAGTAGAATTAGCACATTTGCAGTATTTGTTACCGCGTCTTACGCGTATGTGGACGCATTTAGAACGACAAATGGGAGGAATTGGAACAAGAGCTGGAGCGGGTGAAACACAGATTGAAGTCGATCGACGATTAATCGGCACAAGGATTGCGAAACTGAAAAAAGAGTTAATTAAAATTGAAAAAGAGCGTAACACTCAGAGTCGTAGACGTAAAGATCAGTTTCGAGTTGCCTTAGTCGGCTATACAAATGCCGGTAAATCAACATTAATGAACGCCATAACCGGTGCTGAGGTGTATATCCGCGATCAATTATTTGCAACTCTAGATACGACGATCCGATCAACAATTATAGATGGTGAACTCGAGATTTTATTAAGTGATACAGTCGGATTTATCCGCAAACTTCCACATCATTTGATTGCAAGTTTTAAAAGCACTTTACAAGAAGTATTAGAATCTGATTTGATATTAATAGTATTGGATGCTTCATCTCCGCAAGTTATAGAACATTTAGATACTATTAACGAAGTTTTAATCGAACTTGGAGCTGATAAAAATACATCACTAATCGTTTTGAATAAAATTGATACTATTGACGAAGAAAGTAGGATAGTCTATTTAAAACGAAAATTTACTGACGGTATATTAATTTCAGCAAAAAATCATTTACGAATTGATAAATTACTTGAATCGATTAAGGAAATAATTAACAAAGGATTCACAACAGCAGATGTACATTTTTCATTTGAACAAGCCAAGGAAACCGCAGAAGCACAAAATGGTGTAACTGTTTTAGAACGAGAATATGATGAAGATGGTGTACGCTTAAAAATCCGTGGGTCGGTTAAAAGAATCAATCAAATTATAGGAAATCAGGGGTAGGGAAGCAGTAGCAAAGCTGTTAATATCTCGAACATTTTTCCGTACCAGGCGTTTTTTAGGACCGTTTATGATTAACGGTGGACGCCTCTCGATTACAGCAAACTTCCCTGACGAGAGGGCATGCTTTTTGTAAGCGAAGTAAAGCTTCCAATTTTTATTACTTGTAGATCCTAAAATAACTTATCCCGGTACGGAAATTGTCAAAAAACTTAATAAAAATTAATAATGAAAATGAGGTAAATCAAATAATGTATTTTTCAACATGCCTATTGTTTAGAGGTTTTTTCAATATCTCTCACACATCGGACTGCATTATAAACATAACGAACATCACCTTGAGGACAAAAAATTCGGGATAATTATTTGCAGTACACGATTTTGGGTCGCTACGTTGCGCTCCAGCACCATGAATATCCATTAATATGCCATTTATCTTTCCTTGTGCTTCTCCACTGGTAATATAAACAGCACTATGGTATGGATTTACTCCATCAAGATGACTTGTCCCCATCCAAAAATATGGATACTGTCCTGAATATCCATCATCGTCATTAATTTCTGTTGTTGTAAAAATCCTCTATACTAGTATCAACTATTTTAAAAGTGTAAGTCTGTTATGTATACATATTATTGAATAGCTATTTATCTTGAACAGGATATAAATCTTTTTCACCTTCACTCTTAGCAACTATAACCGCTCCAATGCTGTCACTTGTGATATTTACAACGGTACGGTACATATCAAGTGGACGATCGACAGCAAGCATTGTACCAACAATCATGGCTGCGCCAGGATGATTTCCCAAACCAACAGCATCTAATACAATAAATATCATCACAAGTCCGGCCGATGGAATTGCGGCTGCGCCAACAGAAGCTAAAAAAGCGGTAATAACAATGATCAATTGTTGCGTAAAAGACAGGTCAAATCCGAGTGCTTGTGCAATAAACAGAACACCGGCACACTCATAAAGAGCAGTTCCATCCATATTGATTGTTGCTCCAAGCGGTAGCACAAAACTAGAAATCTTATTGGACACACCAGCATTAGTCTCAACGCAATTCATCGTTACCGGTAAAGTCGCTCCGGAAGAACTTGTAGAGAAAGCAGTTGCCATCGCGGATGCAATGGCTCGATAATGTTTAATTGGATTAATTCGAGTAAATAATGAAAATATGATAGGTAGCACAACAAAAGCATGTAGCGTTAATCCTACAGCAATTGTAACCACGTACCAGGCGACACCCTTAAATAATTCAAATCCGGTAGTTGCTACTGCAGTGCTGATTAGTCCAAAAACACCAATTGGAAGAAATTTGATTACAGCTTGAGTTAATATCATCATTGCTTGGAAGCCGGCATTAAAAAAATGCTTAAGGAACTTGCGCTGTTTATCGGGCAATCTTGGTATTACACTCCCAAAAACGATGCACCAAAATATAACTCCAAGAATATCGCCATTAACTGCCGCTGCAAATGGGTTTAGCGGAATCATCCGAATAATTATATCAAACGGAGAACTTGGTGTTGACAATGATGCCGGATCAAATTCAGTCGCAACTGCACCGAGATCAATTCCAACTCCGGGTTTAATTAAATTGGCTAGTGTGAGACCTATAACTATTGCTAATAGCGATGTAAGCAAATAGTATCCAAAAGTTTTAGCGCCGACACGTCCAATATTTTTACCAAGATTAATTACGCCAGTTGTTATTGAAAATATAATTAGGGGAACAATAATCATTCTCAATAGCCGCATGAATATTGTACCGAGTGGTTTTGCGATTAATGCATGTTCTTTGAATATCAGTGCAAAAGCAATACCGAGCACCATTGCGATTAGAACTTGCCAATAGAGTTTAATCCTCATAAAGACAAAATTAGCCACAAAAGGGCAAAAGTTATAAATAAATGTGATTGATCCTTTGTGTGTTATATGCCATTTGTAATTATAAAAAATTATTCATGATGAAATAATGGAAACCATTTATGGAAAGTGGAGATTTATCACTAAAAAAATAAAATATTAAGACAAAGTCGTCCTATTACTCGTTTCTTTTGCAAAATAATCTCAGTAATTTTAATTATTGAACGGATATAATAAACGACATTTTCGGATAAATAGTAAGCGAATAAAGTGAAAATCCCAACCTTCAAAAGCGGTATACATCCTGACGATTCTAAGACACAAACTCAGGACTTACCAATCGAAATGCTTCCCATACCGAAGGAAGTGTTTATTCCATTACAGCAACATATCGGCGCTCCATGCAAACCATTGATAGAAGTCGGAGATACAGTAAAGGTCGGTCAGGTAATTGGTTCAACAGAAGCGTACGTTTCCAGCCCTGTTCATGCTACGATATCTGGAACAATTAAAGATATTGGAAAATATCATACACCAACCGGTGCTCGTACATTAATGATACATATAGTTGCGTCTGAATCAGAAGAGTCAAATCAAGTTTTTACTGAAGTTGATTGGACAAATTTGTCAATTGATGATTTAAGAAATCGAATTAAAAATGCCGGTATCGTTGGATTGGGAGGGGCGGCATTTCCAACGCATGTAAAGTTAAATCCACCGGAAGATAAAAAAATTGATACATTTATTATAAATGGTTGCGAATGTGAACCATTTCTTACTGCCGACTATAGAACAATGTTGGAAATGCCCGATAATGTTTTAAAAGGCATGGTTATCATCATGAAGGTTCTTGGAGTTAAAAAAGGATATATCGGAATTGAATCCAATAAACCTGATGCTATTGAATCTATGAGAAAATCTGCTAATGATTATGGATTTGAAGTTGTTTCCGTAAAAACAAAGTATCCGCAGGGTGCTGAAAAAATGCTGATTAAGGCAATCAAAAAACGAAAAGTACCAACCGGTGGTTTACCAATGGATGTTGGAGCAGTCGTTCAAAATGTGGGCACTGCTGTTGCTGTAGCCGATGCAGTATCTTATGAAAAACCTTTGACACAGCGAGTAGTAACCGTAACTGGTAATGGCATAAATGAACCCAAAAACTTGATGGTTACGATTGGAACAAAATTTAGTGATGTAATAGAATTTTGTGGTGGTCTTGTTGATAATACTGCGCAAGTTTTTATGGGTGGACCTATGATGGGTATAGCTCAATATGATTTATCTGTACCTGTAATAAAAGCTACTAGCGGAATTGTCTGTACTACTAATTATAAACAAATTGAGCCTAAGGCATGTATTGGATGTGGAAGTTGCGTGCAGTCCTGTCCAATGTTTTTAATGCCCACTCGATTGGCGCATTTATCGTTATTACGATACTGGTCAAATGCTGACAAAATGGGAATTATGAATTGTATAGAATGTGGTTCCTGTGCTTATGTATGTCCGTCATCAATCCCATTAGTTCAATGGATCAGAGTTGGTAAACAAAAAGTTTATGAAATACAATGTGATTTGGTGGTTTAATTGTGAATGATATAATTAAAGAAAACGATAACAATAAACCTGAAGAAAAGGTCATACTTAAAAAGATGCCTGACCCACGCAGTAAATTAGCAAAACCTGAGCGTTTGCTAGTTCTTAATTCGAGTCCGCATTTACATACCTCAAAATCTGTTCATAAAATTATGTGGTCTGTTATTATTGCATTAATTCCCGCAATGGCGATGTCTACATACTACTTTGGCCTGCAAGCAGGATTGATGATATTGACTTGCGTTGTTGCAGCAGTATCAACAGAAATGCTCATGAATTTTATGAAGGGTGAAAAAATTACTATCTCTGACGGAAGTGCAATTATAACAGGAATTTTATTAGCTTTAACTTTGCCACCCTCCTTTAGATTATCAAGCGCAGCATTAGGGGCGATTGTGGCAATTTTTTTGGGTAAACATATTTTTGGAGGATTAGGATATAATATTTTTAATCCGGCTTTATTAGGTAGGGCTTTTTTACAAGCAAGTTTTCCAGTAGCAATTACAACCTGGTCAAATCCTATCACAGAAAAATATTCCACTATTGATGCTGTATCTACCGCAACACCGTTAGGAGCTTTTAAATTTGAAAAAATCTTAACTGACTATTCAGATTTGTTTTTTGGAAATGTTGGTGGAAGTTTAGGTGAGACATCTGCAATCGCGATATTATTGGGCGGAATATTTCTGCTTATATTAAAAAATGCAGATTGGAGAATACCTCTGAGTTTTATTGGTAGTGTATTAATTTTGGGAGGTGTTTTTTGGTTGTTGGATCCCAATCAATATCCCGATCCGGTATTTCATTTATTATCAGGTGGATTGCTGTTTGGCGCATTTTTTATGGCTACCGATATGGTTACGTCACCTATAACTCCCAAAGGTGGTTGGATTTTTGGAGCAGGTGCAGGAATACTTGTGATTATTATTCGTCTATTCGGTGGATTACCGGAAGGAGTTATGTATTCAATATTATTAATGAATGGTGTTACTCCTTTGATAAATCGTTATACGCGACCTAAGATATTTGGAGAACCGCGTTAATGAATAAAACAGCTAAAATGGTAATTGTATTAACGGTAATCACTGCGTTATCCGGTGCGGTTTTATCAAGTTGGGATAGCATAACAAAACCAAAGATTGAATATCATCAGCTGCAAGCCTTGAAAGCAGCAATATCTGATGTTTTGCCCTCATATGACTATTATGAAGAGAAATCTATTAATGAAAAAACAGTTTATATTGGAAAAATCGATGACAACGCACAATCTGTAGGAGTCGCTTTTAAAGTTGATGGTAGTGGATTTCAAGGAAATATTTCAATCATGGTTGGGGTTGATCCGAGTTTTACATCAGTTACTGGTATTAAAGTACTCGGACAGATCGAAACTCCCGGTTTAGGGACAAAAATTGTAGTAGACCCCTCTAATAAAACCAATCCATTTTGGTTTCCGGAACAATTTGGCGGAGTTATTTTATCTCCTCAAATAGATGTGGTTAAAAACACTACTCCACAAAATCCAAATGAAGTACAGGCCATATCAGGAGCAACAATTACTTCAAAAGCAGTAGTGAGGATTATTAATGAAAATATTGGTATGATTAAAGAATTATATCAATCGGCAAATTAATTATGGCAAAAACACGAATACCACTAAGTAAAGAATTTTTAAAAGGTCTGTGGGATGATAATCCCGTATTACGGATGCTATTGGGACTTTGTCCAACCTTAGCAGTTACCAATTCTGCAATTAATGGATTATCAATGGGTTTAGCTACAACTTTCGCATTGCTAAGTTCCAGTATTCTAATCTCATTACTCCGAAAAATCATACCATCTCAGGTGCGAATTGCCGGCTACATTGTAATCATCGCAACATTTGTTACAGTTGCGGACAAATTTTTAGCTGCATATTTACCAGAGATAAGTAAGGCGTTGGGTCCTTATGTACCGTTAATTGTTGTGAACTGCCTCATATTGGGAAGGCAAGAAGCATTTTCATCAAAAAATGGAGTTGGTCGGTCAATAATAGACGGACTTGGAATGGGATTAGGATTTATTTTTGTACTCGTAGTATTAGGAAGTATTCGTGAAATATTAGGTTCAGCCACATTGTTCAATATACAGGTTTTAGGTGAGTGGTTTAATCCGTGGATGATCATGATTTTACCACCCGGAGCATTTTTAACTTTGGGACTTTTAATTGGACTAGGTAATTGGCTGAATGAAAGGAAGGTTAAAATATGAATCTCTTACTATTATTTATCTCTGCAGCAATTGTTAATAATTTTGTTCTTACTTACTTTTTAGGAATTTGTCCTTTTGTCGGTGTATCTAAAAGGGTGTCATCTGCAGTAAGTATGGGCTTAGCTGTTATGTTTGTTATGACAATTACCGCTGCAGTTACATGGTTGATATATCATTTATTACTTGTACCATACAAAATCGAAATCCTTGAATATGTATCTTTTATTTTAGTGATTGCCTCCCTTGTTCAATTGGTTGAAATGTTTATTAAGAAGGTCAGTAAACCATTATATGATACATTAGGTATCTTTTTACCACTTATTACGACCAATTGTGCGATTCTCGGATTGGCATTATTCTCAGTTTTGAGGGAATACAGTTTTATAGAAAGTTTAGTTTTCGGTATTGGTGCCGGTGCAGGATTCACATTAGCATTAGTAATTATGGCAGGAATTCGTGAAGAATTGGAATTATCAAATATACCAAAACCATTTAGAGGCGCAGGTATAACTATGATTGTAGCAGGAAGTTTGGCATTAGCATTTATGGGATTCGCCGGATTGATTTCTATGTGATTAAAGTTGATGAGTTTTTATTAAAGGGGAAATTAAATTAGTGTTATTCGTGAAATTTGTGGTTAAATAAAAAATGGAATTAAATACACTTATAATTGCAATCGCTAGTATGGGAGGATTGGGTTTACTATTTTCTGCAGGACTGTCTCTTGCAGAAAAGAAATTTTATGTAGAAGAAGATCCTCGTATCGAAAAAATCCTAAATGAGTTACCAGGCGCTAATTGCGGGGGTTGCGGTTATCCCGGTTGTGCAAAATTTGCTGATGTTATAGTAGCTGGTGAAGCAGAAATAAATGGATGCCCCGTTAGCGATGATGAAGCAAGGGAGGCTATCGGTGAAATATTAGGCATAGATGTTGAATCCGGTGAAAAACATATTGCTCGTTTAATGTGCCAGGGTGGTAATTATGAAACTGCCAAAAAAGCGGAATATGCCGGAATAAAATCATGTTTAGGTGCCTCCATTTTTGGCGGTGGTGAGAAAATGTGCGAATATTCCTGCTTGGGATTTGGTGAATGTGTTGAAGCCTGTAGTTTTAATGCGATGTATATGAGTGATAACGGGTTACCGGTTATTATAGATGATAATTGTACGGGATGTGGAAAATGTTCAGAAGTTTGTCCACAGAATATCATTGAAATGCATCCGGAAAGTCATAAACTGTTTGTATTTTGCAAAAATCTTGACGGAGCAAAAACTGCTCGTAAAGTTTGTATTAAAGCATGTATCGCTTGTGGAATTTGTGTGCGCAATGTTGAAGATGGACAAATGGTTATAGAAGAAAATTTAGCCCTCGTTAATTATGATACTTTCGGAAAAGTAGCAACACTTCCAACCGATAAATGCCCCACCGATTGTTTAGTTGTAATTGGTCAACCAATAATAGATGAACCGGCAGAGAAAGTAGAAGCATAATTTGTCTGATCAAGTTTCTGATATCGGTAGAATCACCAAAATTGATGATAATTTTGCGACAATTGTTATTGATTCAACAGATGATTGTAAAGACTGTGGAATACGTTTCCTGTGCTCACCTGGTTCTGAAAAAGAAAAAATAATCAGATTGGAAAATACGATTGATGCTAAAGTTGGTGATAGCGTATCAATTTCAGAAGCGTCCAATATCTTATTAAAATTATCATTTTTACAATATGGTTTGCCATTGATTGGATTTTTATTAGGTATCGTCATTGGAACTCAGATTCCAATTAAATTACAACCTATTGAATTTTATCAATTTTTAGATGGATTGGTTGGACTTGGATTAGCCGGAATAATATCCTATTTGATTATTAAAAGGATGGCGAAGAAACCAGGTAATTATTTTAAATTTGATAAAATATAAATATCAGATCGTATCGGAAAAAAGTGAATTATATAAATTAGAATCAGGTTCCATTAGAGAGTAGCTTGCGTCTATAGTACTCAAATGTTTTTCCAGAATTTTGCCAGTTTTCTGTACGACTTATAATCTTGATATCTTCAGAATATTGCGAATTTGTTCCAGCCTGAACATGGCCGGTAATATAGCGGATAGAACCGCGTTTTTTTGCCCAATTTAAATACACTCTTTTCAACATTTTAGCATAGCCATGACCTTTGTATTGCGTAATTATTACAAAGGTAAAAGTATAAAGTGTATCGTATTTCCCGAAATTCTCGTCCATTCTTGCCCATGGTTCTGAATTTAATTCCTCTAACGGTACTCCAACGATGTAACCAATAATACTTCCACGATAGCGAGCGATGAACGGTAAAGAACTGGTTTTATTAAAATATTTGTGGATTGTTGCCTTTGTAAGAATTGCTTTTGGTCCATACTCCTGAGCTAAATGCTTGGAAATTTCAATTAGAGGAGAGAAATCATTTTCCCCGACATTTTCCAATAATTCAATTTGGAAAACACCGCTAGAAGCGATTACCCGTGTTGTAGAGTCCTTTTTTGAAGCAAATTTTAACTGTTCCACATAGTAAAGTTACAAATTTACTTCTAAATAATAATATTGATAATCGCCTAAAGTTGCACTTTGTGGAAAATAATTGACGAGGTAAATTCTTTGCTTATGAAATCGTTTACAACACGTTTATCTGAAGAAATTGTCAAGAAGAAATCTCATCTCTGCGTTGGACTCGACATTAGTCCTGAGGGATTCGGAAATAAAAATGCGAAGATATCTGATTTAATTACCTATTCTCTAAAAGTTGTGGATGCTACGATTGATCTTGCAGTTTGCTATAAACCGAATTTAGCTTTTTTTGAAAGATGGGGTTCTGATGGTTTTAAATGGTTAGAAGAGATTGTTGCATATATCGGAAATAAAAGCATAACTGTTGCCGATGGTAAACGTGGAGATATAGGAAATACTGCAAAGCAATATGCAATTAGCTTATTTGATTATTTCGGATTTGATGCTGTAACATTAAATCCATATATGGGTAGTGACAGTATCAAACCATTTATTGAAAATCCTGAAAAAGGCGTTTTTATTCTATGCCGCACTTCAAACCCATCTGCTTTAGAATTGCAAGATTTTCAGGTAGGGAAAAATAATTTGTATAAAAAGGTTGCAGAATTAGCAGTAGAACTAAATATAAATGATAATATTGGATTAGTAGTTGGTGCAACCTCACCTTCAGAAATTCGCAACGTCCGTAAAATTGCACCTAAATTACCATTTTTAATTCCGGGGATTGGTGCACAGGGTGGCGACTTAAAAAAAAGTATGCAATATGGAAATGAAGATGGCATTGCCATTATTAATATATCGCGGGGAATTAGTTTTGCAGGAGACATGAGTGGTTGTGCGATTAAAAATGCTGCTCAAGATTTTGTTGATAAAATGCAGGAAATAGTAAATGGATAAATATGATATTTTAGAAATATTCCGCTCTACCGGAGCTTTGTTAGAAGGACATTTTGTACTTACATCGGGAAGGCACAGCGCAACATATTTCCAATGTGCTAAAGTATTGCAACACCCAGAATATTTAACTTTATTTAGTAGGATAATAGTCGATCATTTTGAAAATGCTAAAATTGATACCGTCATTTCTCCGGCAATTGGTGGAATTGTTATTGGTACAGATGTTGGTCGACAAATAGGTGTAAAAACAATATTTACTGAAAGGAAAGACGGCAAAATGAAACTTCGTAGAGGTTTTGAAATAGAAAAAGGTGAAAGGTTTTTGATTATTGAAGATGTGCTCACCACCGGTGGTTCCATAAAAGAAGTAATCGATATTGTTAAAGAAAATCATGGAAAAGTTACAGGAGTGGGTGTGGTAGTGGATCGCAGTGGCGGTAGTATTAACCTTCATAAAAATCAAGTTTCGGTTTTAAAGCATAAAACTATCAGTTTTGCTGCTAGCGAATTACCTGCAAATCTTGCTGAAGTTCTTATTCAAAAACCCGGCAGTAGAAATATTTATTAATATATCAAGAGATAAAATGTCAAAGATAAAAATAGGTTTAGCATTAGGCGGAGGTGGAGCGCGTGGAGCCGCTCATATTGGTGTTCTGAAGGTATTGCATAAACATGGTATCGCAATTGATGTTATAGGAGGTACAAGTGCCGGCGCTGCAATAGGTGCCATGTATGCCGCAACTCAAGATCCTGATTGGATGGATAACCGCTTCAGGGAGTTTATGAAAAGCGATGTTTATGCAGAAATGGGTGTTGAAAGATTGCAGTCGGATCAAAGTCCTGAATCCGTAATAGGTCAAGTAGCAAAATTTGTTCAAAATAAATTGGTTGTTGCGATTGCGCTAACTCGTTCATCAATAGTAAAAAAGGAACGCCTAGCGAATGCATTTGACTATTTAATACCAGTAAAGACTTTTGAAGAACTAAAAATACCACTTAATGTATTTGCGACAGATTTGCAATCTGGCGAAACTATTTGTTACAGCTCAGGTGATTTAATTGATGCCGTTACACAAAGTGGTTCAATCCCGGGTTTTGTAGAACCCACTGAACACAAAGATAAATTAATCGTTGATGCAGGTGTTAGCGCTCCACTTCCTGTTCGTGAATTAAAAGATAAAGCTAACTTTATAATTGGTGTTGATATTTCTCGTGGTGCTCCAAAAAAACCCATGAAAAATATTAATATCGTTGAGATTATTACAAGAGCTGACCGGATCACATCGCAATATTATACTGATATGTTGTCTGATGAATCTGATTTCTTAATTCGTCCCGATGTGCTTGGTTTGCATTGGTCTGAGTTTAATAAATACGATTTATTATTGGAAAATGGTATAAAGGCAGCCAATGATAAAATGGTTGAATTGAAGGGAACAATTAAATATCGAAAAAGTTTGCGTTACCGATTGTTCCATTTGTCATCCAACTAACTATACAAGATTGTTTATAGCACTAATTTCTAACGGAATTAAAATTATAATTATGAATATGAAAACAATATTAACAGGAATATTAATATTTACAACGTTCCTATTTGGGCAATTTAATGATCCAGTATCCATCACAGCTTCAGTTAAGAAAAATGTGCGAGCGGGTGAGGTAATTGAAGTTCAGGTAATTTTTTCTATAGACCGAGGATGGCACATTTATGGAATGGAAGAGATTGAAAACGGCCCAATTCCTACTTCTATCCAAATCACCGGAGAGGCGATAGATAAACAAGGAATTATTATTGAGCCAGAACCAATCGTATCATATGATGAAGGTTTTGAGATGGACATTCCCCATCATGACGGTCGCACAAAATTTATTGTTCCAATTAAACTAAAAGATAATATTGAATCTGAAAGAATATCATTAACAGCGACAGCGACTTACCAATCTTGCAACAACACAATCTGTTATCCTCCAATTGATCAATCTGTTGAAATTGATTTATTAGTAGAACCGGGAGAAGCTCGTGCTGATCGATTAAATTTAGTCGAAGAAACAAAAATTGATGTAATTAAAAGCGATTTAACAAGTTTAGATAGCGCGATAGCAAAAGGATTTTGGTCTTTCATATTATTAGCAGCATCAATGGGATTCTTAGCTTTGTTAACACCGTGTGTATTTCCAATGATACCGATCACCGTTTCATTTTTTACTCAACAAGGTGAAACTTCCGGTAAGAAACCGATCAAAAATGCACTAGTATATGCTCTTGGCATTATTACAACATTCACCCTTTTGGGATTTTTATTAGCAGTATTTTTAGGAGCTTCCGGGGCTAATCAATTAGCATCGAGTCCGTGGGTGAATTTATTTATTGGTGCACTATTCATATTTTTCGCACTATCATTATTTGGAATGTATGAAATTCAAGTCCCGGCAAAACTGCGCAATATTTCGATGCAGCAGGAAAAACGCTCAGGCTATATTGGCATACTTTTTATGGCGTTAACATTTACGTTGGCGTCTTTTACTTGTACTGTTCAATTTGTCGGATTATTATTAGTCGCTGCCGCCCAAGGGCAGTGGTTTTGGCCAATGATTGGAATGATAGTATTCAGTACTGCCTTTGCACTGCCATTTTTCTTTCTGGCGATGTTTCCGCAATATCTTACAAAGTTGCCAAAATCCGGCGGTTGGTTAAATTCTGTTAAGGTTGTTTTGGGATTCCTTGTATTTGCCGTGGCTTTCAAATTTATAGGAAATGTCGATTTAGTATGGAGTTGGGGAATATTCACTCATAGTGTAGTTTTGGCTATTTGGACAGTTTCGATGATTTTCACAGGAATTTACTTACTCGGTAAAATCCGTTTGCCACATGATTCACCAGTCGAATCAATTGGCGCAGGACGAATGATACTTAGCTTATTTTTCATTGTATTTGGAATATATTTGGGAACAGGATTGATTGGACGTCCGATCAATGGCACAATTGCATCATATCTACCACCGAAAGTAGAATCAGAATCAGGTATCGTAATGACTGGCAAAGATACAGTTATAGAAGCACAAAAGTGGTTTTCAGAAATGAATGAAGCAATTGCCGAAGCAAAGCGCACAGGAAAACCTATTTTTCTCAGTTTTTCCGGATATACCTGTACAAACTGCCATTGGATGGATGCCAATATTTTATCTCAACTAGAAATAAGAAATTTGTTGGAACAATTTGTTTTAGTAAAATTATATACAGATGGTGGAAAAAATCATCGCGAAAAACGACAATACGAAATTGATCGATTTGGTACAGCAGCCCAACCATTTTATGTGATATTAAATGGTTACGAATCAGAAATTGCACGTTTTCCGGGTATGACTCGCAGCATAAAAGAATTTAAAATTTTTTTAAATAAAGGATTAGAATAGGGAATAAGTATGCATAAATCATTATTAATATTAGTTATAGGCGGTTTATTGATAATATCCGGATGTAGTGCTAAAGAAGATTTAAAGGAGCATAAATCGGAAGTAAACAACCAAAAAATTGAAAAGACAAATCTTGCAAACGCTAGTTCAATGGAAAAAGAATCGACATCAGTAAATCCTCCTAAGAAAGATCGTAGTAATGAAACAAAAGCTCCTGATTTTAAACTAGCTACTATTGGTGGTGAAGAATTCTATTTGTCTGATTTTGCAGGAAAAGTTGTTATGCTCAATTTTTGGGGTACTTGGTGTCCGCCATGTAGAAAAGAAATACCTGATCTTATAAATCTACAAACAAAATATAATAAAGAGGGTTTGGAAATAGTCGGAATTACACTTACATCTGGTTCTGCCTCAGAAATTAAAAAATTTGCTAATGATAAACAGATGAATTATACAATTTTAACCGATTTTGGCAATGACGAAACTCAAGCTGTTACAAATTTGTATGGACAAACTATCGGGCAACCGATATCTTCAATACCGACAACCCTGATAATTGATCGAGAGGGATATATCGTGAAGGGATATTTAGGACCACGTTCTGAAGAAGTATTTTATAATGATCTAAAAGAATATTTATAAGATCTGATAGAACTATAAGTGAAAAAGCTTTGTTAAGGGGCTTTTTTCATAATTGAAACTTTTTCAATTTATTAGCATAGAAATGAAAGAAATATCTAGGAGATACATAATGCAAAGACGTTTTATTATATCTATAATTTTATTTGTTGGATTTTTATCGGCACAGAATTCTGTTGTAAAGCAATTTAGTTCAGCTTTTGCCGATGTCGCTGAAAAAGCTAATCCGGCTGTTGTAACAATTACAGCGGAAAAAGTAATGAAAGTTGAAGATCAGTTCAAGCAATTCGGCGATTTTCCATTTTTTCATCCGCAATTTCCAGATCAAGAATTTTCAAGTCAGGCGTTAGGTTCTGGTGTGATCGTTGATGCCAAAAAAGGGTATGTACTAACCAATAATCACGTGGTTGAGAATGCCGAAGAAATCCAAATAAAATTAATTGATAAACGAATAATTCCGGCAAAAGTCTTAGGTACCGACCCGAAGTCGGATTTAGCAATATTACAGATTGATGCCAAAGATATTAAACAGATTTCTCTTGGCAATTCCGACAAATTACGTGTCGGAGAATGGGTATTGGCAGTTGGCAGTCCCTTTTCTGAAAACTTAAGTCATACAGTTACAGCCGGTATTGTTAGCGCCCTTGGGCGCAGTTATGTAATGCCTGGGAACGACCATTATGAAAACTTTATTCAAACCGATGCAGCAATCAATCCTGGTAATAGTGGTGGCGCATTGCTCAATCTTGACGGCGAATTAGTTGGAATTAATACCGCTATTGCAACGAGCGGAATGGATAGATCTAATCGGGGAGTGGGATTTGCTATTCCATCCAACATGATTAAAAAAGTTATGAGTGATTTAATCGAAAAAGGTTATGTCGTGCGCTCATGGCTTGGCGTTTATATTCAACCGGTGGAAGATAAAGTCGCTCGTGCGCTGGATTTATCAAATCGTGATGGCGCTCTTGTCAGCGATATAGTAGAGGATAGTCCCGCTGAAAAAGCAGGATTAAAAACCGGTGATGTAATTATCGAGTTTAATGGAGAAAAAATAGGTAATCCATCACACTTGAAAAATATTGTATCGTCAACTGCTCCCGGGAATAACAGTAAAGTAGTTATTGTAAGAGATGGAGATTGGAAAACGGTATATGTCAAATTGGAAGAATTGGAGCAAGAATCAACAACAATTATTGCAGACAATAGTGATAGTATGAGCCTAGGACTTGAAGTTCAGGATATTACAAAATTATTAGCAGAAAAATATGAAATTGATCCTGATAACATTGGTGTTTTGGTGACTGACATTGATAAAAAAAGCAAGGCATTTGAAGCTGGAATTCGCGTAGGAGATATTATTACTCGAGTCGGAACCAAAAAAATAGCATCTAAAAAAGATTATAAAAATCTAATTGAAGAATCAAAACAACAAGACTCCTTATTGTTGCTTGTTAAGCGAGGTGAAAGATCAAGTTATTTTGCTTTTGAGATTGATTAGTAGTTAATTGAGTTTTAAAAAACCCTCGTCATCTGCGGGGGTTTTTTATTAATAAAACAAATTACTGAATTCGTTGGAAAAACTTTGTATTTGAGCTAACTTTGACGTCTTAAAAATTTAGAAAAAGATTCAATAAATTATAGAGTAAATGGCAATAAAGAAGGTAAATGCAAAAGTTGATTTTATAGCGTTAGAGCATAAAATCATGGAGTTCTGGGAAACCAATAAAATTTTCCAAAAGCGTGTGGAATTAAATAAAGGTAGGCCACGCTGGAGTTTTATTGATGGCCCAATTACAGCCAATAATCCAATGGGTGTTCACCATGCATGGGGTAGAACATTGAAAGATCTTTACCTAAGATATAAAGCCATGACAGGACATGAGGTTCGTTATCAAAATGGATTTGATTGTCAAGGGCTGTGGGTTGAGATTGAAGTTGAGAAAGAGCTCGGCTTCAAATCAAAACGTGAAGTTGAACAATACGGTATCGAGAAGTTTGTAAATCTTTGTAAAGAACGAGTTTATAAATACGCTGGAGTAATTACTGAGCAATCAAAGAGATTGGGATATTGGATGGACTGGGAGAATTCATATTTTACGATGTCCGATGAAAATAATTATACAATTTGGTCGTTTCTAAAAAAGCTGTTTGAGCAAGATAAAATTTATCGTGGTAATGATGTAGTTCCGTGGTCGGGGCGTTCTGGAACTTCTTATTCGCAAATGGAAATTATCGAGGGACGTAAACTTGTTGCACATGATTCAGTTTTTGTTCGGTTCCCTTTAAAAAATAAAGATAATGAATTTTTATTCATATGGACAACAACGCCATGGACATTAACATCTAATGTTGCCGCTGCTGTTAATGTAAATCTTGATTATATCAAATTACAGGCTGTTGATGGATCAATTTATTATTTCGCAAATGATAATTTAGAATTTCAGCGCTTAGAAAAACAATTCGATGATAAAAAGCAATGGGTTGATGGTGTACCTAAATTAGAAACAATTGCACAAATATTTAAAGAACACGGTGGATATAAAATATTAGAAACATTGAAGGGTTCTGATATGCTTGGATGGGAATATGAAGGTCCATTTGATCATCTGGAAGCACAAAGTCAAATAGGCGGATTTCCATTTATTAATGATAGGTTAAAAAATCAAAGTATCAATGGTATAAAATGCCATAGGGTTATCGATGGTGGAAAAGACAATGTTGGTAATGATAATGTCGTAGCGGGAGAGGGGACCGGCATTGTGCATATCGCACCGGGCTGTGGTGATATTGATCATAAAATTGGTAATAATCTTGGCTTAGTCGATATTGCACCGCTGAACGAAGAATCAAAATTTATTGAAGGTTTTGGATGGCTTTCCGGTTTGATGGCAACTAATCAGGAAACAACTGATAAAATTTTAGCGGATTTGCGAGATCGAAAAATACTTGTTCATACTGAAAAATATCCGCATATATATCCCCATTGTTGGCGTTCAGGCGATGAATTAGTTTTCCGTATAGTTGACGAATGGTATATAAATATGGATTGGCGTGATAATATCAAAAAAATTGTAGACGATATAAATTGGATACCTGAATGGGGTCAAGAAAGAGAACACGAATGGCTTGATAATATGGGCGATTGGATGATATCAAAACAACGTTTTTGGGGTCTTGCTTTACCTATTTGGACCTTTGAAGATGATTCTTTTTATGTGGTTGGGTCCAAAGAAGAATTGAAAGAATTAGCAATTGAAGGTTGGGAAGAATTTGATGGACATAGTCCCCATCGTCCTTGGATTGATAAAGTAAAAATTAAACATCCCAAGAGTGGATTAATCGGTACTCGAATTCTTGATGTTGGTAATCCATGGTTAGATGCCGGAATTGTTCCGTTTTCAACCATAAAATATAATGAAGACCGATCTTATTGGGAGAAATGGTTTCCCGCAGAGTTTATTACTGAGTGCTTCCCCGGTCAATTCCGAAATTGGTTTTATTCGCTTTTAGCAATGTCAACGGTAATGGAGAACAAAGCCCCCTTTAAAACGCTTTTAGGTCATGCTCTTGTCAAAGATTCCCAAGGCAAAGAAATGCATAAATCTGCCGGTAATGCTATCTGGTTTAATGATGCCGCCGATGAAATGGGTGTTGACGTTATGCGCTGGGTTTTTATTAATCATAATGTTGAAAATAATCTAAATTTTGGTTATGAAGCTGCCAATGATGTACGAAAAAAAATACTGACATTGTGGAATTCTTATTCTTTTTTTGCTACTTACGCTGCTGTTGATGGATTTAATCCTTTGAAGTCAAAAATTCAAGATACTGATTTGACAATAATGGATCGTTGGATAAAGGCAAAATTGCATCAGCTTATCCAAGATATGCACTCATCGTTTGAATTGTACAGATTAGATAAATCCATGCGCAATGTCGAGATGTTCATAGAAGATTTATCAAATTGGTATATTCGTAGGAATCGACGACGTTTTTGGAAAAGTGAAGATGATACAGAAAAGCAAGCAGCCTATCAGACTCTATATGAAGTATTATTAACATTATCAAAATTGTTGGCACCGATAATGCCGTATATAACAGATGAAATGTATAAAAATTTAGTAGTAAATATTGATGATTCGGCTCCTGAGAGTGTGCATTTATGTGATTATCCTGAAGTTATTTCAGATTATATTGATGATGATTTGGTAAAGCAAGTTGATGCACTAAAAAAAGTTGTGGAATTAGGACGTTCAGCAAGGAACAAAGCTGACCTTAAAATTCGCCAGCCTCTACAAAGTTTGTTTTATGTTGTAAATGATGATAAATTATCTAAGTTTATAGATGATAATAAATCTGTTATATTAGATGAGTTAAATGTTAAAGAGATTAAACGTGTGAATAAGGCAGAAGATTTAATAACTTATATTGTAAAACCGAATCTTGCTAATTTAGGAAGAACCTTCGGTAACGAAATACCGTCCATTCGGAAAGCTCTTGATGAAATGGAGGTAAATGATATTATTGATCAGATTCAAGTCAATGGAGAAATAGTACTAAAAATGGAATCCGATGATTTGGTATTACAAAAAGAACATGTTTTGATTGATTCATCTTCATCGGAAGGGTTGATAACTGCGCAAGATGAAGGATTTACTGTTGCTTTATCTACTGTTTTAAATGATGATCTCATTCAAGAAGGGCTTGTAAGAGATTTAATTCGTCAAGTACAAATCATGAGGAAAAATGCAGATTTTGCCGTTGAAGATAGAATAGTGGTTTTTGGTAATTTTGATGGTGAAATTGGGAAGGCTTTAAATGTATATAAAGAATATTTTTGTAATGAAACCTTAACGATAGCTATTGAACCAAAAGGTTCGGAAGTTGAATTTTCCGATACAATAAAAATTAAAAGTGAAAAGATTACACTGGGTATATCCCGGATTATTAAGGACTAAGTGGCAAATATGGCAAATTCAAAAAAATATGGCAAAGCTAAGCTAAACAAGTTTAGAAAATTAATCCAAAAAGAAATTGAAAATGTGAACATCGAAATAGATGGAATCAAGGAAGGTGTTATTGAAACCGGAAGGGCTAGTGAAAGCTATGTTCCAGATTCAGTTTATAGTGTCCACATGGCAGATGCGGGAACTGATTCTCATGAAAAAGAGAAAAATTTTCAATTTATGGCACGTGAAAATAGCTATTATCAAAATTTAGTAAGTGCTTTAAAAAGGATCGATAATGGTACATTTGGAATTTGTAAGGAGTGTGCTGAGGTGCCGAGAAATTTGTGTCCTACCTGCCCATTAATTCCTGAGGAACGTCTTATGGCAGTACCAATTGCCACTATGTGTGTGGACTGTAAAGAAAAGGATAAAATGGGACTGTTGTGATTGTCTTAACTATTAGTTTAGTAATAGTAATTATTGATCAGATTTCTAAATATATAATTCGTTCCACGATGGAATTACATGAGACGATTCCTGTGGTTAACAATTTTTTCCAAATAACTTATGTGTCTAACGATGGTATGGCATTTGGTATCAATTTTCCGGGAGGCATATACCTATTCACAATCGCTTCGTTTATATTAACAATTATTCTTATTGGTTACTTATGGCATGAACGGAAAGGGGATATTATTTTGCGAATTTCTTTGGCACTAATCATTGCCGGAGCGATTGGTAATTTTATTGATCGTGCCATGTATAAAGAAGTAGTAGATATGTTTGATTTTATCTTTTGGGGATACCATTGGTACATTTTTAATATTGCAGATTCAGCTGTAACCGTTGGAATGATTTTATATTTAATTTATTCATTCTTTATACAACCAAAAAAACAGACCGCAAAAACAGTCATTTGAAAAACGATATTTTAATCGTTGATAAATCTGGGTTTCGTCTCGATAAGTTCTTGGCGGACAATATGAATGAGTTTTCCCGCACTCAATTACAGAAATATATCAAGAAAGGAAATATCACTGTAAATGGAGAAATTCAATCGGTTAATTATCGTTTAAATATTGATGATAAAATTCAAATTGATATTTCTGAAGAGATTACCGACAATGATTTTGTAGAACCACAAAATATACCTATCGATATTATTTTTGAAGATAATGATATTATTGTTATTAATAAACAAGCGGGTTTGACTGTTCACCCTGGTAAGGGCAATAAAGACGGAACGCTAGCTAATGCATTAGCATTTCATTGTAAACAATTATCTGACATTAATGGGAGTATACGTCCAGGCATTGTTCATAGATTAGATCAAGACACTTCCGGAATTATTGTAATTGCCAAAACAAATTTTGCACACATGAAATTAGCGGAACAGTTTTCAAACAGACTTGTAAAAAAGGTATATTTCGGTATTACTTGGGGATCTTGGAAAGAAAAAGAAGGATTGATTAATCAACCAATAAAAAGAAAACGAACTGACCCTACAGCATTTATTATTAATGTAACAGGGAAGGAAGCTCAAACTAAATATCGAGTTATAAAAGAATCGCAATATTTTAGCTATGTTAATTATTTTCCAAAGACCGGACGTACTCATCAGATACGAGTTCATACTGCATTTATCGGAAACCCGATTATAGGAGATACAAAATATGGCGGTGGATTATCGCGCGTCAAAGGGTTCACACATGAAATTTCAAAAAAAATAGAATTGTTATTTAAATTAGTGCAGCATCATATTTTACATGCACAAAAAATTTCCTTTATACATCCTCGTAGTAAACTAGAAGTGTATTTTGAAGCTGAATTACCGGCTGATATCCAAATTATTATCAATAAGATTGAATCATTAAATGTCTGATAATCTTAAACAATATATTAACGATTTTCATTCATATTTGGAAAAAGAAAGAGGATATTCTGAGCATACATGCACTTCTTATACCCATGATTTACAAAGATTTAACAATTTTCTAATCGAATATGTAGGAACCCATGATATTTCAGTAGAAAGTGTGGATAAACATGCCATCAGGCATTTTCTTGGCAAGGAGTTTGAAGATGGATTTTCTTCAAAAACTGTCGGAAGGAGATTAGCGTCAATTAAATCATTTTATAAATATTTAATAAATGCAGAAGTCGTAGTAAATAATCCATCCATCTACGTAAAAACACCTAAAGTTTCTAAACCACTTCCAAATTATGTTGATGAAAAAATGATTGACGCACTAATGGAAGCTCCGCCTGCAGACACCATCGCAGGTTTGCGGGATAGAGCAATTTTGGAATTATTTTATAGTACAGGAATACGTTTGAATGAATTAATCAATTCTACCTTTGGAAATATCGATTTTAACGACAATCTTATGAAAGTTGTAGGGAAAGGAAACAAAGAACGGTTGATTCCATTTGGTAGTCGAGCAATGAAGGCGATAGAAAATTATATTGCAAAAAGTGGTAGATCAGTAAAAACTGCTGACAAGGATATGCCGCTCTTTGTAAATTCAAAAGGTGGACGCATATCACAAAGGACAGTTCAACGTAGTGTAAATATGTATTTACGACTAGTAACAGAAGGGGAACATCTTGGACCTCACACCTTACGTCATTCATTTGCAACCCACTTATTAGATCGTGGAGCAGACTTAAGAGCAGTTAAGGACTTATTAGGACATAGTAGTTTGTCATCAACGCAAATCTATACGCATGTACAACCGGAAAGGATGAAGAAGATATATAAAAAAGCACATCCACATGGTGCTAATTAAATCAATAAAATCGAAAATAATAGGAGTCAGAATTGAACATTGAATTTACCTCTCGTCATTTTAACGCACCTGATAATTTAAAAAATTATGCTATTAGTGAAGTTCAAAAAATCACTAAACTATATGATAGGGCTATACAATGTCAAATCTTGTTATTCCTTGAGAAGGATCAGTACACCACTGAATTGAATTTATCTATACCAAGTCATAAACTCAATGTTAAAGAATCGACCGATAACATCACCAAATCAATAGACCTTGCTGTTGCTAAAATGATTACTCGAGTTAAGAAAATTAAGAGTAAACAAAATAGGCATCATTAAATATCAGTAAATTTTGAAAGCAATCATTCCTGTAGCCGGTTACGGTACCCGATTAATGCCGCATACCAAGCGGTATCAAAAAACTCTTTTACCAATAGCAGGTAAACCTGCTTTAGATTTTATTCTGGAACCACTATTTAATTCAGGTATTAATGAGATAGTTTTTATAGTAGGATATTTAAAAGAGCAAGTGATCGATCATATGAAAAAATATGACGGAAAATTTTCGTTTATTGAACAAAAAAAGCGATTAGGGTTGGGTCATGCTGTTTTAACTGGCCTAGAAAATACTGATGGACCTATTTTAGTTCAGCTCGGTGATACAATTTTCGATATTGATTATCATAAATTTATCGATTCTTACATTAATATTATTGGAGTAGATGAAGTTGATGATCCATCACGTTTTGGTATAGTCGAATTAAAAAATGATAAAGTAATCAATTTTTTCGAAAAACATCCGAATCCACCGAGTAATTTGGCCATTAGTGGATTATATTATTTTACAAATGAAGGAAAATTAAAATCAACAATTGAAGAATTAATTAAACTTAATATCAGGACTAATAATGAATACCAAATTACTGATGCTTTGCAACTAATGGTAAAACAAGATGAAGATTTCGGCGTATTTCCAACGCCAAATTATTATGATGTTGGCGTACCTGAAGCCATCTTATATTCAAATCGTAAGCTGTTAATTTCTAATCACAAAGAATACCCAACTTCAAAAATAATTGAACCAGTATTCATTGGTGACAATTGTAAAATTGATAATTCTATTGTTGGACCTTATGTAACTATTATGGATAATTGTGATATTTATAATTCCAAAATAGAAGATAGCATAGTTTTAGAAAACTCGCATATTTCTAAAAAACAAATTAGTGGCAAAATTGCTGCCAAAGACGGTACCGAAATCTGCTAATTACGCAAATTTAATTTACTGCTCTGCATTACTTTATTTTTTAACTTTCACGTTCGTTAAATTAATTATAATGGAGATTTTATGAGTCGATATTTATTTACATCTGAATCTGTTACGGAAGGTCACCCTGATAAGGTATGTGACGCAATTTCTGATGCAATATTAGATAATTTATTAGAGCAGGATAATGAATCACGTGTAGCGTGTGAAACGCTGGCAACAAAAGGTTTAGTTGTGGTAAGTGGGGAAGTTAACACAAAAGGATTTGTCGCAGTTGAAAAAATTGTAAAGGATACATTATTTGAAATCGGTTATACCAATATTTCTTATGGGATGGATGATGAATCTGTTATGGTAACATCAAAATTGCATAAGCAAAGCCCTGATATTGCTCAAGGAGTTGATACTGATGATGGAAGAGAGCAGGGTGCAGGCGACCAGGGGATGATGTTCGGATTCGCGTGTAAAGAAACTCCGGAGTTAATGCCGTTACCAATTCAATTAGCCCAACGTCTGACAGAAAAATTGGCAATTGAGCGCAAGAACGGCAATATGGCTTGGTTAGGACCTGATGGAAAATCTCAAGTAACTGTTGAATATAAAGACGGAATACCAAAATCAGTAAAGAAAGTAGTTATTGCAACACAACATGTCGATATGCTTGATAATTTTGGTAGTGAAGCAAAAGAACTTGAATTTGTACAAAGAGAGGTCATTAAAAATATTATCAAACCGGTTTTGGAAGCGAGTAATGTTAAATATGATGATTCATTTATAGTAAATGGTACAGGGCGTTTTGTTATGGGCGGACCGGAAGCTGACACTGGATTAACAGGAAGAAAAATTATTGTTGATACATACGGTGGGTATGCACCACATGGTGGTGGAGCATTCTCAGGTAAAGATCCTTCAAAGGTTGATAGATCTGCTACTTATATGGCACGTTATATTGCTAAGAATATTGTTGCTGCTGATTTAGCCGAAAAATGCGAAATTCAATTATCATATAGTATAGGCATTGCTGAACCAATATCGGTATATGCGAAATCATTTGGCACAGGAAAAGTTAATGATGAGAAATTGACAGAAATCGTCAAAGAAGTATTTCCCTTAAAACCTGCAGAAATTATAGCTCATCTTGATTTGAAGAAACCTCGTTATCGCCAAACGGCTGCTTATGGTCATTTTGGTCGTGACAATGAACTGTTTACTTGGGAAAACACCGATATGGTCGAGAGATTAAAATCCAATTTATAATTGGATAGTATTATGTCGACCTAGCCATTAATATGAAATCTAAACGAAAATATTTCAAATAATTTATCTGATAAAGTAAGGAAAGAAATGACATCTATAGTTGAAAAATTACCAAATAAAGTTGCCGATATTTCATTGGCAGGAGCAGGGCGGAAAGCCATCACTATTGCAGAAAAAGAAATGCCCGGATTAATGGCAATTCGCGAAAAATATGGAAAGGAAAAATCATTAAAAGGTTTTCGGGTTACCGGCTCATTACACATGACTGTTGAAACGGCAGTTTTGATTGAGACTTTAAAGGAATTAGGCGCAGATGTGAGATGGGCAAGCTGCAATATATTTTCCACGCAAGATCATGCAGCAGCCGCAATTGCAGAAGGAGGAACACCGGTTTTCGCATGGAAAGGAGAATCACTTGAGGAATATTGGTGGTGTACTTTGCAAGCATTAACTCATCCCGAAAATCAAGGTCCTCAATTAATTGTTGATGATGGTGGCGATGCCACTTTAATGATTCATAAAGGATTTGAGTTAGAAGAAATTTATAAAAAAATGGGATCGCTACCAGAAATAACGACTGCAGTTCGCGAAGAACAGGTTATCGAAAAATTACTGCGGGAAGTACACGCAAAAGATCCGATGCATTGGCATAAAATTACCAAGGAGATAATCGGTGTTTCCGAAGAAACTACAACCGGCGTTCACCGTCTGCAGCAGATGGCTAAAGAAAAGAAATTATTATTCCCAGCATATAATGTGAATGATTCGGTAACAAAATCAAAATTCGATAATATTTATGGTTGTCGTGAATCACTTGCAGACGGCTTGAAACGTGCCATGGATGTTATGATAGCCGGAAAAACAGTATTGGTCTGCGGTTTTGGCGATGTAGGTCGCGGTTGCGCACAATCTATGCGCGGATATGGTGCACGTGTACTAGTTACAGAAATTGACCCAATTTGCGCATTGCAAGCAGCAATGGAAGGGTTTGAAGTAGTTACCACCGAAAATGCGCTGCAGGAAGCTAATATTTACGTGACTGCAACCGGAAACCGTGACGTAATTACAGTTGAGCATATGCGTAGAATGAAAGATCAGGCGATTGTTTGTAACATTGGACATTTTGATAATGAGATACAGGTTGATCCATTAAATAACGATGAGAACATTGATCGTGAGAATATCAAACCACAAGTTGATAGATATACCTTCTCGGATGGACATCAAATATTCATGTTAGCTGAAGGAAGGTTGGTAAACTTAGGTTGTGCTACTGGTCATCCAAGTTTTGTAATGTCAAATTCATTCTCCAACCAAGTGTTAGCTCAAATAGCGCTTGCCAAGGACAGACCGGAAATCGGAGTTTATATGCTGCCGAAAATCCTTGATGAAGAAGTTGCACGGCTACATCTCGATAAATTGGGTGTCACCTTAACTGAATTATCTGATGAACAAGCTGAATATATCGGAATTCCTAAAGGCGGACCATATAAGCCGGATCATTATCGATATTAAAAACATCATCTATTTAAAATAAAAAGCCACCGAACAGGTGGCTTTTTATTTTAATACTATTACTTGTCTAAATATTATTTTCTTACGCTTATTAATAATATAATTCCCCCGATAGCAAAAATTACATTGCCAATCCAGGCAGAAATAAAAGGATCAAGGATTTCCTTATATCCCAAAGATTGTCCGAATTTTATAAATGCATAATATGCAAAAATCACAAAAACACTCATACCGGCAGCAAATGCTAAACCGCCTTTTTGTTTTGATACTGCTAACGGTAATCCAAATAGGATAACAATCAAACTGGTGAATGCAAAAGATACTTTATTATACTGAGCCACTTCCCACCTAACTGTTTTTACACCATTCTCTTTCAATAATAATATTCGTTCAGTTAATTCGCGGTAATTCATTTCGTCCGGTGATTTGAATTGTTTAGTTATATCATCAGGTATAAAATTGACATTAATCAGCGAGTCCTTAATAGAAATCAGTGCTTCAATTTCTTCTCCACTCTCGTTAAACTTGCGAATAGAATAATTATTGATATTCCAGAGCAACAGTGAATCATTCCAAAACATTTTCCGTGCATCAATCCGTTTGGAAATAAAACCGTTCTCTAAAGACAATATTGTTGCATTATCTGCTTCCATTCCACTGATGGAATATTTAGCTAGAGAAATATGTGTAGTTTCATGTTTCTGCAATAGCACATCATGTAAAATCTTGTTTGTACGAAAAGTATTTCTACGGGCATTTTTGCGCATATGTTTTTGTTCGATTTCAGTTACCTTTTCATTTCCTTTTGTAACAAGATTATTATCAAGTTCGTAGGATATATAGCTAAGGACAATTCCAGCAAATAATAGTGGAATAGCAATTCTATATAGACTAATTCCGGAAGATTTCATTGCTGTCCATTCGTTCCGTTTTGCCATTAATCCGATGCTAAAAACTGTGGCTATCAGTGTTGCCATCGGTAAGCCGATACTAAAAAACCAAGGCAGAGTATATAAATAAAATAGAAATATGATTTTTAATTGGACTGAATTATCAATGAATTTGTCGATGTTTTCAATCAAATCAACAATAACAAATACTGTGACAAAGCCCAATATTGCCATAGTGAGGATTGTTATGAATTGTCGCAATAAATATATATCAAGTTTCTTCATTTATAAGTATTTGCTATAAATATATGATTGCAAATTTAAGTTATATACATGATAATTTAATGCGATAATAAATTGCACTAATATTGTTAACTCCTCTAACTTTAATGATTATATGTCAAGCCGAATAAAATTATCCTTTACAATATTATTCTCTTTTGGAATCTTGCTTGCCGAACAAAATGGTGTTGAAAGTTCCCTGAATTGGTTATCGGTTTTACCGCCTTTAGTGGCGATAATATTGGCTCTAGTCACAAGGGAAACTTTAGTTTCATTGTTTGCAGGTATATGGATTGGCGTGACGATTCTTAAAACTAATTTAATTGATGGATTGCTTACTACACTGGATACATATTTAGTTGGTTCTTTAGCCGATACAAATCATGCATCAATAATACTATTTACTTTAGGATTTGGAGGAATGATCGGTGTCATTTCAGCAAACGGTGGTATGCGTGGTATTGTGGATATTGCAGTTAGGCATGCTAAAACGCGTCGTCAGGGACAAGTTATGACAGTTATGATGGGAGTCATTATTTTCTTTGATGATTATGCCAATACGCTTTTAGTTGGCAATATGATGCGTCCCTTAACTGATAAATTGCGAATCTCACGCGAAAAATTATCATATTTAGTGGATTCAACAGCAGCTCCGGTTGCAAGTTTGGCTGTAATAAGTACATGGTCAATATTTCAAATGAGTTTACTAAATGGACCATATGAACATTTTGGTGTAACGGAGAATCCGTACATAACATTCCTTAGAAGTATTCCATATTCATTTTATTGCTTATTGACTATTATATTTATTCTGATGAACACAATAACACGACGAGAATTCGGTCCAATGTATAAAGCCGAGCGACGTGCTGTTCTAACCGGGGCAGTTATGCAGCCGGGCGCCAATCCAATGACTGACACTTCACAAATCGACTCTAAAAATCAATTCAGTACATCCTCACATTGGATAAATTCTATTATTCCAATAATTGCTGTTGTAGTAATTGCCATGTTGGGATTGTATATAACAGGTAAGCGGGCATTAGAAGCAGGAATGACCCCTTCAATTCGTAATATAATTGGCGGAGCCGATTCATATGCAGCATTGATGTGGGGATCGTATTCAGCCGGTATAATTGCAATAATAATAACAGTTAGTAAAAGATTGTTATCGCTTCAAAAAGCGATGAATGCTTGGCTGAATGGTGCTCGAGCAATGCTTTTGGGATGTTCAGTTTTAATTTTAGCATGGACGCTCGGTAAAGTCTCAGAAGATTTGGGAACTGCGCAATTTTTAGTTGATATTTCATCAGGTTTCCTTACACCGCATATTTTACCTGCCGTTATTTTTCTGACTGCTGCAGCAATAAGTTTTTCAACAGGTACATCTTGGGCCACAATGTCAATCCTAGTTCCGATTGTAATGCCGATGGCAATGCAATTGATACAAGGAACGCCAAATGAAGTGGTTGCTTCTCCAATTTTTGTCAGCACATTTGCAGCAATACTTTCCGGCTCGGTTTTGGGGGACCACTGTTCTCCAATTTCCGATACAACAATTTTATCCTCAACCGCCTCAGGCTCGGATCATATCGACCATGTACGAACTCAATTACCTTATGCTTTAACAATTGGTATTATTGCATTGATCGTAGGTTATCTTGCAATTGGTTATGGTGGCAATCTGTGGTTCTCTCTCATTATTGGCAGTATATTATCTTTTGCAATATTGATGATATTTGGTAAACCGATTCGCCGTGATATGAAAACCTAATAGTGTATTTCATGCATAGCGATCTAATTACAGAAAAACAAAATCCACATTCGATGGAAATAGATAAGTTATCAACTAAGGAGATACTCGAGCTCATAAATAAAGAAGATAGTTTAATTTCATCTGCAGTACAAAAGGTAATACCTGAAATAGAAAAAGTTGTTGAATTTGCAGTTACTGCTCTCAAAAATGGTAACCGTATAATATATATTGGAGCTGGGACAAGTGGTAGATTAGGAATTCTAGATGCTTCGGAAATACCGCCAACTTTTTCAGCGCCGCGAGAATGGTTTACCGGAGTGATAGCAGGAGGTCCTGTAGCAGTATTCAGATCGATAGAATTAGCGGAAGATATACCGGCTAACGCAATTACAGATTTAGATGCGATTGGCATGAAAAATGGTGATGTATTAATCGGTATTGCTAGTAGCAGTACTACTCCCTATGTAATTTCCGCATTAAAATATGGTAATCAAATTGGTTGTCGTACAGTTTTTTTTATATGTAATCCTAATCCTGTAGAATCGAAAAATTATGATGTGGTAATTTCCGTGGACTTAGGTCCGGAGATAATAACAGGTTCAACTCGGATGAAAGCCGGCACTGCCACAAAATTAATATTAAATATGATATCAACAACAACCATGGTTAAATTGGGAAAAGTATATGGAAATCTGATGGTTGATCTTCAAGTAGTGAATGAAAAATTACGTGATCGCGGAACAAGAATTATAGAAAAATTAACTAATCTTAATTATAAGGATGCGGGTAAAGCCTTGATAAATTCGGGAGGATCAGTGAAAACTGCTCTTATTATGGTAAATAAATCTTGTTCCAAATTAGAAGCTGAAAAATTAATTAATAAATATGGTGGAAATATGAGAGATATTATCGGTGATATTTCAACCTAATAAACAGAATCATTAATTCGTTAAATCAACGAAATACCTTAATTTTAACATTATAAATAATTGGATAAAGAGGCAATGAACATTAATAAATATATATTTAGAGAATACGATATACGTGGTGAAGTAAAGACAGATTTCCCTCCGCATGTAGTTGAGTTGTTGGGACGCGGATATGGAACTTACGCATCAAAACTAGGTGCAAAAAAGGTGGCGTTAAGTGGTGATGTGAGATTAACCACCCCTGAATTAAAACAAAGTTTTAAGAAAGGATTGCTATCAACAGGTCTCGATGTAGTAGATATCGGAATAATACCATCACCTGTTAATTATTATAGTATGTTTAAATTAGATATAGACGGAGCAGTTCAGATAACTGGGAGTCATAACCCACCGGAATTTAACGGATTCAAATTATCACTTTTTAAAAAGGCAGTATACGGTGAAGCCATTCAAGAAATTAGTAATATAATTGAGCAAGAAGATTTTGTACAAGGAAACGGAAAATATTCTGAATATAATATTTTGCCGGATTACAAAGCTATGATCCTTGGAAAAATAAAGATTGAAAAACCGATGAAAGTTGTAATGGATTGTGGTAATGCCGCGGCCTGTGTAAATGGTCCGGAAATATTCAAATTATTAGGTATTGAATTAAAGGAATTGTATTGTGATGTAAATGGAAATTTTCCAAATCACCATCCTGATCCAACTGTGAAAGAGAATTTAGCTGATCTGATTACATTTATGAAAACAGGCAAGTATGATGCAGGAATTGCTTTTGATGGTGATGCTGATCGTATTGGAGTGATTGATGAAACCGGTGAAATAATTTGGGCAGATCAATTAATGGCATTATTTTTACCGGAAATCGTTAAAAAAGGAGATGAAATTCTTTTTGATGTAAAGTGTTCGCAAGCTTTAGAGGAAATGATAGTAAAATACGGTGGTATACCGGTAATGTGGAAAACAGGACATTCACTTATTAAACAAAGAATGGCTGAACTAAATTGCAAATTTGGTGGTGAAATGAGTGGGCATATTTTCTTTGCAGATGATTTTTTCGGATTTGATGATGCCTTATATGTCGCAGCACGCTTAGTACAATTATTATCAAGAACTGATAAAACTTTATCTGAGTTGAAAGCAATATTACCTAAATATTATTCAACACCGGAAATGCGTATGGCATGTGAATCTGACGAAGAGAAATTTCGCATCGCTAAAGAGGCAGAAGAATATTTTAAAACGAATTACGATTGTTCAACAATTGATGGAGTACGGATAAAATTCGGAGATGGTTGGGGGTTAGTTCGGCCATCGAATACGCAACCTGTAATTGTTTGCCGATTTGAGGCTAATACTCTGGAACGCATGGAAGAAATTAAGAATTTAGTGTTATCTAAATTATTAACAATTGGAAAATTGGAGATAGAAATTGGTAACTGATTCATTTTTAGATCAAATCGAAGAACTTCGTTTTGAAATCAATGAAAAACTTAAAAGTTTTCCATTGGATTCTGAACCAAAGTATATTTATGATCCTATCAAGTACATAATGGAAGGTAAGGGTAAACGGCTTCGTCCAATTATTGTAAATCTTGTTGGTATTGTATATGGTGTAGATAAAGATGATCTATTAAATGCAGGATTAGCAGTTGAGTTGTTACACAATTTTACATTAGTGCATGACGATATAATGGATCAAGATAATCTTCGGCACGGAAAGGCAACAGTACATAAAAAATGGGATGAATCGACGGCAATACTTGCAGGTGACGGGATTTATGCAATTGCACAAATCCTGATCACCAAAGTAAAAATAAATCCGTTAAAAGCTGTTGACGCTTTTAATAAAGCAACATTGTACGTCTGTGAGGGGCAGGCATATGATAAAGAATTTGAACATAATCACGGAATAGTCTTAGACCAATATTTGACTATGATAAAAAAGAAAACAGGTTGGATGATTGGATTTAGTGCTGAATTGGGAGGCATCCTAGGAGATCAACCGGATTCAGTAATAAATGAATTACAATTTTTTGGATTGAATTTGGGGATGGCATTTCAAATTCAGGATGATATATTAGAAATTTTTAGTGATTCTAAATCTATGGGTAAAAGTTTAGGCAGTGATTTAATTGCTGGGAAACAAACTATTCTAACCGTTTTAGCACGTCAAAATGATGCAAAAAGGTGGAAGAAGATATGGGATGATACGATAAATAGTGATATTAAAGTAGCGTTAGAAAAATTTCGCGGGTACTTTGAAGAGAATGGAATTTTGGAATCAGCGAAAAATATGGCAAAAAAATATACAGAAGCTGCTCAAAAGAACTTGGAAATTATACCGAAAGAGAAAAGATCGCAATTAGAACAACTAACTGAATTTGTTTGGAAAAGGAAAAAGTAATGTATAAATCACAAATTGACCCACAAGATATGTTCGGAGCTATTTACCGGTTTGCAGATCAAATTCAAGAAGCCATTGGAATTGGTGAACAAATCAATTTGAAAAACAATTATTCCGCATGCAATAATATAATTGTTGCAGGTATGGGTGGATCTGCAATCGGCGGGGACGTCGTCAAGACATTAATTCACCAAGAATTGAAAATACCTTTTTATGTAAATCGAAATTATTTGTTACCAAATTGGGTAAATGAGAATACGCTTGTAATTTGTTCTTCCTACTCCGGAAATACCGAAGAATCATTGAGTGCTTATGAAGATGCATTGAAAAAAGGAGCAATGATTTGCGGTATTTCTACAGGAGGTCAATTATCAGAAATAATTCAAGCCAAAGGATTCGACCTAATTACAATCCGCGAGGGACTTCAGCCTCGAGCGGCTTTAGCATACTCTTTTGTTCCAATGCTGTATTTGCTTAATAAAATTGAACGAATATCAAATTCGTTAATTGATAATCTTTCAAGTTCAATAGTTTCTTTAAAAAACAAACGAGATACTTATTCAATCGGAGACTCTTCAAATCCAATATATAAGATGGCAAAGGACATTTACGGAATGATCCCGATTATTTATGGAGCTACTGACACAACAGGAGTAGTCGCCTTGCGATGGAAAGGGCAATTATGTGAAAATTCCAAAATGATTGCTTATCACAATGAATTACCGGAACTGACTCACAATGAAATAGTAGGTTGGGGTAACAATCCCGATTTATTATCTGAATTATCTGTGATTTGGCTAAGGGATAAAAATGACAATAAGCGAGTACGTGCTCGGCGGGATATTACGAAAACAATTTTAGATGATATTAATATTATGCAGCACGAAGTAAATGCAGAAGGTGCGAATAATTTGGAACGATTGCTCGATTTAATTAATTATGGTGATTGGCTTAGTTATTGGTGTGCAATTTTGCATAATACGGACCCATCTCCAGTCGAAAAAATTAGTCAATTGAAAATAGCCCTAGAAGAAATAGATTAATTTCTTAACTGTCAATTCCATTTAGAATTGTTATAGCATTAGAAGCTGCAGTTTGCTCTGCAGCTTTTTTATTTGATTCGATTGCCGTTGGAAAAATCCTATCACCTATTTGAACGTAAATTTCATATATTTTATCATGATCAGGGCCAGATATATTTGTAGTGTGGAACAGTGGACTATCGAATGAATTTGAATGACAATATTCAATCAATCTGCCTTTATAATTTGTTGATTTCCAGGCTTCAGTTCGATGAGACCATATCAATCTTTGGACTAAAGCTCTGCATGGTTCCAATCCGCCGTCCAAGTAAACAGCACCAATTATTGCTTCAACTAAATTAGCATTTTGCTTTGTTGCGACTTTAGTCTGTGTAATATCAATTCCTTGATCAATGCGAAGATAAGTTAGCAAGCCATGGGATTCACCTATTGAAGCTAAGAAGCTTCTTTGAACTATGGCTGCTCTTTTTTTTGTTAATAATCCTTCATCTCCTGCAGGAAATTCAGCCATAAGCAGTTTGCTTATAATAATATCAAGTACAGCGTCTCCAAGGAACTCTAGACGTTCGTAATTCTTTTTTGGTTCGGAATTAAGGGATCTATGAGTAAAGGCTTGATGAAGAATATTTAGATCATTGAATCGATATTGAATTACTTTTTCGAGTATCGAAAAAGTATGTTTAGCGCGAAAAAGTTTATGAAAAACCTTGAGGATAATTGAACCTAAGTATTTTTTCTGTATTTCTTGAATACCAAAACTCCATTGTGACCGCCAAATCCAAATGAATTAGACATTACTGAATTTATCTCAAAAGACTGTGCCTTGTTGGGTATATAGTCTAAGGCACATTCAGGATCGGGAGTTTGATAATTTATTGTTGGGGGTGCGATTTGTTGCTGTATTGCCTTGACAGATGCTATTGCCTCAACAGCACCGCTAGCTCCGAGTAGATGACCCGTCATAGACTTTGTTGAGCTAATTTTTAGCTTATCAGCATATTCCCCAAAAACGGTTCTAATTGCTTTAGATTCGTTTTTATCATTATAGGGAGTAGAGGTGCCATGGGCGTTAATATAACTTATATCCTTTGGATTCAATCCAGCATTCGCTATAGCGCGTTGCATAGCCTTAGCACCACCAATACCGCCTTCTGAGGGCTGAGTAACATGATATGCATCATCAGTTGCACCATAACCTGCTAATTCCGCGAGAATTGGCGCACCACGAGCTAATGCGTGTTTTTCTGTTTCAATAACTAATATTCCGCTTCCTTCGCCTAGAATAAATCCGTCACGATCAAGGTCAAATGGTCTACTTGCAGCTTGAGGATCATTATTGCGTGTTGACAAAGCTCGCATATTTGCAAAACCTGCAATCGTTAATGGCAACACACTTGCTTCTGAACCACCCGTTACTATAGCATCAGCATCACCAGCTTGTATTAATCGTAAAGCGATTCCAATTGCATCGGTCCCGGAAGCACAAGCGGATACAATTGTTTGATTGGGTCCTTTTAAATTCCATCGGATTGCGATATGTCCTGCAGCAATATTGGCAATCATTTTGGGGACGAAATGTGGAGATACCCGTTTGGGTCCACGATCTTGTATTACATTTTGTTGTTCAATTAAAGTTGCAACACCACCAACTCCTGATCCAAGTATTACACCAATTTTATCGGGGTCTAACCTACTTGAATCTAACTCAGCATTTTCAATTGCTTCTTTAGCTGCAACAAGTGCAAATATTGAGAATCGGTCAAGTTTTCGAGCATCTTTTCGTTCAATATGATCTTCGTAATCAAAGTTCTTTACTTCACCGGCGATAGTAACTGAATGATCAGTTGTATCATAACTTTTAATGGAATCAATGCCACTTTTACCAGCAACTAATGCTGACCAAAATGACTCTATATTATTGCCATTGGGGGCAATTGCTCCCACACCTGTAATAACAACTTTAGGTTTTGACATAAATCGTTATTGTTATTTTAATTTCTCTTCTATATAATCCATCACTGCTTTAACTGTTGTTAAAGTCTCGGCATCTTCATCGGGAATTTCTAGGTCAAATTCTTCTTCAAGCGCCATAATTAATTCAACTGTATCAAGAGAGTCAGCACCAAGATCATCAATAAAAGATGCTTCAGGTGTGATTTGAGATTCTTCAACTCCAAGTTTATCAATTATTGCTTCTTTAATTTTATCAGCTGTATTCATTTTTACCTCATTATTTATGACATTACCATTCCACCATCCACGGTGAATGTTTGTCCAGTTATGTACCCGGCTTCTTCAGATGCTAAAAAACACACCGATGCAGCAATATCTGTTGCTTGGCCAATACGACCCAACGGAATTTGCTCTATCAAAGTGTTCTTTATTTTTTCGGGTAACCGATCAGTCATGTCGGTTTCAATATATCCAGGGGCAATGCAATTTACTGTAATTCCCCTAGATGCCAATTCTTTGGCAGTTGCTTTTGTTAGGCCGATCAAGCCAGCTTTCGATGCAGCATAGTTAGCTTGTCCGGCATTTCCAATTAATCCAACCACCGATGAAATATTTATTATTCGCCCACTGCGCTGTTTCATCATATGTCTTGTAACCGCTTTAGTTCCGTTAAATGCGCCTTTTAAATTTGTATCAACAACAATATCCCAATCATCTTCTGACATGCGCATTATTAAACCATCTTTTGTCACTCCTGCATTGTTAACTAGTATATCAACGGAACCAAATTTATCATAAACAGATTTAACGAGTTCTTGAAATTGTTTTCCATTAGTTATATCGCAAGCTATTGCGATAGCAGTAAAACCCTGTTCATTTATATCTTTGGCAACTTTCTCAACATCCGAAAGTGATCTGCTAACGCAAACAACTTTAGCGCCTGCTTTGGCAGTTTCCTCAGCAATAACTTTGCCGATGCCGCGTGAGGCACCAGTTATAATCGCAACTTTATTTTCTAAATTATTCATTAGGATAAGAATTTACATCATTATTTGTTTCAATGCCTGCTGAATTAATATTTCTATCAATTCGTTTAGTTAATCCTTGCAAAACTCGTCCCGGGCCTACTTCAACAAAATTGGTAACACCATCCTTAATCATGTTTAAAATAGTGTCTTGCCAAAGAACAGCGTTTTCTAATTGTTGAATTAATCTTTCTCGAATTTCATCAGATTTAACAACAGGTTTTGCAGTCACATTAGAATAGATTGGGAAATTTGCATCAGATATTTCAATTGAGTTTAGTTTATTTGTTAATGCTTCTTTTGCATTTGTCATTAAAGGTGAATGAAATGCACCGCTCACATTAAGTTCAATTACTTTTCTGGCTCCAGCTTCTTTAGCGAGGTTCATAGCGTATTTTACAGTCTCTACTTCACCTGAAATTACAATTTGTCTCGATGAATTGAAATTTGCGGGCACAACAATTCCTTTTTCATTACTTTGTCCGCAAATTTCTTCAACTTTATTTTTATCTAATCCCATAATCACAGCCATTGTACCGTTCATAATTTCTCCGGCTTTTTGCATCCTTTCAGCACGAAGTTTAACGAGTTCTAATCCCGTTTCAAAATTAAAAGCTCCGCTCATGACTAAAGCTGAATATTCTCCTAAACTATGACCTGCAGCTGCAATTGGTACAACATTTCTCTGTAAAAGTAATTCCCCTAAAATAACACTTACTAAATATATGGCAGGTTGTGTGAATTGTGTTTGTTTTAAAGTTTCATCTGGACCGTTCAAGATAATTTCTTTAAGATCAATTCCCATTATTTCATTAGCTAAGTCAAAATACTTTTTACCTAAATCAGTATCTTTGTATAAATCTAAACCCATGCCAACTTTCTGAGATGCTTGTCCGGGGCATAAAAAAGCTGTTTTCACTATTTGCCCCATCTTATTAACATTGAGCCCCATGTAAAACCGGCCCCAAATGAGGATGTTAATACTAGATCACCGTCTTTAATAATTCCATCAGATACCGCCTCGTCCATTCCAATAGGAATTGTAGCAGCTGTTGTATTGCCGTATTTATCGATATTAATTAAAACACGTTCATCAGGAATCCCGCATCTTTTAGCAGTAGCATCAATAATTCTTTTATTGGCTTGGTGTGGAATAAATAATTTCACATCATCCCCAGTAAAATTATTCCTTATCAGAATTTTGGAACTAATGTCCGCCATTCCTTTAACGGCAAATTTAAATACGGTTTTACCATCTTGATGTACATAATGCATCTTTTTCTTAATAGTATCGGCTGAAGCCGGATGTAAACTACCGCCACCCGGTATTATAAGTGAGTCACCGCCTGCACCATCAATTCCTAATATAGAATCAATGATACCATAATCATTTTTAGATGGTTCAAGCAAAACCCCACCTGCTCCGTCACCAAATAAAACACAAGTATTTCTATCAGTATAATCAATGATTGAACTCATCGTGTCCACACCAATTACCATGACCTTTTTATATTTATCAGATTCAATAAATTTTGCCCCGGTTTCCAACGCATATAAAAATCCAGTACAAGCGCCGGAAAGATCAAATCCCCAACAATTTTGTGCCTTCAAATTATTTTGTACTCGGGCAGCCGTTGCCGGAAACATAGTGTCAGGTGTTACAGTAGCTATAATTATTATATCTATTTCATCTTTATTAGTATTGGAACGTTCTAACAAAATTTTGGCAACTTCAGTTGCCATATCAGCTGAAGCTTGTCCTTCTGATACTATATGGCGAGTCTCAATTCCAGTTCTTGTTCTAATCCATTCATCGTTTGTATCGACCATTTTTTCTAAATCAAAATTAGATAAAACTCGTTTAGGCAGATATTTGGCTGTCGTGGTTATCGTTGCTTTCATTTATATGCTTCTAGGTGAGCGGCTAATTCGGTTTTTGTATATTCGATTAATTTATTATCGATACTCTTTTTTGCTAACAATATGGAGTTTAAAAAGGATTTTGATCCGGAGCTGCCGTGACAAACAATTGTAATTCCATTCACACCTAATAATGGAGTTCCTCCATGTTCCTCATAATCATATTTTTTCTTGATCTTATTGAATATGGGTTTAATAAATAACCCGCCAAGTTTATATCGTAAACTACTATTTATGCCGGATTTGATGGAATTAAAAAATATATTCATCCAACCCTCACCAAATTTGAGAATTATATTTCCAACAAATCCATCGCAAATTAATACATTTGCTTCACTATCAAGAAGATGTCTTCCCTCTACGTTACCATAAAAGTTTGGGAGCTCTTTTTTTAATAAAAGGTTTGCTTCTTTATACAGCTCACTCCCTTTGCTAGGTTCTTCACCAATGTTGATTAAACCAATTTTTGGATTCTTTTGCTTCTCAACAAATTCCAAATAAAGTGAAGCCATAATAGCAAATTGTAGTAAATGTTCCGGTTTAGCATCCGGATTTGCACCGACATCACAGATCACTTTTCCTCCGGTTTCCGATGGTATATAAGCAGTAAGAGCCGGTCTTTTTACGTTGATTATACGACCTAGTAAAAGCGTAGCTGATGTCATAACTGCACCAGTATGCCCGGCACTGATAAACCCATCAGCCAGGCCGTTTTTAACTAACCGAATACCTTGAACAATTGGAGAGTCAGGTTTGGTTTTAATTACCTTAGATCCGGAATCGTACATTTCGACGGTTTGTGTTGTGTGATGAATAGAAATTCTGGCGGGAATACTGTCGTTAAATTCATTAGTGATTGCATTTTTATCACCAATGAGAATTAAATGTACATCATTTGGGGTAACAGTTAATGCTTTTAAAGCACCTTGCACCGCAGCTTTTGGTGCATTATCGCCACCCATGGCGTCTAAAACAAATTTCATAAAACGGGGTTACTTAGCAACAGAAATAACTGGTCTACCCCTATAATAACCACAATTTGGACACGCATGATGCGGCATCTTTGTTTCACTACATTGTGGACATGTCATATACGAAACATTTTGTGATTTATAATGTGTGCGACGTTTGCGACCACGTGCTTTTGATTGCCTAACTTTTGGTAGTGCCATTTTTTCTCCGAATATTTAAGGCTGTGCCTTGTAAATTTTTCAATTCTTTCCAGGTACTATCTTTTTCTTCAATGGAACACCTGCAATTTCCTTCATTTAGATTTGCGCCACAATTGGAGCAAAGACCTTTACAATCCTTACTACAAACGTTTTTCATTTGTTCTTCTAAGAAGATTAGTTCCCGGAATAATGTCTTTAAATCAATTTCATCATCGTTTTTGGATAAATATAACACATCATCAGAATCATCTTGTAACAGTTCATTTTCATTAGTAAACAAAAAATTAAATTCAACATTTTTCAGATTATGAAAGTTAGTTAAACAGCGATCACAAGTTTGTTCAAACGGAATATTTATTATACCGCTGACGTGATAACCATTTGAACTTCTCTCAGCAGATAATTCTCCTTTTATTGTATCTTCATAAAAATTTAATTCATCTAACTGAAATTGATTTGTATCAATATCAAATAACCGTTTGCTGATTCCTTTATCTAATTCAGTACGATAAAGCTTCATATTTTGGCTGCAAAAGTAAGGATTTATAAAAGTTTAAACAAGTTTAAATCAGAGAAAATTAAGCAGTAGAATCGACTTTTTCTTCTTCTACAGAATCATCAATATTTTTTTCAGATTCATCGTCAGAATTTTCGTCTTCATCATTGCGATCTAATATGTTCTCGTCATTAGATTTCTTTTTAAATATTGTAAACATGATTGTTTCTCCAACAGATAATATTGATAATCCATAGGAAACTATTGACAGGAGGAGAATAAAAAGAATTAGTGCGACAATTGTACCGGCAATATATTCAGTGCTTGATAATACAGTTCCACCTTGAAATGATAGAAATGCAGTATTTTCAACTGATGTTGAACAATTTGCAAATTTGCAAAAACCAAATTGAGGATTGACTAAATCGGTTGCCCATCCAACAATGTTATGAAGCTTTAAGCTCATTAACCAATCAGCGCCGAATATTATATTTATTAATTTATATCCGGTAAACCAGAACCATTTGAAAATTGTAAGTCCAATTACTGAAATAGGCAGCAGTATTAGATGATATAGTATTAATCGCCATGGTTGTGACCAAGTAATAGAATAACTCTGGAAAACAGTTCCCATGGTATCTTCTTCCATTGTTGCCACAATCGCAGGACTATATATCAATGATGTAATCAACACGACTAATGTATATACAGTGAATACTGATCCGAAGAAATATACAATATATAACAATGCAAATAGTAATTCACCGATATACGGAATTTTTCCAATCAGTGCAAAGATGATTGCTCCAAGAATAAAAAAACCTGCAATAAGTATAATTGAAATCCAACTCAAAATAATTGGATAGCGATGATTTTTTACAAAATTTCTTGCATCTGCTACTGAATAAAAATCATCTCCTTTAAGTTGTTTGTATGTAATTCTTGATACTGCAGTACAGGCAAAAAATATTGATATAATCCAAATCGCTATACCAATCCAATATATTATGTGCGATATTAATGATGCATTATCTACGCTAAATATGCATGGATATAATCCAAAATTATTTAATGCATCATTAAAATTGGACCCACTTAATAGGATGGCGATATATGATAGAATCCAATAGATTGCAAAACCAAATAGGTTAGCTTTTAAAAATATCCAAATCTTTTTTCCGCTGAGTGCTAATCTTGGAGAACGAAAAATATCTCTAATATCAAAATATAATTTTATTGGTTCCATATTTTACCTCAAAAGTTATTTTTGGTATTGTGTAACCCAGGTCGATAGACCTCGGTCGCTTGTAATTTTATCGGCTGTCTTCAATGCTTCTTCGCGAGTTGCATACTTTCCAATTCTTATCCGATAAAGAGTTTTGTTGTCCTCGGTGGTATATTCTAGTGAATAAGCGTCGTATCCTGCATTAACTAGACGATTGACGTTCTGTGCTGCAGCTTCAGCGGTCGGTTCGGCGGCAACTTGTATTGTATAATTAGCTTCCGTGATAGCAGTGCTATAGTAGCTATGGGTTTTTCTGCGATTACATCTGATTTTTTTGTTGGTTTCAAACTAGTTTCATTTATTACAACTTCGTCAACTATTTCTGCATCGATTTCTTCAACGGAAGGTGCTTCATCAACAGTTTCATTCAACCAATCATCCCTAGATTGTTGCTGTGCAGTAACTTCTAATGGAGTATCAGTGATATCATAATTATAGACGAATGCCCCTATTTTATCATTGTATTTCCAAACTGTCACTTGTACTGTAAAATGTCCTGCCACAT
>JBHPEE010000005.1:0-46138 GCA_042577295.1 Fidelibacterota bacterium | reverse complement strand
CGCGAGTTCACTATCAGTCTGGTATAAGAATAATAATGGAACATTTTGCATGTAATTCCCATACTGCGCACGAAAGACAGTTTTATCGGTTACTGGAAATGCAAACCCAATTCTTGGTAAAAACGAAGTATGCTTTTCTACCAATTCCCACTTATAGCTATTTTCTTTATCGCCAGAGCGATCAACCCTATTTTTGGTCAAATGTATTTGATCAAACCCAGCATCGTCACCAACGCCATCTCCGTCAGAATCAGGAGCATATGCATTGGCATCAAAAGACTCATATGCTAGTCCAACGCTAACTACAAGATCTTTATACTCTAGTTTGTCGCTAATATATGCTCTAAAATTAACAGGATTACCAGGCCCTTGTTTGGCACCAATAAAATCATAGGAACTGGCTTCTTTTCCATAAATATCATAACCAAGAGCATCAACATACATATTGCGATAAACAGAATATCTCCATTCATCTACATCGCCTGTAGTAAGCTCAAACGGATCAACCTGGCCGTTGAAATTTGTGTCAAGATTAGCTACTTGTTGCCACCATTCATCGGGCTGAAAATTGCGATATCTTGTAATTTCAGTATCATAATACTCTAAACCGGCAGTTAATTCATGTTTTCCAATCTGATTAACATAGTCTGTTCTTATTCCAAGTGTTCTTTCATTGCGCTCCTCAAAACCTGTGTACTGATCGCCAAGTGCGCTCTGATATGCCAACTCTTGCGGGGCCAATGGCTGTATGCCATGTTCTGTATAATAATAAGTAGGAGAACCCCATTCAGTTGTCCTTTTTCCTGGTTTTACCATATCATATTTGAACTTATCATTAAATTCAGTTAAATAGTAATTTTTATAACTACCCGTTGCTCGTAAATATGATTTAGGAGAAATATTATACGTTGCATTTATGTATCCAATGCGCTGTTCCGTTTCTCTGGTATAGTTTATATTACTATTGTTAAGCAACTGGTCTGTCGCTGTTGAATTTGCAAATCCTGGTAGCACATATCTATGAGTACCAAAATCATATCCAATTGCACCAATTTTAATTCTAAAAGGTTTTAAATCAAACACAAGATTTCCAGAGAATCTTAATCTGTCGCTATCATAGAATTTTTTTGGTCCGTATAACTGCTCATAATTGGCGCCAGCAACATAGGTTGTATCAAACCAACTTGCCGGAGTTACAAAAGGATCTTCTGCTGACGCGGCTGCTCCCTGTCGATATGCCCACAGCAATGAATCCGTATTTGATTGATTATTTCTAACGATTTCATCATAATAGAAAATATCATCATTATAACCATTAGTGATATCTCCGTCAATGAACAAGAATGAGCTATCTGCGCCGCTCAAGCTCTGGTACTCATAAATATCTCCCCAGGGAGAAGTTATTGGAGCTGGAGCTACGTCATCGTTTTTCTCATTTTCAACATTCACATAAAATCGAATTTTGTCACCAATTGGGCCACCGATATCAAAATTGATAATTTGTTGACCATAGTTATATAAGGCATCTTTGTCCTTACCAGGTGTCTTTGAGCCAATATCAGTAACAAATTCAGCCGATCCTGTGAACTTTGAACCTCCGGGTTTGGCTGCAATTACCATAACACCGCCAGTAGCGTTTCCATATTCTGCCGACATACCACCTGATTGTAAAGAAACCTCGCTAAGCGCACGCTGGCTGACTCCGCCCATAAGGTTACCGCCCAACCATGTTTCTTTCATTAAAACACCGTCTACATAGTAAGCGTTGTCACTGCCTCTGCCACCTCTGACATTATTACCAACAACACCTGCTTGCAATGCAATAATATTTGCAACACCACGAATTGGGAGCGACTGAATCGCCTCTGTATCGATAATCTTTGTTGTTGTTGTTGCGTCCAAAACGACAAGCGGTTTTTCAGCAGTTACGGTTACTTCCTCACCCTCAACGGCAGCTACCTGTAAAGCAAAGTCTCTTGTAGTTGTTAAGTCTACCGATACACGTATATCGTCAAAGGTACTAGATCTATAGCCGATGTAATCTGCACGTACAGAATATCGGCCAACTGGAACGTTCAAAATATAATAACGTCCATCTTCATCTGTTGCAGCTCCCATAGACGTTCCCTCAAGCACTATATTGGCCCCTGCCAATGCAGATCCATCTGTACTTGTTACTAATCCAGTTAGCTTACCACTTGTTTGGGCAAGTAACATAACTGGTAGAACGACTAATGCGAGAAGTACAATTGCTCTTTTCATTGTTCATCCTCCATAAGAATGTTTAAAAAATGCTTTGTGTTTTTCATTAAAATACGTTATTCCCTCAGAATAAACGCACGGAGAGCGCTCTCCGTGAAGTAGGTAAAGCTAAACTACTGTTTTAATTGATGTCAAATATTATTTTTAAAATATTCGATAAAAGTTAATCAAATAATTGTATCAAAAATTTCATAAGTTGTTATATATCAAGACTATATGACTTATTATGCTAATTGTTAATCCTTTCAAGCATGTATTTTAATGTTCATCTTTTTATGTTTTTTTTAACTATAATGTGGAAAAATCGGTTAATTATTGATATTTCTACAAAAATATTAGTTTGTTAATCTTATATTTTTAACTGTTATTACTAATTTGTCACATTTATAATAATTAATTATTTTTTTAACATACCTATTAATACCGGTATCGTAATTACCGTTGCGAGGAAACATGTACCTACGCCAATAAACAGAGCAATTCCCATTGAACCTAGCCCGCGATATGTTGCAAACCAGAGCGATCCAAATCCCAACATTGTGGTTACTGATGTTAATAAGATTGCTCGTCCCGTACTTGCGAATACGTGTTTGTGCGAATTCCTACCTTCAATTTGATAGCGATGTACAATATGAACACCATCATCTATGCCTATTCCTATTATCATTGGTATTGCCATTATATTCAATAGCGTTATCTGCAATCCTGTAATTTCCATTACGCCTACCATCCACACGACCCCAACAACTAAGGGAATCATTGCAAGTGTTGCTTTTTTTATACTACGAAAATCAATCAATAAGACAATAAATATAACAAAAATGGCTAATTTTGTGGCCCGTGCCCCGTCTTCACCGATTTCATCCATAAGCGTATTAAATATTGGGGGGAGGCCGGTTGCGCGCGGATCGATGGTTGATAGCTCATTTGAAAATCGTTTAAGATAGTCAATCTCCCAAACATTCTGTTTCGGAAATATTGAGACAAGATAGTTTTTGCCGGATTTTCCAACATATTGATTTTTTATTCCTTCGGGTAGATCATTTAAGGTGATTGGGCCAGGATTCGCCATCGCGACAACTTTTTCTTTAAAATTATTGGCAAAATCGGTCTGGAAACTTCCAATGCCTGCAACAACATTCTTTACTTTTTCATCAATATTTTCAATTGTACTATTTAACAATCCCGTAGATGAATCATTCATTATATTTGATAGTTTCGTGTTTAGCGATTTCAACGACGGATCATCTTCATCTGGTAATGCGCCAACAAGCAAGGCGCTTTTAAGATATACTTTATCCTGCCCACCGATATATGCCATATCCTGAATCTCAAAAATATTTTCTTCTAGCCGAAACAGTTCTTCTACTATCGTGCTAAAATCTAACTGAGAATAGCTTTTAATAGGTGTCCTCTGCATTGTTTCCCTTATTACCGAAACCAAACCGGCTCGATTTTTTTGCTCTGTTTCCGGCGGTAAATAATCAATTATCGATTGCACCATGCCAGCCGTATTCATGTCCTTGGCAGCTTCGGTAATTTCTAGCACTTCATCAAGAGTTTCCGCAGTTATCAATGCGAAGTCCGAACTGATATCAAAGGCATCAATCATTTTATCTTGCAACTCAACCGATTCCAAACCAACCGGCTCCATATTCAAATAGTTATAGTCCATCGTTATTTTGGATCCTCTATATCCAAACAATATTAATAATAACAATACTGCAAATATTCCCAGTTTCCAGCTTTTAGATAACCAATCCGCAAATTTTCCAATTTTTAAATATGAAATATCTTTTGGTTTTACCAAATCTTTCTTTTTACCATACCGGTTTTTTATTCTTTCTCTAATAACTAGCAAATTTGGTAAAATCAGCATTGCTGCTAACATTGTCATAATTATACCGATACCCAAGGTTAAGCCAAACTCTTTCATTCCGGCAGTTCTTGAAACCAGCATTGTTAAAAATGCAGCTGCTGTTGTTAAGCCACCAGTAATAATTCCAGGACCTGATTTAACAAACGTTGCCTTAAGCGATGTTACAACATCATCGCCCTTTTGGCGCATTTCTGTAAATGTTGAAATAATATGAACTGAAAAATCAATCCCCAGGCCAATGAGCACAACAGACATCATTGATGTCATAAGGTTCAATGTACCAACAAGTGGCCATGCAATCCCCAAGGCCCACAACACACCTATAATCAATGTAATAATTGCTAAAATAGGGCTGACCAACATTCTAAATGCCACAATAAATAAAATTAATATGCCAATCAAAGCAATCATTGTAATAAACATGGAATCATTTTGAACAGAGACCATTTCATCTCTTCCCAGTGGAATTGTACCCGTTAATCCGGCATGAATCCCGATTTCATCGCCAATATCATGTACAATTTTTTCAATTGAATCCGTACTCGCAACTGCTAACTCTATATCAAACATTGTAAAAGTTGGGAGTATCTGTAAAATCATCATACGATTGTCCCAACTCTTATAATATTCATCACCATATAATATGGCCTCCGCCGCATCCTTTCCCTTGCCCTCGGATTCACCACTTAAAACACCGTTAAAAATTGAAACCCAAGATTGTATGTTTCCTAAAAACCTTATTGCCCCTTGCTCTTGTTCCTGCCCAGTAATTTTCTCTTCGCTTTGAATGTATTCTTTTTCCAGACTATTATTTAGATTAGTGAGGAATTCATCAAGATTTGGGTTTTGAAATAACTCCATATTGTTTTCCAAGTCACTGGACTTCATTAGCATTAATCCATGTTTTGCCATAAACTCCTTTGGGGCTTTATAATCAACTCGTGATACCCACTCAGTTAATAATTCAATTTTGGGAACTGCTATTTCAGCAAATTCCTCAAGTTTGTCAGGATCTCCTTCGGCTACGATTAACATAGATGATGAACCATTATATTCATCGATGATCATGTCGAATTCATCAACCATAGGATTATCTTCCGGCAATAGGTTGGTAAATGATGTTGTTAATTCTAATTGTGAAGCCATGCTGCCCATAATTACGGTTACAATCAACAAGATTAACGCTGTCCACCATGGTTTTTTTGCAATAAACGTCGCCAAATTAATTAATGCTTTTTCTCTCATAATATTCCCGAATTTTTAATTGTTAAAAATATCCGCGTAAGCGAATTCGCCAACCCCAATCCTGCACACCAAATTCAGTATTTTCATCTCCCATAAAGTGACTATACATCATTGTCAGATCAACATCTTGGAATAAATTCCAGGATATTTGTGGATTTAGAGCTGCACTATTATCGTTTAAATTTCCAAAACCTAATAAACCAAATTGAATAAAATTATTTAATGGATAACTTAAAAAACCAAACAAATAATCCTGCATTAAACTATGTGTTTCACCCATAAAATATTGTAAATAATTATTAATGTCTAAATTTTGCTTGCTTGAAACGCCATTTTCATTACGTAAATACTCCATTATAATATATAAGCCATTTTTAAATGTGTAATCGGTGCCAAATATTATTTCTGAAAAAACAGCAATATTTTCCATTTTATTCAAAGCACCTTCTATCCAAAGACCGGCACCGGCAAGCTCTCCAACAATAGAACCTCCATATAAAGTCCGTAAATTGTTTTGTTCGTCAATCGAAAATGTTGTCTGGTTAAATCGCGTTCTTTGCCAAGTATATTGCCCTATTGTACCCTGCACATCAAACCTACCTAAGCCAGTTTTTAATTGCAGCATTTTTACCGATTCTTTCCACTCCTTGCCGGGCGATAGAATTACATCCAAATTGGTTCTTCCTTTTAGTGGGATTTCTGCCCTTATCGCATTTACACCGGTTTGTTCATAAGTTGGATCTAGTAATTGTTTTGTATTGAAAATATCTGTCGGGTTCCATGCATATCCGGTACCCAAAGATATTTGTTGTTTTCCAACCGTTAAATCAAAATGTTTAAAACCTGCTTTTAGATAAACATTATCAAGAAATAACGTATCTGACAATACTATTGGAAATTCGGTTATCCACATTTCTTCAGGGAAATCTTCCGGCTGAAATATTGGCTGCCAAATATCGGTTGGAAGAAAATCCAATAAATTCCAAATAGTATTGTCAAAATATTTTTGAATATTAATATTTGCACCGATTATAATTGCATTATCGGGATGAGCTTCAAAATCTAAACGTAATTTATTATATCCATAATTATAGGTTTGATTGGTAAATTTTAGTTGGTCAAACTCTCCTTCGAAGTATCCAAAGAAATTGGATTGGGAAAACAAAACAAACGGCAGAAACATTATAAATAGTTTTTTTGTCATTTTTTAAGTTCCCGTTCCGAAAAGAAATTATCCGGCGGCTCCCAACTATAAGTAGTTGACAGTGTTTGCATTGTTGTTTCAGTTCCCTCCAAATGATTTTTCATTGTCATTTGCATTGCTGTTGGAATTCCTTCTATATCTTTAATGTCGCTAAGTAGTAGTGTTTTCTCAGCATAATCATTCTCATCAAAATAGTCAATTTTAATGGGATAAAAATCTGCCTTTCTCATAAGCACTTCCATTTTGGGATATGAGGGATTTTGCTCCGGAATGCCGATGCTTTCCACTTTCCAACAATCCATATTGTTATATTTTTCTGACCCAAGATTAGTGCTAACGTATTCTTCCTTCCAAGAGTCACCCGATCCCATATCTTCAAATGAGAAATCGCTACCTTGCACTTTTTGATTTTTAGAGCTAGACGATAACTTTCTAACCCGTTTTGTTCTCGGAAAGTATGTCCAAATATCATCTGCATTATTTAACATCAAAAAGGCTTGCCCGCGTGCGGCAGATGGTTTTAAATAGCGCATCAATGTTTTTTCGCCCTCGTTGGCAGTAAACATTTCAAATTCGAAAGTACGCTGTTGACCGCTACTCGTTGTGATTGTTTGCGTCATAATTGCGGTACTGTTCTCTTGGGTCATTATTTCTGACATTTTTTTCACTAATTCTGCGCCGGTGGGCATCTCCTGTTGGGCGATGATTACAGTGGCAGTAACAAAAATCGCTCCTAATAAATGTTTCATTTTTTTATCCCATTCATAAATGATTTAATTGCTGCTTTTTTATATTCATCAAAATTTTTATCATTTTTAAAAATAATGCTTTGCCAAATTAAGCCGTCAATAAGTGCTAACAGAAGCGACGCAACACCGTCCTTGTTCATTGCTCTAAATTCACCTATTTTTATCCCCCGATTAAGAACATCTAATACAGCGCTATGATAATCATTATACATATCGGCAAATACCGAATCTTTATGGCCGTGCAATTGTCCGCGACCATGTTGAACCCATAGTTCCGCAAGAATTAATGCGGCATCACCCATTACGGCATGCATATTTATATTATAACTAATAATTTCTTCAATCTTTTCAGTAGGTGACTTTTCAGATTGCGTAAGGCTATTAATTTGGTCAATTGAGTCAAAAATAAACATTTTTTCAATAGCTCTGAAAATTTCATCCTTACTTTTGAAATATTCATAAACAGTACCTTTACCAATTTTAGCAACTTTTGCTATATTGGCGATTTTGCCTTTTTCCAGACCATGCTTCGCAAACACCTCTATCGCTGCATTAATAATCTGTGTTTTTTTATCCATTATTGATTTTTTAGTGCATATTAACTATTAGTTGACTGACCGGTCGGTCAGAATATACTGAATGGAGAATTATTCTGTCAATAAAAAAACGAACCCCCCAGATTGAATTCTGAGGGGAAAGATTTTAAATTCTAAGGAATTGAGGGGTTCGATATATTTAATTAGTATATTGCCTTTGTGGTAAAAAGTTCCAGTGTTTATGCCAACAAATAGGATATTAGAGGATTATGATGGGGGGTCAACATTGAACTTAGATCAATTTGACAGATTTTGAATTACGATTATTCTTTTAATTGTGTAATTGATATGAGCTGTTTACAATCGAGGTTGTTAAATAAAAATCCGTCCTGCATTATTTTCCGATCATTTAATTTCATTCTCCCGCCTTTCAAGTATTTTCTTAATTAAATCCTCATCATCTGGTAATAACCCTGCCGGAATTAAGCGGGTCACTAAATCACGTAGATCGGGCGCCTTTTTAAATACTTCTACAAATATTGGTAATGCTTCTTCAAGTCTATTCACACTAGCTAAGCTAACCGCAGTCCAAAATGGCAGTTCGGGATTTTCGGGATAATATTCTGCAGCTAACGTATATTCTTCAAGCGCTTTATCAATTTCTCCGGTTTCAATAAAAAGGTCTCCTGCGTTGGCATGTTGATAGGCTCTGCTAACCCTAATTAATCTTTTCATTTCTTTAATTGGTTCAGGGTGATCTTCAATCCGCAAATCAAATAATTTATCTTTCCAATCAATTCCTGTAGATTCTCCTTTTGTAATTATAATTGCCGCTGATTGTTTTCCGCGAATATCACCGCCTTCTTTTTGCGCAGCTTCTAATGCCGCCATTAGCTTGTCAACCAATTCACCATTCGTTGTTTCATATGCACGTACCATTGCTGTGGGCACAGTTGCCGACGCCATCATGTTTGCTTGCACCGCATAATTTTTACCTACGATATGACCAGCGTACTGGATACAATTATCTCCAGTGAATGCATCAGCCTTTCCGTTTGCGTCAACCATTCCAACTTGCCGCACTGCTCTATTATCGTCATCTTCTACAAGAAGTTTTAAAGCATCCTCTGCAGAAAAACCTTTTTCCATTAACTTTAATCCGTTTGGTCCATATTCCACTTTCACAAAAGATTGCGTTGCCACAGCACCAACCCCTGCTTTTACCCATGGTACTAACGATCCAACGGAAAACCAATGGCTTTGCACAGCCACACCAAGCTGACCAGTTTCTTCATCGTACGCAACAATTGAATAAGTAGAAACCGGAATTGACTGATGTTCTTGAGATAATACAAAATTTTGGAGTAAAAATAATAAAATAATAGTGTATGTAAATTTTTTCATAACTTCCTCATTAGATTAATTGAATTCTTCCCAATTGGACAATATTTTAGTTAATTTACTAAATAATTTAATTGTAAAAACAAGGACGCTTCCAATGTTTTTAAAGCACTTTCAACGTCAAATGGCAATGGCTACAGCGTTAATTATTTCTTTGTCCGTATTTTCATGTAAATCTACCTCTAATGAAATTACCAGCAATGAACCGGAAAATTATCTTATGCTAATATCGTTCGACGGTTTTAGGTGGGATTACATGGATAAAACTGATACACCAAATCTAGACCATCTCGCTTCAACTGGTGTAAAAGCAGCTGCGTTAATTCCGTCTTTTCCATCTAAAACATTCCCAAATCATTATACTATTACAACCGGTCTTTACCCTGAGAATCATGGAATTGTAGCCAATACAATGTACGACCCTGTTTTTGATGCGACATTCAGTCTTGGTAATAGAGAGGAAGTGCAGAACGGTAGGTGGTGGGGTGGAGAACCGATTTGGGTAATTGCCGAAAATCACGGATTAAAGACTTTATGTAATTTTTGGCCCGGATCAGAGGCCGAAATCAATGGCGTTAGGCCTACATATTGGGTGACATATGACGATAATGTACCAAACGAAGAACGTGTTGAGACAGTATTCCGGTATCTTGATAAACCAACTAAACAACGTCCGTCATTCTACACTATTTATTTTAGTGACCCCGATGACTATGGTCATCTTGTCGGTCCCGATTCTTCATCAATCAACATTGCTATCAAAGAATGTGATGCTCGTATCGGACAATTAATTGCCGGACTCGAACAGCGCAATATGTATGACAAAGTAAATATAATGATTGTATCTGACCATGGAATGGCACAGTTAAGTCAAGAAAGATTAGTATTTCTTGATGATTATTTAGATCCGACAAATTTGAATATACCTAATTGGTCACCCGTAATGGATATTTGGTGCGAGGACTCAGAAGTTGATTCAATCTTTAATTTGATTAATGGTAAACATCCTAATTTTTCTGTCTATAAAAAACAAGCCATTCCCGAGCGATTACACTTTTCAAATAATAGAAGAATTGCCCCAATAATTGGGCTCATGGATAATGGGTGGACGTTGACAGGTCGAGATTATTTCGCATCTCATCAATCTCACTATAGCGGAGGAACTCACGGTTATGATCCCGCCCATCCTGATATGCACGCTTTTTTCTTAGCTCATGGTCCGGCATTTAAATCCGGAATAATAGTTCCCGCTTTTGAAAATATACAGCTTTATAATTTGATGGCTAAGATTTTAGAGATTAGTCCATCGCCAAACGATGGTGATTTTTCTAAAATATCAAATGTTTTAAAATAAACATTATTTCTAAATTAATTATATTTGCACTAATCTTTTGCATTCTTTAACTTACCGACCGGTAAGTAACTATCTTATGGCAAAAATAGAATCAGTCAAAGCAAACATTCTAAAAGAAGCTGCATTATTATTCTCTGAACGGGGTTATGAGCGTACTTCAATGCGAGAGATTGCAGAAAGAACCGGTGTATCTAAACCCGCTATTTATTACCATTTTGCAAATAAACAATCTTTATTTGAAGAATTGATAAACACTTCCTTTGAGATATCAAAACAACGAATGGAGGAAATCGCCAATTCCGACCGAGATCCAATACAACAGTTAAAAGATTTAGCGATTGCACGTTTTCAGTCAACTAAAGAAAACCCTGAAATGATGCGTTTCATTTATGATTTGACTGCTGGGAATATTCATAAAACAATAGACCTTGATCACAAGAAGGTATTTAGCAAACATCAACAATGTTTGAGCCAAATTATTAACAATGGTAAGCAAACAAGACTTTTAAAACAAGATTTAGATGACATTGATTTCACAATGATATATATTGGAACAATCAATATGTATATAATGAGCTATCTAAAAGGTTATACAAAAGAGTTGAGCGATAAAAAAGCTGAACAAATTGTTGACCTTTTATTAAATGGTATGAAGAAATAAAAACTTGGAGTTGTGTATATGAAAAAACAAAAAATATTTCTATCGGTATTATTACTTTTATTTTTTTCAATCAATTCTTTAGTAGCCCAAGCCTTAGAATTAGATATAAGTACAGCACAAAAGATCGCATTAGAAAACAATATTCAATATAAACTTGCAGAAGAAGCTTTATCCAAAGCCAAGGCTCAAGTAACTGAGGCGCGCGGTGGAATGCTTCCGTCACTTAGCGCATTTTCACAATATCAAAGAGCATGGGAATTGCCTACAGTTATTTTTGATGACCCATTTAGTGATGGTAAAATTGAGTTTAAAATGGGGACAGAACATTCGTTGGTTTATGGCCTGAGTTTTCAACAACCAATATTCTTAGGTGGGGCTATTTGGAGCGGTTATAAAATGGCAAAACATGGATACATAATCACCGAAGCCTCGCTCGAATCGACCAGGCAAAACGTGCTTTTACAATCAACATCTGCTTACTATGGTCTGTTATTTTCTAAATCAGTAGTAAGGGTTATGGAACAAGCCTACGAAACTGCCAAGGAAAATCTTGACCAGGTAAATAAAATTCGCGCTGTTGGGCAGGCTTCAGATTTTGACGTTTTGCGTGCCGAGGTACAATTAGCCAATTTAAAACCAACTTTGACTTCTGCAATAAACAACTCGAAGTTAGCAGAATCCCAACTATCAATAATTCTTGGATTAGACAACAATCCAAAAATAATTACTTTAGACAGTTTAACTTTTACGCCTCATGATTTCGGTGGACTTACCATGGAAGATTTAAATAATCGCGCATTGCAAAATCGACCTGACATCAAAATTATGGATGAGCAGAAACGCATCATGCAAAGACAGGTAACATTAGCGCGTTCAGCCATTTTACCTAGTCTGGTTTTCGGTACTAATTATCAATTGCAGGGACAACGTGACGATTTGGATTTCAGCGGTGACGATTTTTTCAAAGCTTTCAATTCCTCCATTAGTTTGAGTGTTCCTTTATTTACCGGATTCCAAAAGACTGCAAAAATTCAGCAAGCAAAAGCTGGCGTTCGGGAAGCCGACTACCAAATTGATGCATTATATCGGGCCGTAAATCTCGAAATTGAAACCGCATATCTCGCAATAAACGAAAAAGAACAATCAGTTGCTACGCAGTCAAAAATTATTGACCAGGCAAAAGAAGCGTTGCGACTTGCCCGTTTACGGTACGCCGAAGGACTTAGTACCCAATTAGATCTTATGTATGCTGAAGGTGCTCTTAACCAAGCAAGAATGAATTATCAACAATCGTTATTCGATTACAATATTGCAATTGCTAAAATGAAAAAAGCAGTAAATGAATTATAGGAGAAAAATAATGAAATATTTAGCTAAAACACTTTTAATTATTTCCTTTTCAATGTTTCTAATTAATTGCGGAGGCAAAAACAAAACAGAAGAAACCAAAACCGCTAGAATTGCAGTAAATGTTGCTGAGGTCAAATCCCAAGATATACAAGGAGTATTAGGATTCTTTGGTAATATAGAGGGCGAGCAGTCGGTTAAAGTATTTTCCACAATGCCGAATCGTGTTACAAATATATACGTTGAGATTGGAGACCGCGTAATTAAGGGACAACTGTTGGCCACAATTAACGCCGATAAAATTTCGGATGCAGTCACTCAGGCAGAAGCCGGTTTGGAGGCAACCCAATCCCAGTACAATACTACCGAAGCTGAATTTCAACGCGTACAAAAACTGTTCGATGAAAACGTTGTAAGCCAATCACATTACGATGCTGTAAAAACACAAAGAGATGCAGCAAAATCTGCCGTTAAACAAATGAAAGCGGCATTATCTGCAGCAAAAAGTCAATATCAAGACACTAGGATTGCTTCACCAATTTCTGGGGTAGTATCTATGAAAAATTACGAACTGGGCGACATGGCTGCTCCACAAATGCCATTTTTTGAAATTGTTGATATGGATCCTATTAAAGTATCTATAAATGTTATTGAACGCTATCTAGGATTAATTACACCAGGATTAGATGCGGTTATTACTGTAAATGGTTACCCGGGAGCAACATTCTCGGGAAAAGTAAGTATTGTAAACCCTACCCTGGATTCTATGACGCGAACTGCAAATGCAGAAATTATTATAGACAATAAAGACCTGAAATTGAAACCAGGAATGTTTGCAAATGTTGAAGTAATCACTGAAGAGAAAATAAATGTACCAGTTATACCGGATTATGCTATTATAGAAAAAACTACGCTAGATTACACCGAAGGCAGTATTAGCACAGGAAAAGTAAAAATTGAAAAATTTGTTTTTACCGTTCAAGACAGTATTGCTCTTAAAAAACAAATAAAGACAGGAATTAGTCATAATAATTTAGTAGAAGTTCTGTCTGGCCTAGAGCCTGGAGAAACTTTGGTGACCCAAGGTCAGCACATCTTACTTGATTCATCATTAGTTAATATCATACAATAATTATTTTTAAGGAAGATTAATGATTTTATCTAAAATAGCTATAAAAAGAGGTATAACCTTCACAATGGTATATTTAATTGCCATTGGTTTTGGTCTATTTGGTTTGTCCGGCTTAAAGCTGGATCTATATCCAAATATAACCTTCCCTGTAATTGCGGTGATGTCGCAATATGAAGGCGTTGGCCCTGAAGATATTGAAGAAGTTTTAACACGTCCATTAGAACAATCTGTTACTGCAGTAGAAAACGTAAAAAAAATCACATCAAATTCAGGCGCAGGTACATCTGTAATTATTTTGGAGTTCGATTGGGGCTCCGATATGGAAAAAGCCGAAAATGACGTGAGAACAAATATCGATTTTGTAAGAGATTTTTTACCAGACGGAGCAACAGATCCCATTACTTTCGCCTTTAATCCAGCAATGCAACCAATTGTATATCTGGCTGCCAGCTCAGATCAGCTTGGAATGGCTGAACTTAGAAGGCTTATCGATGAGCAGGTTTCGCCTTTGCTTGAACGACTCCCTGGAGTTGCCAGTACTGATATTCAGGGCGGACTTGAGAGACAAATTAAAGTATTGATAGATCCTCACGCTCTTGCGGCGCAAGAATTTTCTATTCAACAAATTGTTCAAATATTGCGCATGGAAAATTTGCAAATACCAGGCGGAATAATCGATGAAACAGCAAAAGAGTTTTCAGTTAAAACTTATGGACAATATTCAAGCATTGACCAAATTGGCAATACGGTAATTGGGCAAAAGAATGGTGTACCAATTTATTTAAAAAATGTTGCTAACGTTGTTGATGGCTACAAAGAACAGCGTATGGTTCTGCGGAACAATGGTAAGCCAGCATTGATGTTATATGTGATGAAACAAACAGATGCAAATACTGTTCGGGTTGCAAAAGTTGTACAAGAAGAACTTCCAAAAATTGCTGAGAAGGTCGGAAATGGAATCCAGTTCGAAACGGTAATTGATTTTGCAGATTTTATCAATGATTCAATAAATAATCTTAGTACAACAATAATACAAGCATCGTTTTTAGCTTTCTTAGTCTTACTATTTTTTCTAAGAAATGTTAGGAGTTCTATTATCGTTGCCATCTCTATACCTGTGTCAATAATTGTTACGTTCTTTGTGATGAATCAAGCTGGAATTACTTTAAATATTATATCAATGGCTGGATTGGCACTTGCGGTGGGTATGCTAGTAGACAATGCTATTGTTGTATTAGAAAACATATTTCGGTTTAAAGAAGATGGCGTCCCAATTAGAAAAGCTGCAGAAGAAGGAACATCGCAAGTATCAAATGCAATTATAGCTGCTACATTAACAACATTGGCTGTTTTTATTCCAATTTTATTTGTACCAGGTATAGCCGGTATAATGTTTAATGATATGGCAATAACAATTGTATTCTCATTATCAGTTTCATTAATCGTTGCCTTAACATTAATACCTTTACTCGCATCGAGATGGGTTAGGCCTGGAAAATCAGAAGTAAAAAATAAATTCTTAAAAAAGGTTTCTGATTCAATAGGTAAATTTTTGAATTCTGTTGACTCAATTTATTTGAAAAGTCTCGATTTCTTTATGAAAAGACGAAAAACAATGCTAATAAGTATTACGGCTCTATTTATAATTACAATAATGCTATCAGGGAAAGTGGGTGGCGATTTCCTTGGCAATTCAGACCAAGGATTCATGACCATTAATGTAGAAAGGGAAAGTGGCGCTGGATTAACAACCACGAATGAAACTTTTCTAGCAGTAGAAAAACTTATTGAGGACAAGATCCCAGAAGCAAAAAATGTATATCTTGCCTTCGGAACAGGTGATGTTTGGAGTACTATTTTTGGAAATGCCGGTTCCAATAAGGGACAGATAATGATATCATTAACAGATATCAATGATAGGAAAAGAAGTCAATTTGAAATAGAAGATAGCTTACGCAAATATTTTGATTTTATTCCTGGAGCAACGGTCAGCTATCAAGACAATAGCGGTATGCCAGGAATGAGCGGTGAAGGTGATATTTCAATTAAGATTTTTGGATATGATCGATCAGTGGCAACTGCGGTAGGAAATCAAATCGCTGATGTGATGGAACAAGTTGAGGGCGTTGTTGATATTAATAAATCATATTCTAAACCAAGTCCTGAATATCAGGTATTTCTAGACCGTGATAGAATTTCGGCAATGGGATTAAGCGTTACACAAGTTGCCATGGCAATTGAATCAAGCATCAAAGGAACAGTTGCAACAGTATATCGCGAGGGTGGTAAAGAAATTGATGTGTTAGTTCAGCTTGATGAGAATTATAGAAATTCACTAACTGATCTTGAGAATGTTTTTATTACATCACCTTTGGGACATCAAATCCCATTAAGCAATTTCGCAAATATAGTGCCGGGTGAAAGCGCAACTACCATTATTCGTGAAGATCAAGAAAGAAGAGTTTCAGTATCGTGTAGTATCTCCGGTAAAGATTTACGTACAACCAGACAAGCTGTTGAAGAAAAAATCAGCGAATTAACTCTTCCTCAAGAGTTCCGTTGGGAAATCGGCGGCACCGCAGAAGACCAAATGGAATCGTTTGGATATCTAGGAATTGCTTTATTGGCAGCAGTGTTCTTAGTATATATGGTAATGGCTTCCTTGTTTGAGTCGCTATTAAATCCATTTATAATTATTTTTACAATTCCACTGGCGTTTATTGGCGTGATATGGGGATTGCTATTAACCGGAACAACCCTGACCATAACAGCATTGATTGGCGGTATGCTACTTGTTGGAATTGTCGTTAATAATGGAATTGTATTAATTGATTATATCAACCAGTTGCGCGAGAAACATGATTATGAATTGTGGAAAGCGGTGATGGTTGGTGGTAAGCGCAGACTACGACCAATTCTATTAACGGCATTGACAACTATTTTCTCAATGATGCCCCTTGCTCTGGAGCTTGGGTCCGGTGCTGAAATTTGGTCACCAATGGCTCGTGCTGTTATTGGAGGATTGACAGCTTCTACATTTTTCACTCTGATAATAATTCCAGTAATATATTTTATGCTTGAAAGAATACTATTAAAACGAAAAATGAAGAAGGGCTTGATTAAGGAAGTGCCCGTACGACGCCCAGAAGATATGGATATAATGACTCTTAATTAAAAAAGAGCAATCAATAATAAAAATCGCCTGCTGAAGTTATTGACAGGCGATTTTTTAATATATATTATTTAAAGTAGCGCACAAGAGATTCCAAGCAACAGAGACTGATTGAGTTGTCTCTTGGATGAAATGTCATTATCATAAAATAATTTTACATTTACTTTAACATTTATATATTTTGTTATTTGCGTTGTAATGTCCGTATCCCACCGTACATCAATTGCATTAAAACCTGCAAAATTATTAAAGATGTCTATTGAAGAATTGACTAATGAGTCTTCACTAATTTTCTTTGAAAATGTAATTACAGATCTCACACCGGGTTCTATTTTGTTCGTTTCGATTTCGTCCGTTTCCAAATCATCAGCAAATGGTGGTTGATAATCTTTTATGATTGTTTCCTTAACTACCGCACCGAAACGTACTGATAGTTCTTCCATTGGATTATAAATCAATCCTGCGTTTTGTGTAAAAAAACCCAGGATCTAAGAATCTCGATACTTGCATGTCTGAATCTTCACCGTATACATAGTCTGTGCAAATTACACTTCGCCCTAAATTGATAAATATGGATCGGGTTTAAATTCCATAAGTATGTTAATAGACTTTCGACTCGTATTTCATCCATAGTCATTTTTGCGTCTGAGTCACCTATTTTAGCATTACCGAACGCAACTTAACCTGTATTTGTCCACGTATATTTATCGCTATTATAAATTAGTTTGCCACCTAAATCAAACTGATACGCCAATGTATTCTCACCACCCGCTGCCAAATTATCAAAGTAGGCTTGACTAAAACTAAATGAAACAACTGCTTCTTTTTGCAAAGCTGTATCTACAGCGGTAGTTCCTTGTGATGTAGCAGAAACTTATAATAGCACTATTAAAGTAATTATTTATTCATTTCATCCTCTATCGATTTGTCAAGATGGGAATTTTATTAATAATCTATATATTAAATTTTTTACTGTACAGTTTAATGTCAATAAAAAACCCCCGCAAAGCAGGGGTTTTTTATTGAATCTATATAGTTAAAACTATAGACTAAAACCAACACCTATTGCAACAGCAGTTGAGTTTTTGTCATAAGTCTCGTTACCAATAACTATTCCACGATAGTCAACTCCACTATTAGATAGATCATCATAGAAAGTATTGGAAAGTCCAAATGAAATATACAGATTTGAGTTAACGTTATATCTTCCACCAATTCCAAATGTGCTTGAAGGAATTGTATGGCTTAGGTCTGTATGGTATCTTTTTAGAGCTCCGGTATTTACGGTTCTTAAATATCCGCCGCTTAGCAATAAAGATTCGCTAAGAGCAAACTCTACTCCGACTCCAGCTTCCATTCCACCTACTAAATATTCTTCTTTACCACTCCAGTCAACATCAGAATTAAAATAATAGTTCATGTCTGCAACTACTCGTACGCTTGGGGTCGCTTTAAGGGCAACTCCAACGCCTAACATGGCTGGCATATCAGCTCCTGTTTCTGCTTCATCTGGGAACAGTCCAGAACCGTCAACTTTTGTTTCATTTGTTAGGGTCATGGCAGCTTTCCCTTCGTAACGCAATGCGATAGCAAGATTTTCCATTGGAGTTAGATATAAACCAAAGATTGGAGCAAATCCAGAACCTGTTTGCTTTGCATCAACTTCAACATCGCCCGTTTGTGCCGCATAGCTTGCCATTGCTGCTGAATTTTCCGTATATGTTGCAGCGGCTCCAAGTGCATACTGTTGTGCAACCCTCGGAGTCATTGTTGCAGGATCAAAAGGAATTCCTAATTGAGCAAATCCCGAAGCAACACCATCAACCGTAGCTTGAAATGCGGAATTATACGCAATTATATTTGCAAAAGTTACATCAGCAAAATCAGCATAATCTCCAGATATGAAAGGTTCCAACCCGGCTGCACCCGCTGTTGCACCAACAGCTCCCATAGCCAATGCGCCAGAAACTGTAGTAAAGAATGCTGGGGCTGAAGTCATGCTCCCGGTTGCTCCAACTGCAGGATAGGTTGGGTTGACCATAATGTCTTTAAGGTGTCCTTTATAAGTATTTGTTGCAGCAAAATATCTAGCACCACCGGCTACTGAGATCATATCATTAATTTTATATGAAACTACTGCTTGTCCACCAAGATACGTGGATGATCCTTCAAAAGCAACATCGTAACTATAATCTGTTGTGGGGATACCGTTAGCCGTTAAAAGGTCAGGTAAGACTGCTGCAGGAACTGCGAATGATGGTATACCATCATCAAAAACTGCACTTCCTCCACCACCAATCGGAATGAATCCAGCTCCAAATGCTAGATTCCCTGTCTTATATGCAACATAAAAATTCGGAAAGACAGGAGCAAATGTTGATCCTTTAAATGTATCATCCTTTAGAGCAGGAACATCACTTGTAATGGTTCTACTTTGATAGATTGTTTGACTGCTTAAATAGAAATTTAGCCCATCATTTAAGGATGTTAACCCGGCAGGATTGAAATACACAGCATCAACATCGGTTGAGGCGTTGCGGTTCATCAACCTGAAATAATCCGCGCTTTGATTGCCATTGGTTACAATACCGCCAGCAAAAGCAAAACCAACGAGTAGTAAACAAATCACTAAAATGGTACCTATTTTTCTCATTTTCTATTTCCTCTTTTATTAATAATAAATGTTTTTATCTTCAATGTTGACTCTCCTAGAAACATAAAAGACTAAGAAATATAATTATTTGGGTTCTTAATAGCAAAGCTTAATTATTTAGTAAATCCATCTGAAATATTGTTAATTATCTATTTTGATACTTTGAAATATTCCTTTTGTTATTGTAACCTTACTTACTTCATTTGAATAAAATTTTGTGATTTTCAAAGCGCCACTAATCCTACTGCCCACGGAAAATCAATCCCGATGAAAACTCCTACACAAAAGATTTCTGTTATTGTTGGCGCCCAATGGGGTGATGAGGGCAAAGGGAAAATTACCGATTTTTTCGCAGGCGAAACCGATTATGTTGTCCGCTTTCAGGGTGGCAACAATGCCGGACACACTGTAATTGTAAAGGACGAAATTTTTAAATTACACCTAATTCCCTCCGGAGTATTATACTCAAAACCTGTAAGTGTAATCGGAAATGGTGTAGTGGTTGATCCAAAAGTTTTATTGACAGAAATAGCCGGTCTGCAGAAACGCGGAATAGATCCAAAATTATTAGTAAGCGATCGTGCCCATGTTATTATGCCCTATCATATTGACATGGATGTAGCGATTACAGAACATCAAGGGAAACTGGCGGCCGGCAGTACCAAGCGCGGAATTGCTCCTGTGTATGCGGACAAAATGTATCGCCACGGAATCCGAATGATAGATTTACTTGAACCGGAAATCTTCCGTGAAAAACTAGAAAAATCGTACTTATTCAATAAAAATTTAGCAGAGAAAGCGCTTGGTGGTAAAATCAGTTCATCCATAGAATCGATATATACCGATTATATAGGATATGGTAACCAGCTTAAAAAATATATCGCTGATATCTCTGCACTTCTTTTCAATGCAAAAATGGCGGGTAAATCAATTTTGTTTGAAGGCGCACAAGGCATTAGTCTTGATGTAGACCATGGAATTTATCCACATACAACAAGCAGTAATACGGCTGCCGGCAATATTGCAGCAGGCTGCGGCGTTAGTTTTACCAAAATTGATAGAATTATTGGTGCTGCCAAAGCATATGTTACGCGGGTGGGAATCAGTCCATTCCCATCAGAGATTAAAGGTAAAAGTGCGAAATCATTAAGAGATAAAGGAAATGAATACGGAACAACTACCGGCCGTCCACGCCGAGTTGGGTGGTTAGATTTGGTTCAGTTACGACAGGCAGTGCGTGTAAACGGATTGACGGATATCGCCCTTATAAAAATTGACGTACTTAACAATTTTAAAGAATTGCCGGTTTGTATATCTTATGATGTTAATGGCAAAACACATACAGAGATGCCGGCAAGCCTTAGTGATTATAGAAATGCAAAACCGATTTATAAAATTCTTCCAGGATGGAATGATTTCACTATAAAAAGCGAAAGAGATTTTTCTTCCCTTCCAAAAAATATTTTAAAATATATCAGCTTTATTGAAGAAGAAGTTGGCTGTCCAATCACAATTGTTTCTGTGGGTCCGCAACGTCATCAAACTGTATTAAAATAGGATGGCCTTCACAAAAGAAATCGTCGATTTCTCAAGCCTAAGCAGGGATGAGATTCGTGACCGCCTTCGCGAATTAAGCATCCCCCTGACTGTTGACGAGGCCTTAAAAATTCAAAATGAAATGCTCGGCAGAGCGCCGTCGCTTGCTGAGTTGGTATTGTTTTCAATAGAAGGTTCTGAACATTGTTCTTATAAAAGTAGCCGTAATCATTTAAGGCAGTTTATTACTGATGGCCCCAATGTAATATTGGGTGCAAAAGAAGATGCGGGAGTAGTTGCAATCGCAAGCGATAAAGAAGGCCATCGCTATTGTGTAGTGATAAGCCACGAATCGCATAATCATCCTTCGCAAATTGTTCCGTACGAAGGTGCTGCGACCGGCATTGGCGGCAACGTTCGTGATGTTGCATGCATGGGCGCAGAGGTCATTGCATTGGCGGATGGTTTACGTTTTGGCGATGTAAAATCGAGTAAAAGTCTTTGGATCCATGAAGGAGTGGTTGATGGAATAGCCGGTTATGGAAACCCGCTTGGTATTCCCAATATTGGTGGCGATCTTTATTACGATGAAGGATATAACGAAAATTGTCTGGTAACAATTGTAACTCTCGGGATTGTGCGAGAAAATGAAATTTTACATTCTTACGCTCCAAAAAACGCAATCGGCCACGACATAATTTTAATAGGCAAGCCGACTGATAATAGCGGCTTTGGGGGGGCAAGCTTTGCATCATTAGAATTGGAAGAAGAGAAAAAAGAACAAAACAAGGGTGCAGTTCAGGAACCTAATGCTTTTTTAGAAAGACATATACTTAAGGCGTCATATTCATTATTTAAATTACTAAAAGACAGAGGACTCGTTGACAAAGTTGGCTTTAAAGACTTGGGTGCCGGTGGTGTTGCTTGTGCAAGTGTAGAACTTGCGGAAACTTCCGGCTACGGTGCTGAGGTTTGGTTGGATAAAGTGCATAAGAGTATGGAGGGCTTACATCCTTCGGTATATCTTTGCTCAGAGACACAAGAACGGTTTATGTGGATATCGCCCCCTGACATAACACCAATTATTTTGAATCATTATAATAAAATATTTGATTTTCCGGGCGTTTCTAATTTGGCACAAGCGCGCGTAATTGGAAAAATCCGCGATGATAATCAATATATAGTTCATAATAATGGTGAAGAAATTGTTAATGCTCCTGCAAAGGAAGTAACTCGTGGATTTATCTATAATCGTCATTTTAAAAAGTCGAAAAACAATTTTTATGAACCACAAATACCCGAACCGGAAAATTATAATAAAGTATTATTAAATCTTTTGGCACATGAAAATATTGCATCGCGCGAAGCGGTTTTTGAAACTTATGACAAACAAGTTCAGGGTCGTACAATAATTGAAGCCGGCCATGCAGATGCCGGTGTCATTGCACCGTTCAACAGCGACAACTATCCTGAAGAAATTAGAAATATTGGAATTGCGCTTTCGACAGACCACAATCCACGTTATGGAAAAATTGATCCATATTGGGCGGCAGTTAATGCTGTGGCAGAATCAATGCGGAACGTGGCGGCTGTTGGAGCTTTACCAATTGCAATGACGGATTGTCTGTGCTTTGGTAATCCCGAAAAACCCGAACAGATGTGGGAATTTGCCGAAGCAGTACGCGGTGTGGCGGAAGCCTGTAAAAATATCCACTTAAAAGAGCATCCCAATTCCGCCACTCCTATAGTTGCTGGTAATGTCAGTTTTTACAACGAGACTAAAAATGGTGCGATTCCGGCGAGTCCAATAATTAGTTGTACCGGTAAAATTAATAATGTAAATCATGCTATTACTCCCGAATTTAAAAAAATAGATTCGGAAATTTATTTAATAGGTCGGCGTAAGAACGAGTGTGGTGGGAGTGCCTATTATTCTCTTTTTAATGAACTCGGTAAAAATTTGCCCAAACCATCATTCAATGAAGTTGAAGCGCAAATTTTTTCTATTACTGAAATAATTGAAAATGATTTAGCTTTGTCTGTTCATGATATCAGTGATGGAGGTGTTGCTGTTGCTCTTGCTGAAACGTGTTTTAAAAATAATGTTGGGTGTGACGTTATTATTCCCGGCGACTTAAGAACAGATACATTACTTTTTTCTGAGACAGGTGGGTTCATTTTAGAGATTCCCAAACGAAATATAAAAAAGGTTGAAAATGTTCTAAACATTAATTCCTGCGAATATTTTAAAATTGGAGAGACAACTACTGATCAATCAATTAAAATAAATAATATGATTAGTGTTTCGATTAGTATGGCTAAAAAGGCATGGGTGAATGGCTTGCGTGATAAATTATTATGAAAAAAATAGATTATAAATCAGCCGGCGTAGATATTGACGCTGGTAATAAATCTGTTGATCTCATTAAAAATGCGGTAAAAAGCACTTTTAATAAGAATGTCCTTGCCAATATTGGAAGTTTTGGTTCCTTGTATAATTTAAAAGATATTATAGTTGATTACGATCATCCTATTTTAGTACAAAGTATTGATGGTGTTGGGACTAAAACCATAATCGCTCGCAAGATGAAAAAATATGGTACTATCGGTATTGATCTTGTTAGTGCCTGTTGTAATGATATAACCGTCATGGGTGCGAGGCCTTTGACCTTTTTAGATTATATTGCCAACGACAAGTTGAATCCGACAATTATTAAAGAAATTGTTGATGGAATGGCTTCGGCTTGTCGCGAAAATGATATAGCATTGGTCGGTGGCGAAACAGCTGAAATGCCGGATACATATCTTCCCGGTGAACATGATTTAGTCGGAATAATTACCGGAATAGTTGACAAGAAAAACATTATTGATGGCTCAAAGACTCGCAAAGGCGACATTGTTTTGGGACTACCATCAACAGGACTACAAACAAATGGCTATTCTTTAGCAAGAAAATTGTTTTTTGAAGTAGGACAATACAAAGCATTTGACAGTATTCCAGAATTTTCCAAATCGGTTGGAGAGACGCTATTAGAACCATCCTACATTTACAATAATTATATTCAATTATTATTACAAAACAGGATTCAGATTAATGGTATGGCGCATATCTCGGGTGGTGGTTTAGTAGAAAATATTCCAAGAATTTTACCATCCAATTGTACCGTAGAAATTAAAAAAAACAGTATTCCTGTTTTGCCCGTTTTTAATGTGATGCAAGAAATCGGCAATATTGATGAAGACGAAATGTATCGAACCTTCAATATGGGAATTGGTATGGTAATAATTGTCCCTGAACTCGCAAAAGATAAAATCAATTCGATTCTTAAAGATAAAATATCAGTTTTCGAAATTGGCAAAGTTATTCAGGGGAAACCTAAAGTATCCCTTGTCTAAATAATGAATAATGCGATTAAGATATCTGTTGTTCAATTTCCCGGAACTAACACCGAACGCGAAACATTCATGGCGGTAAGGCGTGCAGGCATGGAGCCAATGGAATTCTTGTGGAACGATGATTATAGGCTATTAGAGAACAGTGATGGATATATAATTGCCGGAGGATTTTCTTACGAGGATCGTTCCCGGGCAGGTATTATTGCCTCACTAGATCCGCTTATGAAAGAAATTCGCAAGCAAGCAGAAACCGGGAAACCTGTTTTGGGTATTTGCAATGGCGCGCAAATTTTAGTTGAATCCGGTATGGTTCCAGGCCTAAAAGACTATCAACTCGGCATGGCGCTTACTGACAATAAAAGAACTAAAGATGGGCGTGTGTTGGGTACCGGTTATTATAACAATTGGGCACATTTATTTCTTTCAATTCCAAATCTAAGAACCGCCTTTACGCGACATTTACTTCCTGGACAATCTGTCCATGTTCCATTTGCCCATGCAGAAGGTCGTTTTGTAATTCCTGAAATTTTGTTAGAGGAATTAATCAAAAATCAGCAAACAGTTTTTCGCTATGGCGATAGCGCTGGCAATATATTTGCAGAATTTCCAACAAATCCGAACGGATCTATCCATAATTTAGCAGCAATTTGCAACCCCCGGGGAAACGTGATGGCGCTTATGCCTCATCCTGAGAGGACAGAAAATGGTGATGCAATTTTCACTTCGATGCGCGAGTATATTGCGGAAAGCATCGTTCTTCAGGATAACGACCTTGCCAGTTCTGTAGATGAACACATAATTAAACCATACAAATCAAATATGAATTCAATTGAATGGTTTGTTGAGTCAATTATTACTGATAACGAAGCGTTGTCAGTTCAAAACACGTTAAACCGATTGCAAATACCGGTTAACGTAGGTAAACAAAATTATTGGCAAATTGCTTTGAACTTTAATGCTTCATATGAAATAGAAAATACCCTTATTAAATCCGGTGAACTTTTCAATTCGAACAAGGAGCATTTAGTAGAATTTCAGAATTGTCCAAAAACTGCATATTTTCTTGTCCGTCCAAAGGAAGATTTATTAGGCCGTCACAAAAAAGAGATTCTTTCGCGCCACTTTAAAATAAAAAATTTAATAGACATATATAGTGGAGTGCTTTGGAAAATAACTGTCAATGATGATAATTATGACAAAGTATTGAATACGACCTTAAAAACAAATATATTTTTTAATCCATTTTCCCATGATTGCTATGAAATACAAAAATGATTATAGAGAGCAAATAAGTAAGGAATTAAATAACTGTATCACAGAAACCAACTTGCTGGTTGGAATAAAATGTCGCGGTAAAGTGCGCGATGTTTATGATATTGGTGATAAATTAATTTTGATCGCGACTGATCGCCAGAGTGCTTTTGACCGCATTTTAGCGGCAATACCTTTCAAAGGACAGGTACTCAACCTTACAAGCGCTTGGTGGTTTGAGAAAACAAAACATATTGTGAAAAATCATGTAATAGATTTGCCTGATGCAAATGTAATAGTTGCAGAAAACTGTGAAGTCTTTCCAATTGAATTTGTTGTGCGCGGATACATTACCGGTACAACGTCAACATCTTTGTGGACTGTATATAAAACCGGTTCCCGTAATTATTGCGGAATTGATCTGCCGGAGGGATTGGTTAAAAATCAACGGTTAAGTACTCCTTTACTTACGCCCACAACAAAGGAAAAAGAACATGATAGACCAATTAGTCCGGAAGAAATAATTTCCGAAGGATGGATGTCCAAGAATGATTGGGAATCAGCAAGCGAAATCGCACTACAATTATTTATTTTCGGACAGAAAAAAGCTCTTGAAAACGGATTAATTTTAGTCGACACTAAATATGAGCTTGGAAAAGATATCAAGGGAAACATTGTCCTTGTAGATGAAATTCATACACCTGATTCAAGTCGTTATTGGATTGCAGATACCTATGATGAACGTTTTAATGGTGGAAAAGAACCTCAAAATATTGATAAAGAGTTTTTGCGTTTATGGTTTGTTGACAATTGCGATCCGTATAATGATGAAACTCTGCCATCTGCGCCCGATGAACTGGTTGTTGAACTATCGCAACGTTATATTTTTCTATATGAAACGATTACAGGAAATAGATTTAAATTTCCTATGAATAATTTGTCTGCTCATGAACGACTAATTTTAAATTTAAAGGAATACTTATGAAAGTTATACTTATAATGGGCTCTGAATCTGACCGCAGTTTTGCCGAAAAGATTACTAGTGAATTGCAAAAGTTTTCAATCAATTATGAGGTAAACGTAGCATCCGCTCACAAACAACCATTAGAAGTGTTAAATATTATTACGTCTAATTCTGCCGAAAGAGGCGTTGTATATATTACAATAGCTGGTCGCTCCAATGCCTTGTCGGGTTTTGTTGCCGCTAATTCTAATAATCCCGTTATAGCCTGTCCACCATTTAAAGATAAAACTGATATGCTTGTAAATATTCAATCAACATTGCAAATGCCTAGCAATGCTCCCGTTTTAACGATTTTAGATCCGGGCAATTGCGCATTAGCCGTTAAAAGAATCTTGGAATTAGGATAAGACAAACACAGAGGACACAGAGAATATGTTAAGTAATATATCACCTATTGACGGGCGCTACGAAAAGGACACTCAGGAATTAAAACTATTCTTCTCTGAAGAAGCGCTAATCAAATATCGCATAAAAATTGAGATAGAATATTTGATTACTCTTTGTAGCACAATACACATCAAAGAACTAAAACCTTTATCCTCTGCAAAAAAAACAGAACTCCGAAATATCTATAACAAATTTTCTACAAATGATGCCAAACAAGTTAAGAAGATTGAAGAGAAAACCAACCACGACATAAAGGCAATTGAATATTTCATTAGTGATAAGTTAAAACGTTCCGGATCAGCAAAGTTAATCCCGTGGATTCATTTTGCGCTAACATCGGAAGACATCAATAATCTTGCCTACTCTCTCATGTGGCAAGAGGGATTAATCCACGTATATCTTCCAACATTGAAAAAAGTTATTTCTAAGTTAAAAACTTTAGCAAAAAACTATAGTAGCACCGCAATGCTTGCGATGACTCATGGGCAGCCCGCGACACCAACAACAATTGGGAAAGCGTTGGCCGTGTTCTGTAATCGCCTACAAAGACAAACAACCCACATCAAAGAACACAATCTGCAGGGTAAGCTCGGAGGAGCAACGGGAACATGGGGTGCGCACATTGCAACATATCCGAACGTTGATTGGTTACAATTTACTCAGCGGTTTATAAAATCATTAAAACTTGAACCAAATTTAATTACAACGCAAATCGAACCTCACGATTCTAATGTTGAAAGCTATCAATCAATTATACGTATCAATTCAATTTTAATCGATTTCTGTCAAGATATTTGGCTTTACATTAGTCGTGGAATTTTCAAACAAAAGCGCATTACTGATGAGGTGGGCTCAAGTACAATGCCGCATAAAATCAATCCAATTAATTTTGAAAATGCAGAAGGCAACCTTGGTATTTCTAATGCAATATTGTCACATTTTAGCACAAAATTGCCAATTTCAAGACTGCAACGGGATTTATCCGATAGTACGGTCTTAAGAAATCAGGGCGTGGCAATGGCTCATTCGCTATTAGCGATTAAAAATATAATTAAAGGACTTAATCGATTAGCAGTTAATAAAGATAAAACCTTAGAAGAATTAAACTCGCATTGGGAGGTTCTTGCTGAAGCTATTCAGACTATTTTACGTAAAAATGGACAACTTGACGCATATGAAAAACTTAAGGAATTAACTCGTGGTGAAAAGATGTCACGAGATACTATTAACAAATTTATCAATAGTCTTGAATTACCGAAAGCAGACAAAGAATATTTACTTAATCTAACGCCTGAAACTTATACAGGATTATCCTCAAAATTGGTGGAGCTCATATAATCATGTGTGGAGTTGTTGGAATTGTTTCACAGAAACCTGTTGCAGGTGAACTATACGATAGTTTGATATATCTTCAACATCGCGGACAAGATGCCGCGGGAATTATTACATACAATAATCGATTCCACACCAAAAAAGGAATTGGCTATGTCAGGGATATTTTTGACGAACGAAATATGTCGCGATTGGAAGGTAATATTGGAATAGGACATACAAGATATCCTACTACCGGAAAATATAATCATGAAGATGCCCAGCCGGTTTGGACAGGCGTTCCATACGGAATTGCAATGGCTCATAACGGTAATCTTGTTAATCATCGAGAACTCATGCTAGAATTATCACATAAGGACGGAAGACATTTAAATACATCCGTTGATGTTGAAGTAATATTGCACGTTTTTGCGGGCAAACTAGAAGAATTGCGAAACATTGATAAAAATGGCGATTTTTTCGATCATATTTGTCAAGCTACAAGTGAGGTTTATAAACGCGTTTCCGGGGCTTATTCAGTGATTTGCACTATTATTGGCAAGGGTATGATCGTGTTCCGCGACCCACATGGAATTCGTCCGTTAACCAGAGGAGAGCGAAAGTCTACCGATGGAAAAACTGACTATATATTTTCAAGTGAACCTTCCGTATTTTATTCTTTAGGTTTTGAGTCAAAATCCGATGTTGCCCATGGAGAAGTAATCTATATAACCGAAGGCGGACAATATCAGTCAAAAATTTTATCTTCGAAGAAATTCACCCCCTGTATATTTGAGTATGTTTACTTTGCTCGACCGGATGCAATCCTCGACGATGTAAGCGTTTATAGATCGCGTCTTAGAATGGGACAAAATCTAGCCTCTTTGTGGAAAAACAAATACACCAACATAATTCCCGATATTGTCATACCGGCACCCGCCACATCTAACAACGCCGCTTTGGCGATGGCAAATGAATTAGGTGTACGCTATTCTGAGGGATTATACAAAAATCCTTTTATTGGTCGTACATTTATAATGCCGGGGCAACAAGAACGTAAAAAATCTATCCGTCATAAACTTGTACCTCTGTCATTTGAAATAAAAGGTAAAGATGTAATGATTGTCGATGATAGTATAGTTCGCGGTAATACAAGTCAGGAAATTGTCAAAATGGTCCGCGACTTTGGTGCTAATAAAGTATATTTTGTTTCCGCCTGTCCGCCATTAATTAACCCGTGTTTCTATGGTGTTGATATACCAACTCGCTCTGAACTTATTGCATCGAATATGTCTATCGAAGATATTCGAAAACATCTGAATGTAGATATTTTAATGTATCAAGAATTGGATGATTTGATCGAAGCAGTGACAAGAAAAGGTGAACATGAAATTTACAGGCCTTGTGCCGCCTGCCTTGACAGCAATTATATCACAGGCGATGTTAATGAAACTAAAATCAAAGCGCTTGAAAAACAGCGAAACCAAGAACGTAATTATCAATGAATATTTTAATTATTGGTTCGGGAGCCCGCGAACATGCCATTGCCCGATCCATTAATAAATCAAAAAGACCCAACAAATTATTCTGTTTTGCATCAAACCGAAATCCCGGAATTGAAGAAATTTCTGAAATTCTTGAAGTTGGCAATATTGCAGATCCAAAAACTATTTCAAGTTTTGCTGCTGAACATTTAATAGGCTTGGCAATTATTGGTCCCGAGGCGCCGTTGGCGAATGGCGTTGTGGATGCTCTGTTGGAGCTAAACATCCATTGTGTTGGCCCTACAAAAGATTTAGCACAAATTGAAACCAGTAAAAGTTTTACGCGTGATTTAATGCGAAAATATAATATTGCGGGTTGTCCAGATTATCAAACTTTTAGTGATTTAACTAACGTATCAGAATATTTAAATACATTAGGTGAAAATTACGTCGTTAAATTCGACGGCTTAATGGGCGGTAAGGGCGTAAAAGTATCCGGCGAACATATTAATTCTCACGGCGAAGCTATCGAATATTGTAATCAAATAATTAAAAATGGCGGTCAATTTGTTATCGAAGAGAAGCTTCTTGGAGAAGAGTTCTCATTAATGAGTTTTTGTGACGGTGAGCACCTAATCCATATGCCGCCCGTTCAAGACCACAAACGTGCTTATGAAAATGATGTTGGCCCCAATACCGGAGGAATGGGCTCTTACAATGATGTAAATCAGTCCTTACCGTTTCTATCAAACGATGACATTGATTCCGCAAAGTCGATAAATATCGCAACTGCGAAAGCATTAAAAAGGGAGTTTGGTGCTGGTTATAAGGGCATCCTGTACGGTGGTTTTATCGCAACTGCGAACGGAGTCAAACTAATTGAATACAATGCGCGCTTCGGAGATCCTGAGGCAATGAATATTTTTTCACTTTTAGAAAGTGACTTTATTGACATATGTGTCGGAATATCAAATTCATTCTTGCAGAAGTGTGATGTAATATTTAGCAACAAAGCTTCCGTATGTAAATACGCTGTTCCCCTTGGATATCCCGATTCACCGGCTAAAGGCAAATACATAGATATTTCTAAAATTAAAAATCCAGATCAATTGTACTTGGCTTCGGTTGATTTAGAGAACAATAAATTGATCGAATCCGGGTCGCGAACAGTTGCCGTTGTTGGTATTGCCGACACGCTAAAAGAAGCCGAAACAATTGCTGAGGACGAAATTAGCCGTATTGATGGGCCAATGTTTCATAGAACGGATATTGGAACCGCTGAACTCGTTCAGAAACGTATCAATCATATGAGGACATTGAGAAGTTAATGTCAACTTTAATAAAACTTGGGGTTATTGGTTCAACCAAAGGAACTGATCTACAGGCAATTATTGATTCTATAGCGCTAAAAGAGTTAAATGCCTCTATTGAAGTAGTTATTAGCAACTCTTCAAATGCATACATTCTTGAACGTGCTGCAAATCATAATATACCTAACATTTTTATTTCACATTTAAATAAAACCCGGGAGCAATTTGACGCTAAAATATCATCAATATTTAAAAACCATAACGTTGATTTGGTACTGTTGATTGGATTTATGCGTATTCTTTCGTCTAAGTTTTGTCGAGAGTGGAAAGAGCGTATTATCAACGTTCATCCTTCTTTATTGCCAAAATATGCAGGTGGCATGGATATGAATGTTCATAAAGAAGTAATCATAAACGGTGATTCAGAAACCGGTTGTACAATTCATTATGTTACAGAGTTGGTTGATGATGGTCCAATTCTAGTTCAAAAGAAATGTTCTGTTGATAAAAACGATACACCGGAATCACTAAAGACAAAAGTACAAGTATTGGAAGGCGAGGCTTTCATAGAGGCAATCAAATTATTTCAGAATAATATTTTATGAATAAATCCATTACAATTATCGCTCGCGCGCTTATATCTGTTTACGATAAAACAGGTATACTTGAATTAGCAAAATATTTAAGTGATAATGGTGTTGAAATTCTTTCAACCGGCGGTACGGCTGAACATCTTAGAAAAGCCGGCATTGAAGTAATCGATGTTTCTAATTACACGGACTTTCCAGAAATTATGGACGGACGTATTAAAACAATCAATCCCAAAATAGAAGGTGGAATTTTAGGTTTGCGCGACATTCACAAATCTGATGCTGAAGCACAAAATATTAAATGGATCGATCTTGTAGTGTGTAATCTTTATCCCTTTACTGAAACTATTTGCAGGCCCACAGTTTCTCTAGGAGAGGCCCTCGAAAATATTGACATCGGTGGACCGACCATGATTCGAAGTGCTGCAAAAAATATTGGGTGGGTTGGTGTACTTGTTGATTCAACATATTATAAATCAATTATTAATGAAATTGACGAATTGGGGGGATTGTCTTTCAAAACACGCAAGCTGCTATCCGCAAAAGCATTTGGTCATTGCGCTCAATATGATAGCATTATTCATAATTATTTAAATGATGATGACTTTCCACAAATCTTTTCTCCTACATTTGATAAATCCTATGATTTGCGATATGGTGAAAATCCACACCAAGAAGCTGCTGCATATAAAAATCCAATACAAGATAATCAAAATATTTTAGAATCCACAATGCATCAAGGAAAAAAATTGTCATATAATAATTTATTGGATGCGGATGCAGCCCTTTCATGTCTCCGGGAATTCGCTGAACCTACATGCGTAATCGTCAAGCACGGTAATCCTTGCGGTGTTGCTTGCGGTGATGAAATTACAAATGTTTATCAAAAAGCCTTTGATGCAGATTCAAAATCATCCTTTGGCGGAGTAATTTGTCTTAATCGAACATGCAATAAAGCCATTGCCGAGATGATAAGTAAAGTTTTTGTTGAAATTGTTATTGCTCCAAAATATGAACCAACTGCTTTGAAGATTTTATCAAATAAAAGGAATTTGCGCGTGTTAGAAATTGGCAATGTTAAGCCGAAAACCCCAAAGCTTGAATACCGTTACATTGATGGAGGATTGCTTGTTCAAGAATCTGATCTAAGCACCGTTACTGAAAACAAAATAAAAACCGTAACAGAGAAAAAACCTTCAACATCTGAATTGGCGGATATGTTATTCGCATGGAAAGTTTTAAAACACGTTAAGTCGAACGCAATAATAACTGTAAAAGATAACTCAACTTTGGGTGTCGGGGCTGGTCAAGTCTCACGGGTAGATGCTGTTGAAATTGCACTAAGGAAATCCGGTGATAAATTAGATGGTTCTGTTTTGGCGTCTGATGCGTTCTTTCCGTTTCGCGACTCAATCGATTTAATCGCTGATAGCGGCGTAGCAACTATCATTCAGCCGGGTGGTTCAATTCGTGATCAAGAAGTTGTCCAGGCTTGTAATGAACACGGAATTGCAATGGTGTTTACCGGTATGCGTTGTTTTAAACATTAATTTTTTCCTGCCAATCTAGGATTATCAGTAATAATTCCATCAATGTTTTTACTGATTAACCAATCGCGAGAATTAACATTATTCACTGTCCAAGCATTAATTCGCATGTCTCTCTTCCTGCAAAATTTGATTAATTTATCAGTAATTAATTCGGTTTCAGGAAATAAGCAATCCGGTCGAGCAATAAAAACACCCATAAAATGTTGTTCATATTCGTAAATAAAACCTGTTGGAATTGATTGTGAAATTAATTTCACAATTCGTGAAACTAGCGGATTAAAACTTGAGACTATGACTCTTTGTGATATTTCCCCACTTTTAATTTTTTTTGCTACTTTAATTGCAGCTTTTAAATCAAATGTGCTTTTTGTCTTGATTTCTATATTTATTAAAACGGTTTTTGGTAAAGAGGTTACTACATCCATTAATAAAGGTAATGTCGTTTGTTTGTTTATCGGAAATTGTCGGCCAGTTTTTACTTTTGCCAAATCCTTATAATCAATCTCATCGATAAATCCCGCGCCATTTGTTTCACGTTCCAAATCAAAATTATGGGAACATACTAATCTGTTATCTTTTGTCAGCATAACGTCTAATTCGATGGCGTTTAAACCGTTTTTTATTGCAGAGCTATATGAAGCTATGGTGTTTTCTGGAAAGTTCTTACTATCCCCGCGGTGTCCAAAGAATATTGGCGTCTCTCGGTAAATATCAGTCAAATCCATGCCTTTCCAAAAAGTAATATATATTATGGTTAAGAAGATAAGGACTGCGGTTATAGCAATTGTAATCATTCGGTAGGACATAATACTAGTTTTTGATATTGATTACTATTTCGTATTGTGGTATCATCAAAAATAATCTTACGAAACTCACTGCTTTCAAATAGCGCTACTTGGTCATTATAATGAACGCTTTTAGGTAAGCCTGACTGCCCGGTAGATAAAATGGAGTAACTTGTGGTCATATCAGATAAATCAAATATTCTACAAAGAACAGTACTAGAAATTTTGTCGTATGAGCCAGCGGCTGACCCGATGTTCAAATTAAATAGTTTAGCACCAAATGTTCTTTCATGTAAAATATGTTTATATGTTCTAGTGTTCGCATTGCCCCATTGAACGTTTAACATATTTTTTCCAAAATCTTCTTCAATTTCAACTAAAGCGTCATCAATTGATTTAGTAACCATTTCAACTAAACTTTCTTCATACTCAACCGTTTTAATATCGTCAATCCAGCCGGATTCTGTATTATTGATCATCATTTTTATACTGTTTTCAGCAAGAACGGGTAGGCTTATAAATGTATCAAACACATTTTCCCCAACCAGTGAAAACTCATCCTGGAATAAATTTTCTAATAATTTTGTGTAAATAATATTTATTAACAATGCTTCCGCCGATGTTGCTGGTTCATCAACGTTCCATCCATATAACGTACTCACAAACTTCCCATTGGCCTGATTATTATCTAAATAAATTTTGGCAATTTTAAGCACAAATTCAGTTTTCCTGGGATTTCTATTATCAGAAAGTATGTCTATAATAGTATTAACATTTATTTTTTCAATGTTTGAAATATTTTCTTGTAATAAATTAAACCTCTTTGAATGTTCTATTTTGCCACTATCAAATCCCGACGTATCAGCATAACTAAGAGATAAATCAGATATACTGTTTTGGTCTAAATTGCCATCAGCAATATCAAACAAAGTATTTATAGTCTTATCCGTTAATTGTCCGGTAAAAGCCCAAACATTATTATTGCTTTTTCCGACCAATGGTATTGGAAATCCGGGTATTACAGCACCTTCTATATTAAAATCACCTCCATTAAGATGCATCTCATACCATTTTGTCGGTTGTTGCAGCCCCCAAATGTCCTCAAATATAAAAATAGGTTTTTGGAAAGCAGTTTGTTCTTTTGGTATTTTAATCACTTCGCTTTGCAATAATGAGCCAGAAGCTCCAACCAACTCTCCTATATGATTTTCTAGCGCCAAATTGATTTGGCCAATAGAATCAATCGTGAAATCCTCGTTTGTATTCATCCAATCAAAAACATCAATGGCTAGTATTTCTCTGAGCTTTGTTTCGCCAAAATATTGCCCGATTATATTCAAAAACCATTCTGTTCGTCTATTTTGGTAAAAATTACTACTCATTATTGAAACAACGCTAATTACATCTGATGGTGTCCATCTGATCGGTTTTGCGTTCAATATTTTAAAAGAAAGTGGTAAAGAATCTTCCGTTTCATCAATCCAAGTATTTATACCTGAACAATATGCTTGAACTAACAGTTCGTTGTCATAATTAATTGATGATGTGATTTCGCTCCTTTTAGAAAATAATTGATTCTGTTTTATATAATCATCGTGTTCAGCGTAATCGTCCCCTAGTAGCATTGATATTTCTCCGCGGGCAACAGCAGCTAAAAGCGATAACTGAAACAACCTTTCGCGAGCAAGTATATAACCTGCAGTAAAAAATAAATCTTCATTACTTTTGGCAAAAATATGTGGAACACCATAGGGATCGGTAAATACCTCAACTGTGTCTTGTAATTCCAGCAATGAATGCTTCCCGTTATATTCTGGAACATCATAATGGAAATATAGCTTGATCGTTAAGAATGTTAGCAAAATAAATATTCCCACAATTAGCAGTATATATTTTAAATACTTTATCATTTTAAACCGATGAAATTACTCGCTCACAGCTACTACAAACAATGATACTATACTCTGATGTAAAAAAGGTTGTCGGGGGAGATCCGACAACCCTGATAAACAATTTAAAATTAATATTTATTTGACAAATATTAATTTCACTTTCTTTAGTTTTTAATTTTTGCTTGGGCTTTCTTTTTTCTATAATGACATTTTCAACCTTAGCCCCTCTTCTTACATTCCAATATATAAACAGTTTCAATTAATTAGACTTTTTAATAATATTATACTAATCAATTATTATATAAATAGATGCCTGAACTCCCCGAAGTTGAAACCGTTGTGCGGTATATTCGTCCAAACATTGTTGGTAAAACAATTCACAATGTTATTCCACAAAATAATTATGATAAAGTTTTTGTAACCCACACACCCCGACAATTCAATGAATTAGTCGCGGGAAAATCTATAATTACTGTTGAGCGTAGAGGTAAATATATTGTCTTCAATCTTGACCGTGGGCATTTCTTAATTCATTTGCGAATGACCGGGCGACTATTATTAAACTTAGCGGAGAATGATAAGATTAGGCACCTTACTGCTGTAGTTAATTTTACAGACGGGGCTTCTTTATACTTCAAAGATTATAGAAAATTCGGAAGACTGTATTATTATGATTCTTTGGATTATATTAATCAGAAATTAGGTGTTGAGCCGCTGTCACAATCCTTTACTAAAAATTGGTTGTTTAATAATTTGCACAACAGTAACCGACAACTAAAACCACTCTTATTAGACCAAAGTTTCATAGCTGGTTTAGGTAATATCTATGTTGATGAGGCACTTTGGTACGCAAAATTACACCCCCAACAAAAAGGCTCATCGGTTAGTAGACAAAAATCAACTGTGTTGCATTCCGCGATACAAAGACTTTTGCAAGCTGCTATTGATAATCAAGGAACAACTATCATTAATTTTTATTTTGGGGAAGGTAAAAAGGGAAATTTTAGAGAACAATTACAGGTCTTTGGTCGCCAAGATGAAGACTGTCCGCGCTGCAAGGTGGTTATTGAAAAAATAAGGGTTGCACAGCGTGGAACACATATTTGCCCGCGCTGTCAAAAGATTTAGTTATTTGATTACTCTATATTGAAACTGGAATATACCTTCAGTTTTGTTGACCGTAATCTTTCGTATAAATTTTAGAGATAGCCCTTCTTTTAAATTGGAAAAAAGTTGGATTCCCTTTCCAAAAACAATCGGGTGGGGAGTAATGTACATATGTGTTAAGAATTGCGCAAATTTTGTGTAAGTCATTCCACCTCCCAGTATAAAACATTTTTCCATATTTAATTTGCCCAATATTTCCTCGGGCTTGTCATTTCGGTGAACAATTATTATTTCACGTCCTTTAAGCTCAACTGCGAGAGTCCTTTCAGTGTTGGAACCCATTATCACCGGATAACCCATTGTCTGCTTTTTAAACAGTTTTAAATCTTTAGACCATGATATTACCTCATCACTTCGACGGGCAATATATCCATCTATAGTTATTGCTGCTATTAATATAATATCCATGAAATAGCTCAATACATCACATATTTAACCAGTCTTCCGTCCAACCCACCGTTGCTTAGAATCCATTTTTTACTGGATCTTAAACCGATTTGCTTAATGTGCTTCCGATCTCCAAAATAGATGAAAGCTGTTGAATTAGTACAACGGTGTTTTAAGAAGTCCCCTAGATTTTTATAAAAAACACTTAAATCTTTATTATGATCCATGCGGACACCGTAGGGTGGATTGCAAACAATGGTTGTATCGGTCAGTTGTTCGATCTTGAATATATCTTTTTGAATGATTTTGATTTGTGAGGCAGGATCAATAACGGCGCTATTTTTTTTCGCGGTCGCTACCACTTTTAAATCAATATCACTGCCTTGAATCAGGCTGTTGTTCATAGGCTGTACATTATTATCAGCATCACTTTTTACTTTTGCCCACAATGCAGCATCAAAGTCGGGCAGGTGCTCAAAGCCGAATTTATTACGCAGGTAGGCAGAAGGTGTTTTGGTGGCGACCAGATAGGCTTCACATAAAATAGTCCCCGAACCACAAAGCGGATCGTAAAGCGGTGTTTGTCCGTCCCAGTCAGAATACCGAATAATTGATGCGGCCAAAGTTTCATTCATTGGCGCTTGTGTTGATTCCCTACGGTATCCGCGGCGATGCAGGGAACCGCCCGATGTATCCACGCTAATGATAGCCACATTTTTTTCGATGTATACATTCAGCCATAAATCAGGATTGCGCGTATCAATTGAAGGGCGTTTCCCGTCACGCTCCCGAAAATAATCGACAATTGCATCCTTCAGGCGCAGCGCCGCAAACTTGGAATGATTGATATTGCTTTGGGTAACACTGGCAAAGACTGCCAGGGTTTGTTCTGGATTCAGAAAATCTTCCCAGTGGATCTGTTGTCCAACTTGATAGAGGTAATTATCTGAATGACAATCAAAGGTTTTTAGCGGGGCCAGTATTCGGTTGATCAGCCGGGAATGTAGATTAATTCGGTATAGTGATTCCGGGTCGGCGTTGAAATATATACCGCGGTAAGAATGACTGGTTTCTACTGCACCCAGTTCTAATAATTCAGCTTCGGCAATATCTTTAATATCATCGGCGGTTTGTGCAAAATAGCGTCCGGATTGTTGATATTCGTACATATATTCTTTAAAGTGCAAGGGTTTATTCTAATAACGGATTTCCATCTTTGTCAAGTGAGCCCGCTGCAACAAAAACCAATTTTTCATTATCAATATATTTTTGAATCACATCATTAACGCGGTCAATAGTTATTGCATTAATCAATTCAGGAAATTCATCCAAATAACTGTTTTGTCTGCCTCTCTCGGCATTTGTTAAAATTTGTCCGGCTAAACCGTGTGTGGTTGCCAGGCCAACTTTGTAAGAACCTGTGATTGTTGACTTCTTCGCATCAACTTCGGTTTGCGTTACTCCACTTTCAACCCATTTATTTAATTGTACAATCGAAGCAACGCGTCCTTTTTCCACCATCTGTGGAGCGAACGATCCGCCAATCAACCAATAGCCATCGTTTCCGTAATCAACGCCACCTACCCACGATTGAATATTATATGTCAACCCTTGTTCGTCTCTTACCGTTTGCATTAACCTTGCAGAAAAATTTCCGCCTAAAATATATGTACCAAACATTAGTGGGTAGAAATCTTCGTGGTTGCGATCTATTCCTATCGGTAATCCGATATAAATATCCGCACTTGTTTTGTCCTTAATTGTAACATATTCTGACTCTGCGCTAATATGATTGGCTCTTAATGATGATTCTTTTTTCTCTAACGGAGACGTTTTCCATCCATTAAATACTTTTGATACTTCAGCGCTAAAGGCCTTTTCATTAATATCGCCAATGGCAACTATTGTCATGCTACCCAAGCCATAATATGTTTTATGAAAATTCTTTAAACTGGCAGAATCAATATTATTAACCATTTTGATACGGTCATCGGTTTTATAACTATAGTTGGGGTGTCCTTTAGGATAAAGTTTACGTAAAAAAGCTCCACCAGCTTGTTTTTGAGTATTTTCTTTATCTCTTTTTAAATTGCCAACCAAACGAGTTTTAAGTGTTATTAAATCCTCTTTGTTAAACGCCGGTTCCATTAATTGTTCTGCAAGCAAACTAAGAACTAATGGAATATCGTCCTTTAAACATTTTGCATTAAACCTAACATTGTAATGTCCGCTCGAAAACGATATACTCGCACCAACTTTTTCAAGTTTATCTGAAATCTCAAATTTAGATTTATTTATTGTTCCTTTGTCAAGCATTGAAGCAGTTAAATTGGCTATCATCATATTTGCTTGTGGGCTATATACATCACCGCCTAAAAAACTTCCGGCGATTGTTACAACATCCTTAACTCCAGTTTTCATTGTTAACAAACGAATTCCCTCAATTGGTGTTTGTTCAATAATTCTATCGGAAATTTTAGCATTGGACGCTACATTACCTTCTGAATTATCTTCTAGCATAAAAGTATAATTATATGGTTTGTGCGCCTTAGCATTGTTTGGCATTCCCCCTCCACCACCTGAACCTGATAGTGGAATAAAGTATCCTATTGTACTTTTATCTTCAATTAAATATGTATTAACAATTCGTTTAATATCTTTTTTCGTAACCTTGTTTATATTTTCTAAATAATTAGTATAATATGTCCAGTCACCTATTGCGATTGCTTCATTCAAACTGGACGCAATTGAATACGATCCGTCACGACTGTAGGCTTGCTCGGCGCGAAGCTGTCCTTTTGCTCGAACAATTTCTTCATCAGTGACACCTTTCTGCTTTAGTAATTCATATTCATCTAATATTATTTTTTCAACATCTTTATGCTTTGTGTCCGATGTTAAAAAGACATAAGACACAAACAAACCATTATCTCTTAAGGGATAATCCCACATACTTATGCTTGTGGATAATCCTTTATCTACTAATGATTTATAAAATCTACTTGATTTGCCATCTCCTAATATTCTTGAAAGAACTTGAATTGCATAATTATCTTCGTGTAGTCCTTCCGGTGTTTTATGTGCAATTCCAACAATCCCCATTTGCCCTGAGCGTTTAACCACAAAACGCCGCGCGCCTTCTTGTTTCGGTTCAGTAGTGTACATTACAGGTATAGGCTGCGGAGATTTTATTATTGTACCATAATTGTCTAATATCGCCTTCAGGGTTTCTTCTTTATTAAAATCGCCGATGATAGTAACAGTTGCGTTATTGGGCCAATAATATGTTTCATAAAACTCTTGCAAGCGTTCCGTTGAAACTCCTTCAATGTCCGAACGCCATCCAATAGTATTGTGATGATATGGATGTGCTTGGTAAGCCGTTGCCCAAATATTTTTATTTAGCCCATCAAACGGATCGTTTTCCCCGCGTTCAAATTCATTGCGTACCACTGTCATTTCCCTTTGGCGTTCTTCGTCTTTGATAAACAAATTCCGCATGCGGTCAGCTTCAATCGCTATTGCACTACCTAAATGCTCGCTCGGAAGGAGTTCAAAATAATTAGTTCTATCCATCCATGTTGTAGCGTTCACCACAGCCCCCATGTTTTGCATGGTTGGCATAAATGGATTCCCTTTTTCTTTGTTAAAATTCTTTGATCCTTTAAACATCATGTGCTCAAGTAAGTGCGTTGATCCTGTATGCCCAATTGCTTCGTTACGAGACCCTACGTGATAGGTTACCATAAACGTCGCTACTGGGGCGGAATGTTCTTCCATTAGTAAAATGCTCAAACCATTAAGCGTACAACGATATTCATCAATTCCGCTCGATGATTTGACGAACTCAAATGCCGTTTCAATAGTTGGCGTTACTTTAGTTTCTTCTTTACCCATTACCTTAGTTCCCTCTAATTTAGTTAGTTTGTTTTCTAAATTTTCTGCACAGGAAATTAAAAGAAGTGTCCCTGTTACAACTGGTAATAATTGATTAATTTTCACAATAAAACCTCATTTTATAATTTTTCTGACGTTTTGAAAATACACTAATACTGAGAATTTAAGTAGAAAGTTTTACGTTCCGTGTATTATACATAAAATTTAAAATATCTGTGGAATATTGTTTTCTGAAGATTTTACTTTTACTCATCATGAAAACAATATTTATCGCCTTTACATTTCTGATAATTAGTTGTTCCTTCCAGTCCAATACAAACGCTTTTACTAAAGAAGAAATAGAATACTTTTCAGAAATTGGGCTTGGTGCGGAATTTGGTGATGAAGTGCCAGTCATTAAAAGGTGGACTGACGATATTCGTATTAAAATTAGCGGAGAACCAACCGAAGAAGATATTCAAACAATAAATAATATTGTTAACGATCTGAATGAACTCATCGTCGGAATTAAAATTAAGCTTGTTAACAACAACGAAAATCTTGTCATTGCCTTTTCGCCTGAGTCAGAATTTTCAGCAATCGATCCTAATTATGTACCAACCAATTATGGTTTCTTTTGGGCATTATGGCATGACGATAATTTTGTTATTTATGATGCAAGTATCCTTATTTCTTCTGCCGATATTACGCAACAAGAACGCTCTCATTTGATTCGCGAAGAACTTACTCAAAGTCTAGGTTTAATGAATGATTCAAATAAGTACAAAGATAGTATTTTTTATCATGAGTGGACGAACGTAATAGAATTTTCAGAAATAGATAGAGCAGTTATAAAACTGCTCTATCTTAATAAAATCAAGCCCGGAATGTCCAAAGAACAAGTTCTAAAGGTTCTGAATTAATTTCTGATAAAAACCACATTCACACGATGGTTTTGTACAAACGTCTTAAATCATCTTTTCAACTTTTATAGGTGGGGCCAACATAATGAACCTTTACTGTCGTCACGCTATTATGTATTACCGGATTTACTCGCACTTTACGATGTTTATAGTTTTTCACGAATATTGTTTCGCTCGGTGGTCCAGTTGCGCAACCCATCATTGAAAATAGAACAAAGGTAATCGCTAATATTGTGCTATTTTTTTCAGGGATCCTCTACCTTTTTTACTTAGACCCGCAAGTCTTTTTAAGTTTAAATTTAATAACAAAAATGGATAATTATATGAAAGATCGTGTTATATTAATTACCGGGGCTTCCGGTGGTATTGGTTCCGTAATGGCGGCTCAGTTCTCCGATGTTGGCGCTAAAGTAATTTTACATTATAATAGTCAGCAGGGAAAAGCTGAAAGTATTCTCAAGAAACTTAAGGGAAAAGGGCACATAACAATTGGTGGCGATTTAACAAATCCGAAAGATATTTATAAAATTGTAGAACGAGCCCTTTCTGCGTTTGGTAGAATTGATGTTTTGATCAATAATGCAGGAGTTTACACTGAACATACCATAGAAAAAATTGATTTTACCGAATGGCAATCTGCCTGGAATAAATCTATTAATACAAATTTGTTGGGTCCGGCTAACCTTTCGTTTTTGGTTGCCAAAGAAATGATCAAACGGGGTAGTGGCAAAATAATTAATATCTCATCGCGCGGTGCTTTCCGCGGTGAGCCAACTGCACCCGCCTATGGTGCAAGCAAAGCCGGGTTGAATGCAATGGGTCAATCACTTGCTATTGCGTTAGCGCCCCATAATATTTTTGTATATACAATAGCTCCCGGATTTGTTGAAACTGCAATGGCACGTCCACATTTAACAGGCAAAAGAAAAAAAGAAATATTAAATCAAAGTCCCCTTGGGCGCGTTGCCAAACCTGAAGAAATTGCTAAAACTGCAGTTTTCTTAGCGTCTGAAGGAACCGATTTTCTTAGTGGCTGCATCATTGATATAAATGGTGCTTCGTATTTGCGATCTTAGAAACCTTTTGCAGCTTTTTAAAGACTCCAAAACCTTGGCTAGGTTTTTGTTGGTCTATTATATGTAACTGTGGATTGTGCGCGTTCCCAAGGTCATTCTGAACGAAGTGCTAATTTTTGCAAAAGCTACGATTGTAAAAAGAATCTATTTAGAATATTTATTGTTCTTTCTCTGCGTGTTCTGTGACTTCGTGGTAAAATAATTATTTTTTTTCTTCCATGCTCTCTTTCATTGCACGCCAAGATGGCAAAAACTGTCCAGTCTGTTCCATATAAGATATATATTCGTTCCCAAATTTATTAAGCATTTCGATTTCTTCGCGTTGAACTAGCCACGACCAAATAATCGCTATCGGTATTGCTGAGAAAATCAATACCCACGAATAGAAAATCATAGCCAAAATACCGGTAAAAGAGAAAATCCAGACACTATATATCGGGTGACGGATAAATTGAAACGGCCCCTGTTTAGCAATTTCTTTTCCCTGTCCGCTTTTCCCTAAATAATAATTCCCGCCAATTAATAAATATAAAGCGTCAATCATAAAAATTGCCATAAGTGCAATTCGAAAGGTAGGATTAATTGTCATTTTTGGCACTTTCAAAATGATCTCAAAATAATACACCACAAACCAAATCAGGATTGTAATGATAATTCCCAAAGGGCTAATTCCAAATAATCGCTGAAGTTGGTTTTTTTGAATCACTTTGTTCTTTTAGGAACGTAAAGGTCTGTAATCGTACCGGAAAATACTTCCGCTGCATTTGCGAATGTTTCTGATAGGGTGGGGTGGGGATGAATGGTCAAACCAATGTCTTCTGCGTCAGCGCCCATTTCTATGGCTAGCGCTCCTTCCGAAATAATATCTCCGGCGTGAGCCCCTACAATACTAACGCCTAAAAGTTTTCCGCTGTCAGGATTGAAAAGAAGTTTGGTTTTCCCAATTGACTGTCCGGTTGCTATTGCTTTGCCACTCGCGCCCCAGGGGAATTCTGCTTTTTTATATTCGATTCCCTTTTCCTGTGCTTCAGTTTCTGTTAGTCCTGTCCAGGCAATTTCAGGATTTGTGAATATTACGGCCGGAATAGTTTTAACATCAAATGCCGCCGGTAAACCCACGATGACTTCAGCCGCCACTTTTCCTTCGTGTGTTGCTTTGTGAGCAAGCATTGGTTCACCCGCTACATCACCAATTGCATAAATATTGACAACATTAGTATTTTGCTTTTTATCAACCACAATAAAACCTTGTTCTGTAAGTTGGACACCGATTTTTTCTAATCCTAGATTTTTAGTATTTGGTCTCCGTCCAATAGAAACTAGAATTTTATCAAATTTTTGCTCAATCATCTTTCCATTATTATCAATTTTTACTGATAGAGTTTTGTCTTTAATGGGTTTAACCTCAACCACTTTCGATTTAACCATAAGTTGATGAAAATCATTCTTTAGCTTGTGCTGTAAAAGACGGACAATGTCCTTATCAGCTCCGGGTAATAATGAATCCAACATTTCAACTATCGTAACTTGTGATCCTAAAGAATTATAAATCGTCGCTATCTCAAGCCCAATGTATCCTCCGCCAATGATAAGCAGTGTTTTGGGAATGGATTCTAATTGCAAGGCTTCTTTTGAGGTCATAACTGAAGGGTGGTCGTTTGGAATACTCGGGATTAAGGTTGAGCAAGATCCGGTTGCAATTATAGCACTATCAAAAGATATTAATTCTGATTTATCTTTCCCTTTGACAGTTATTTCAGTTTTAGAATTAAATTCTGCAGCACCGGTAAAGACCTCCACCTTTCTTGCCTTTGCCATTTGTGCAATTCCTTTGTTCAGTTTTCCTACTACTTCATTTTTCCAGTTTCGCACTTTGTCTAACTCAATTTTAGGTGCGTTGAACTTAATCCCTTTTCCTTCGAGATCACGTGCTTCTTCAATAATTTGAGATATGTGTAATAATGCTTTGGATGGAATACAGCCCCTATTAAGACAAACTCCGCCAAGCACATCGTCTTTTTCAATAAGTGCAACGCGCTTATCTAAATCGGCAGCTCTAAAGGCGGCGGCATAGCCGCCCGGACCTGAGCCAATTACAGCTACATCAAAATGATTATTATTCTCAGTCATGATGAATCCTATACTAATTTTGCATCGGACAAATTTTTCATATCCGACATTAATTCATTTAAAAATTTCATAAATCTTGCAGCCATAGCACCATCAATAACGCGATGATCATACGACAGGGTTAGCGGCAACATCAATCGATTATCAAAATCGTCTCCGTTAAATATTGATTCAATTTGCGCTCTCGAAACACCTAATATGGCAACTTCCGGCGGGTTAACAATTGGCGTGAAATATGTTCCGCCAATACCTCCTAAGCTTGAAATTGTAAATGTTCCTCCGGCAAGTTCATCAATACTTAATCGATTTTTGCGTGCTCTTTGGCTCATATCCGCAAGCTCAGTAGATAATTCAAAAATGTTTTTCTTGTTTACGTTACGAATTACCGGAACCGTCAATCCTTCTGGTGCGTCCACGGCAATTCTTATATGATAATATTTTTTTAATATAATCGAACTTCCGTCAGGA
>JBHPEE010000004.1:0-50340 GCA_042577295.1 Fidelibacterota bacterium | reverse complement strand
AAAGACTCAATATTATATATTTGGGGTAAATGTATAAAAATTTAATAAATCGAATACTAATATTATAAAATGCTCTATTTAATGTTAGGCTACTTAGATCAAATACGCTAGAATTGTGATCTATATTGAGAATGAGTTTTCTCATTGCATCATTAACTAGGGATAATCCATGAATTGGTGGGGGAAAAACTCCAATGATGCATACAGTATGTTTTTGTTTCATCTAAATTATTTACATTGTAATTAAGTATGTATTTGCAGTAATCAATCTAAATATATGCTTTAATACCTGTAACTATATTTTGAGCAATTTTACTAGGTGAATGTTCTTTCACAATAGCTAGACTGGATTTTCCCATCGATTTGATATTGTAGTTTCCGCTTGCAAAACCTTTCATTAATTTTGTTAACTTAATTTTATCCTCGGGTTCGAATGAATAACCATTTTCTCCCTCTTTTATCAATTCTGGTTTGCAACCACATTGATTTGATACTATGACAGGCATACTGCATAACATCGCTTCATTTACAACTAATCCCCACGGTTCGGAATAGCTTGGCAGGATTAAAATATCTGCTGTTATTAAATATTTCACAATTTGATTCTGCTGAATAAAACCGGGTAGAGTAATTTTATTTTGGAGGTTATTTTTTGAAATAAATGTATTAATTTCATTTTTTAATTGACCATCACCAAGTAATATTAATCCCCACATGTTATTACTATTACTAACTTCTTTGAAAGAATTTAATAAAGTGAGAATATTTTTTTCTGGGGCAAAACGACCTATAAATATGAAATTGCGTTTCTTTTTAATTCTTAATTCATTTAATAAAATATCTCTTTTATTTTTATAAAGTTGAAATTGATCAAGAAAAAATTTATTATTTACACTATATCCGGTTGTAATTATTTTAGAACTATCTACTTTCATAAAGTTTAAATAATGTTTTGTTTTTTCTCCAGGAGCTAAAAATTTATCAAAATGTTTTAAAAAATAACGTTTTAACTGTTCTTTGGGAAAATAATGTTTTTTATCATCTTGAGTTGAGTCAAGCCAAAAAATCAGTTTATTCTGATTCTTTTTTGCCCACTTTAACGCTATCCATCCAAAAATATTGCTATAATCACAAATAATTGAAGTCTCAGGTCTAACTTTATTTAAAATTTTCCACGTTTTTTTTGCTATAGCAAAACTACTAACACTATCGATAGAACCCTTGAACAATAAAGTATACGGAAATTTGATTTTTGTATAATCAATTTTCCAAGATCTACGTTTTTCAGTTTCCGCAATAAAAATAACTTCAAGGTTAGGAATTAATTCATATAATTCGTTAAATAGCATTACCTTATAAGGTGCTATAATGTTGTGAATTATGACTATTTTCTTACTCATTTGGCGGTTAATTATCACTGATATCAATACAAATATTTAAAATGAGATTGAATCAATTTACCAAGTACAATAGAATTTGTTGTCTAGAAAACTTGGAGTAATAATATTTTGTTTCGACACTAGTTTGAACTATCTATATTTACAGCCGGGAACAATTTTTGTGCAACATCGTCAACCATATGGGTGAGAATAAATAATGAAATGGGAGCATACTGCATAAACTCGCCATTTAACCAAATAAGTACGATTGGTAAGGCAAGTATTTTGAAATGTTTAAAGAATCTAACATAAAGTAAAATACAAAATACTCCAAATATGCCTAACTCTGCTAATAAACCTGCCAGTCCTGAAGTTTCTGAGCCAATGTTTACCAATAATGTATCAGTAGAATAATGGCCGGCTCCTAGAAAAATATTGTCGAAGAACAATTTAATTGCCTCAGTTGTGTATAATGTCCGTTCAACCATTGATCCGTATGCTCCTCCGGTGCTTAAAATTTTATCAGTTACTATGTTTATTAAAAGTAAAGGAATTTCAAAATTTTTAAAAAATGACCAAATTATGATCAGAATTATTATCAAGCTACTGGACATAATGCCAATAAACCGAATTTTGTTATTTCCATAAAATAGCTGGTATATTACCAAAAGGTATAGAAAAATGTATACTGTTGTACTCATAGTAGTGAGACAAGCAATAATTAATATCGTAAGGAATAATCTATTTTTTATTTTATAAGCAAGTAATGTTGATATAATCAAATGGAATCCAAAAGCTCCTGGTTCCCAAAAGATTGATTGATTACGTGCAAGCATCAATACATTAACTTGCCTAGACCATACATAATAAAAATGTTGCGAAATTTTTATACCCCAATAAGGCAGAAAAGACGGCAATTCAAAGAAATTATCGATAAAAAAATAGAAAATTGAAATAAATGAAAATATCACAATTAGGGTTAAATAATATGATAGTATTCGACCTCTGAATTTTGCACCCATTAAAAATGGGATCATCATCATCGCCGTATTGAAATAGATTATCTCATAGGATTCTACTTGATTAATAATATCAATCATTATTGGGAAGAATATGAAAAACATTATCAGAGTTAATCCTGAATAATTAATTAATTCATTAGTGTTTAAATTTTTTTCATTCGGATTAATTACTGGTATAAAAAATCGATAAAACACAATACCGATCATTAATAGTATGGTTATAAACATTATCATATTATAACTGTAAACAAAACGAAATAACGAGCCACTACCAATTAATAATCCAAAAGCTATGAAATATAGTAAAATATTTAGAAATAAATTGTCGTTAACTTTAAAACTCAATTCTCACCTATTGTTTTCGTAATAAATTCTAATAATCTTTGATTAAATTGTGTTTGTCCCCATTCTTTATTTTTTTGATGACCCATATTAATTAAATTTTGAATAATGTCATTGTCAGTCCACAATTTATAAATAGAGTCAGCAATTTCAACATCAGATCTAGGATTAAATAATAATCCAGCATCACCGACTTGTTCAGGCATGCCATATATATTTGATACAGCTACAGGGCAACCGCATGCAAACGCTTCTAATGGAGGTATGTTTGTAGGTCCAAAAAATGTTGGCATTATTAAAGCGCGTGCGTTTGCATAGAGTCCTTTCATTTGTTCATCCGGAACTTGTTCAAGAAATATAAATACTTTTTGCAGACCAAGTTTTTTAATTAAGTTGTTCAAAGATGTAAATCCATTATTAGGCGAACCCACAAAAACCATTTTAAGATCGGGTAATTTAGCTATTATTAACGATATAGCTCGCACGAGGGCTTTGTGATTTTTATGCTCCCAAAATTGAGCTGGGTAAAATAAGTATTTTTGAGGGAGGTTGTATTTCAGCGAAACACTATTTTTTGTCTCATGGATGTATTTAGGAGCAATGAAAGGCAAAACATGAACTTTGGAGTTTGGAACATGATATGATTCAATTAATTGTTGTTTCCCAAGACTTGAATCCACGAGAATGCCCTTTGCATTTTTACACATTCGAGAGTAATGTTTTTCTCTAATATTGTATTCCTTTCTGGATCCTGATTCAGGGAATTGTCTCTCATATCTATGCATTAAATCATGTGCTGTACCCAATGCTGGTAACGGAAGACTATACGACCAAATATCTTGAGAAGGGAAAATCCATAAATCACATTTTTGCTGAATAAATGATTTTGAAAATGTATCAAAATATTTTCCGGTATTTCTCCATAGCCAAAGAGGTGTCCGTGTTTGAAACCATAATCTGCTGAAAATAGTTCGATTAATTTTAACAGCAGAAATATTTTCTTTTTGTAAATAAGATTCCCAAAGTTTAGATGTATATGCAATAATTATACTGAATTGATCCTTTGGGAATGACCGAAATGCTTCAAGAATTGAAAGATTATATTGAAAAGTGCCGCCGGTAATGACTGCATCAAGATATAATCCAATTTTTTTCATTTCCGTCCGCAGATAAAAGTTACATACCAACTATCAAATCCAGGATTATTTCCCGTCAACCATTCCTCTGCGTGTAATAGTTTTAAATTATTTAATTTTAACAGTAGTTCAATTTCAGGGTTAAATAGGTAGCGCATCTCGTGAACTTCTTTGATATATTTGGATTTTCTGGTTTGCTTGTCAGTGATTTTAATGTCAAAATTAACATCTACCTGATTCTTAGACGGATGTATTTGAGGTATCGCTTTGCGATTAATAATAATTTCATTATTTTCGAATTTTTTATTACGTTGGTATGGCTTATCGGATATAACTGCAGGACCATACCAACAATCAAAAATAAAAATCCCACCTGGTTTTAAATGCTTAGAGACCGTATTGAATGATTGGCTGAGGTCTCTATTTGTAACTTGGTAACTAATAACATGAAATAATGATAATACTACATCATATGTTTCATTAATAGAATAATTGCGGATGTCGCCGATATAAAAATTGATTAAATTAGACATTGAATTTGGCAAAGTCTTTAGTCGTTCCTGTGCTAAAGAAACCATATCTTCACTTTGATCAACTCCTGTAATACAATATCCTTTTTCAGCAAGGTGAACGGCATGTAAGCCAGTTCCACATCCTAACTCAAGTAAATTATTTGCATTACGAGCAAATTTATTAATCAAAGAAATAATATAATCCACCTCCATTTTGTAATCTTTTTGTTGATTTAACAAGTCATAGTATTGCGCGTAATCTGAAAATACTTTCAATCTAATAATTCCAATAATGTTTGTGAAACGATATCAATTTGTTCATTAGTGATAGCCAAACCACTTGGAATGTAGAAACCTTTTCGTGCTATATTTTCTGCAACTGTGTGTGATTCATTTTGGAACAACCCCATTTTATGAAATACAGGTTGTTCATGCATTGGCCAAAAGAATGGGCGGGTTCCTATATTTTTTGTTTTCAGTAGGTCCATTATTATCGCTGCACTGGAATATTTATCATCTATTAAAACAATGCTGAATACCCAAAATATATTTTCTGCATAATCAGTATTTAATTGTGGTAGTTGTATACTAGATAAGTCTTTTAAATTGTTTATATAACGAATACCTATTTCACGTTTGCGAATGATAGATTTATCAAGTTGTTCTAACTGTGCCATGCCGACCGCTGCGTGAAGATTACTTAGTCTGAAATTCCAACCGAGATCCTCATGTAAAAACCTTTGCTGCGGTTGAAAACATAAATTCCTTAAGGACTTGCATTTTTTGGCTAATTCTTGATCATCGGTTACAACCATTCCGCCTTCGCCTGTTGTAATATGCTTATTCGGATAAAAACTAAATATGCTTATATCGCCAAAGCTACCGCATGGTTTATTATAATAAGTTTGTCCAATAACTTCAGCCGCATCTTCGATTATAAATAAATCATATTTTTTTGCGATTTGTAAGATTGGATTCATATCAACCGGTAAACCATAAATATGAACAACCATTATAGCTTTAGTCCTCTTGGTAATTTTTTTCTCAATCTGCTCAACATCCATATTCCAGGTGTCTTTGTCAGAATCAATTAAAACCGGCATAGCACCAGCTCGTACAATCGCTGTAGCACAGGATATAATTGTGAATGTTGGCATGATAACCTCGTCGCCAGAACCGATTCCTAAAGCAGCGATGGCGACATCGATAGCAACCGATCCGTTACAAACACTGATCCCGTATTTACGCTTAATTACTTTAGCAAATTCAGTTTCAAACTTTTTAACAAAAGGACCCTCTGAAGAAATCCAACCAGTATCGATACATTCTTCTAAATATTTTTTTTCGTTACCGATAAATAACGGTTCATTTACAGGAATATTGTTAGGCATAGGAAATAACCTTCAATTGGTTAACAAGTTTTGAATAGGGAATTATTTTATTCCTTTAAATCTAGTTTTATCAGACTCGCCGACATAGGGACCTTGTTTTACTTCATACATCTCAACATCTTCGATTATAGTGAACCCATGACCACCTTTGATGAGAAGTATCGCATCGCCTGATTCAAGAATTTTGCTTTCTAAAAAGTGTTGTTTATCATTGTAGAAATCCACTCTAATCTTTCCGCTTTTTATAAAGAGAACTTCTTGAGTATATTCGACTTTTCGGGGGACAGGATTATGAATATGAGGTTCGATTATTTTCCCCTTTGGATGATGCATATATGCAAACTGTTGAGAAAAATCATCGGGAGTGAAAAAATGTATGCCAGGTTTTTTAAACCGATTCGATATAATAATAGCTAGTAAATCATTCCCATCTTCAATTTTATATATCATGTTAATCCTTTCACAAATGATCTAAAAGAAATAAGATATTTCGGTTTTATATGAAAAATAGCACATATTTTTAATACAATACTATATAAAGAAAATAATTTGATATCTTGAAGCACTTTTTGCCCATTTTTAAAATTTCCAGAATTCATTGCGAAAATTGCATTGGTAAATAGATGTCTGTGGAAAGTCTTCTCACCGCAATATTTTATTATATCTTGCTTATGTTTATTTACAATATACTGATATCCTATAAAAGAATTTGCTGAATTACTAGAGATAGTTTTTCCATTGTGTTGATTGTAAATAAATAATGGTTCCTGAATATGAATGAATCTGCAGTATTTTGCTAATCGAATTGATGTATCCCATTCTTGAAAAGACGGAATCCTGTCGTCAAGATAATTTATTTTTTCTAATGCTTTTTGGGATGTCAATATACCCTGAAACATTGGAGCGGGGCGTTGAAGCAATTTAGCATACACATTTCTTCCCGTAATTACTGGTAAATTCCAGATATATTTTTCATTTTTCTCTGATCTAAAAACATAACAATCACAGTGGATAACAGTAAAAGGTTCAAAATTAAGTTTTTCAAGTTCTTTAACTTGTTTTTCTATTTTATTTGGTAGCCATTCATCATCTGAATCTAAAAAGGCGATCCAATCTGATTTCGCCGCTTTTATCCCCATATTTCTTACAGCTTGAGCACCGATTCGTTTATCAGTTTTTAGTATAGTTATTTCATCTTTAAATTTACACAATTGTTTAATAGTAGAATCGGAAGAATAATCATCCACTATTATTATTTCATTCACCGAGTATGATTGAGCTAAAACGGACTCAATACATCGTACTATTGTACTAGAGCGGTTATACGTAGGAATAATTACAGAAATAGTGGGTTTTAGATCTGATGTCATGTCACTTAAAAAGAAGTTTTACTCCGCCATAAATTTGTCCGAACTTTAATACGATAGGCCTTAATGTATCTATCAACCAATTTTGCCATTTATAATCTTTTCTAATTAGTCTTGGTGTGAACTTAAAAAAATTGATGAAGAATAATTTAATTGATCTAAATAAATATATTATAATTTTCTTAATAGATACACTTTCTTCAAAGATTAACCATGAGTCGCGACCACTGACGAACCCACTTTTTATAAACCACCATGGAGACAATTTATAACGATTTACAAGATGATAAATTACCCAATTAGGATCGTAACCGATTTCTATGCCTGAATTCCTCATACGGATCTGTAAAAGAGTTTCTTCACCATAAGCAACATGATTGCCACTCATTCCAAGATTTGTTGGAAACCCTCCAAATTTATTTAGTACAGATTTCTTAATTGCCATGATACCACCACTGATAAAATCTCCTTTTAGAGTATTAAATTCAGATAGTTTTCCACTATTAGATGCAAATTTATCATGAAACCACTTCGGTTTTCCATATTTATACCATGGTAGGTAGACACCACCAAAACATTTGTGATTATGATTATGTATATTATTTATGGCCTTTTTAACAAAATCTTTTGGTATTTTAGCATCATCATCTAGATATACAATCCAATCCGTAGTCGCCACATTCATGCCTGTATTTCTTGCGTATGCTAAGCCCTGATTATATTCATTGATAACAGATAGATTATCATATCGTTTTTTAAATCCATTTATGATTTCTGAAGTATTATCTGTTGAGTTATTATCGACGATAAGTACGTGATAGTTATCCTCTGATACATTTTGCTGAAATAAAAAGGGTAATGTTTCAGAAAGTAAATGCCCACGGTTGAATGTACAGATTATAATTGTTAATTCAGGGTTCACATTATTTTTTACTATGCAATAAACTATATAAATATAATTTTGGAAAACGATATACTAAATATATTTTTTCAATTAATGCTTTGTAATAATTAGCTGAAAATTGCCAATCAGATAGAGTATATAATTTTTGAAATACATCGCGTGTTACTTTTTTATTTTCGATTTTTGTTAAATTAAATTTTAATAGATATTTAGAATATAATTGTAATAAAACATTTTTTATTTCAGAGATCAATTGGCTATCTTGAATTGGGATAGTTTTATCAGAAATCTGTCTGATATTTATTATCATATCAAAATTTAAGTTAGAGCTGTTGAGTAAATAATTAATATTATTTTGCATAATCTGCAGTACGCAATCACGTGTTTCGTTCGGTACTTTTAGTGCTAACTGTCCACCCCAAACTCGTTTTTGTTGTAGAACTTCAGGTAAATTTGCTACTTCAGAAACACGACTTAAACGAGACCAAAGATCATAATCTTCTGCTTCAGGAGACTGATAATAACCGACTTCTTTTACTAACGCAGTTCTCATCGTAACGGATGAATGTGCAAAGCTTGTACCGAATAACAAATTCCAATTTAGTACACCAGTTTCTGAAGCTGTTTTCCATTGGCCTAATATTTCACCGTTTTCATTAATAGTATCTGTCCATGAACCAACCAGGCCATAGTCAGGATATTTTTCTAAAAACTCAAATTGTTTTTTCAATCGCATTGGTAAAGCGATATCATCAGCATCCATACGAGCTAAATATTTTCCTCCAGCATTCTTGCATGCGATATTTGCTGAAATAGTTTGTTTTTGATTAATGAGATTAGTGATTATTTTAATCCTTTCATCTTGTCTTGAGTATTTTTTTAATATTTTAGGAGTCGTATCAGTAGAAGCATCATCTACAATAATGAATTCGAAGTTTGTGTATGTTTGATGTAAAATACTTTCGATGCACTCAGCTAGATGGTCTTCGCCATTAAATACCGGTAATATTACTGAAATTATTGGTGGATATTTAGAAAGCATGCTTGATTTTTTTTGCAATTGAAAGTAAATGTAGCTTTTTGATTACAAGATAAATATACCGTTTTAGACGATTTATAATATAATTTATACTAAAATAATCTGGTGGACTTATAGGAAAAGATAAAGTCTCAGGCCAAAGTTGTTGACAGATATTTCTATATAAAGTGGTCCTTTCTTGTGTTTTATTATTGTCCGGTGGAATAGCAAAAGACGCTATTATAAGGTTACGACAGTTAGCAGGATTCCACTCTTCTACAGCGATATCCAATTCAGATTGGAACATCGGTATCCAATTGGCTCCACGATGCTCCCAGTAAAATAAATCCTTGAGATAAATATTGTGTTTATTAATCATTTCTAATATGCCTAAATCAAGCCATTTTTGTATTTCAGTAATTACATATTTTTTATCTTCAGCAAAAAATAATTTTGCAAGGTCACTTACATCTCCATCACCATTAAAATGGTTATATCCGGTATGTCTAATAATTCCACCAATGTTTCCACTAACATTTAATTTTCCTTGTAAGTTTTTAAAAAAATTATAATATAAAACCTTCTTTTTTTCAGATTGTATCATGTACACATTTTTTCTAAGATATTCATCAAAATTTTCGTCATATTCATTGCATTCCATAACATTGAAAGATAACCCGATTAAGGGAAGATATTTAGAAGGTACTCTAATATCGGGACTAAACTTGGTAAGTTTATCAAATTTCTGGATAAAATATGTTACATCTTTACTTACATTCTTGCTTGCAGCCAACAATGCTCTACTGTCAACACCTGCTGTAACAGGTTGCATCAAATCAAAGCGGTTATTAGCAGATTCATATAACCCGGTGAATAATTTGGATATTTTGGCTGTTGACTCTTCTATAGATAATTTTGGAATTGGTTCATCAGGCCAATATCTTTTGACATATTGATTTTTAATGGATAATGAATGATTGGGCATTAGATGTAATATGTCGCGATAAATCGTGTGATCGCCAATCATACAATGTTCATCTTCTTCAAATTCTTTTGAATTAATGAATTCAAGAAGATCAGGATCATCGCTCTTTTGGATGTCTAATTGTTTTGCCAAAGTGTGAGGTTGCGAACCACACCATACGCCTGATTCATGAAAAGTATAGAATATTTGTCGAGAACCTGCAGCATCATTAAAAAATTGAATATCATTATCATCTTTATATATGACAATCCATCGCCCACTATAATTATATGTATTTTTTATTACAGATTCAAAATCAGAAGAATTATTCAATAAATCTTGAACAATATTTTCATCCGAAAAGTTTGGATTATATGGATCAAGTATAAATCCTAATAAAATAATTTCAACTCCATCCTTTTTTTTATGAGTATGGTTTAAATCAGGATGAATTGTAAGAAAATATTGATCATTTATTTGTACTTTGTTCCAGTTTGTAAGGTCTTCAATATATCGTGGAGCAAAGAAAAATTGACGACGATATAATAAATTATCGTCTATTTTGGGTGTGTTTACTTTAGTCAATAAAAATTAGAATAGCCGGATGATTAGGTTTAATTGATTGGATTATTCAGTATTACTGATAATCATGTCAACAATTGCAAGCAGCCAAATATGATGCGTCATTTCAACAATATTATAAATTTTGGAATCAACCCAAAGATTGATATCTCCATAATTACGCAGAGGATTTTGCGGTGACATGCCTGAAAATGTTACGATCGGTAACTTAAATTCTATCGATTTGATAGCGGCATTAATAATATTTAATGATTGACCACTTGCACTAATTAGTACAACAATATCATTAGGGTCATGATATAATTCAATGGCATTGGATATCCAATTTTCATAACCATAATCATTCGCCAATGTTGTAATTAAATCGTATTCGTTGAATGTAACTGATCGTATGCCGGCATTTTTAGTGATATCTACAGCAACGTGGCTTGCCATTGCAGCACTGCCACCATTACCTGCGAAAATTATTTTTCCACCTTGTTCAGATGTTTTCTGAAATAACGATTTTATTTTTATTAAATCATCGAGACTGGAAGAATCGTGGATTAAAGAATCGTAAGTTTTTAAATAATCATTGAGATAATCTTTAGAAGATTGCATTTATAATATCGCTATATAGATTTCTCGAAATTTGCCGCATCTTTTAAGAACATTTGTACAGTTTCTTTGGAATAGGGGTGGACAATCATTCCATCAATAAATTTAGGTATCACTGTTACTATATGTGCCCCTGCTTCTAACCATTCAATAATATTTACAACTTCTCTGGTTGATCCTACAATAATTTTTGATGGTAATTCAAAATCATCTAATAAATCACGTAAACGAGTAATTTCTGCTCTTGCGTCATAGCCCATATTATTCACTCTACCACCGAAAATAGATACATATGTAGCTCCGGCCATCGCTGCTAAAAAGCATTGCTGAGCACTCATCATCGCAGTTGCGTTAATTCTTACGTTATATTTTTTCTCAAGTTCATGAATTACTTGCAGATTGTCTAATTCACCATTTGGTCCATGAATAGTTATCTTGACATTAATATTATCAGCCCACTTTGAAAATTCAATGCCCTGACGAATCATATCCTTGGGATCATTATTTGTAACCTCAACTGAAAGGGGATAGGGATGAATCAAATTTGCAATTTTAATTGATTGTTTTTTTACACCTTCAAATCCGCCAGTAATCCCATCTTGAACCATTATCGTGGGATTGGTTGTAACTCCACGGATAATACCCATTGAATGATATTTTTTTATTACATCAATATTACCGGTATCTAAAAATATAGCCATTATAATTCTCCTTTATTTTACACTTTCCCACTTCATTTCAAATTTTTGAAGTTTAGGATGTGATACAATTAAATGCCAAACAACCGCCTGAAATCCTTCTGTTTGAGGTGTAATTGTTGCACTATTAAACGATGGTATAATTACACACGCATCAGCGATTTGCGCAGAATAGCCTCCGTCACGTCCAACAATTCCGCAAACTTTTGCCCCAACTTCCTTTGCTAATTGTAGTGATTTAACTATATTTAAACTGATATTTTTTTCGGCATTCCCGCCGCCCACTGAAAATACAAATATCATATCATATTTATTCAGTTTACTGATTTTTAGCCAATTCACATAGGTGGTTTCCCAACCATCATCGTTCACGCGGGCTGTCAATTCCGAAACGTTATCCGTAGGGGTATATGCTTCTATTCCACAAATCTTTCTAAAATCATTTACCGCATGCGATGCATGACCTGCTCCACCGCCAACACCCAAGATGAATAACCTTCCATTATTTTCTCTAACAGTATTCAATAAGTCAATCATTTTGTTTATGGCGAATTTATCAAGTGAATCAATTATTTTATGTGCTTCGTCTAAATATTTATCTATATAATTCATTTATTAAAATCCATTTTTTATCAGAGAAACAACTTCCGACAAGCTATTCACTCTAATAACATTTTTTAAATCTTGATTATAATCTTTATTAATTAATATCATTGAAATACCCGCATTCTTTGCAGCCTCAACGTCCTTCCAAGTATCGCCAATCATAAATGATTTGTTAAAATCTAAGTTATATTTTCCATGTGCCATTATAAATAATCCTGGAGCAGGCTTACGGCAACCGATGTCATCATCATCATCGTGTGTACAATAAAATACATCATCTATATTTAGTTTCTTAAATAATATATCGGTCATTTTGTCTAACTCTGATTGTTTTAAATTGCCACGTGAAATATCTGGCTGATTTGATACTACGATAGCAAGAAATCCCATTTCTTTAACGATATTTATAACATCTTTTGCTTCATCGACAATATGAAAGTCTTTAAATCTTTGTGGGGAGTAAAATGATCCCTCTCTCTGAACTAAGTGGTTTAATACTCCATCTCTATCGAAAAACATTGCCTTTTGTTTAAAATCATTTACCTGCAAGTGTATAATCCATAAAGTTTACGAGGACTTTTGTCCCTTCATGATCAAAATCAAAACGCATTTCTTTTAACCCGGCATCTTTCATCGCAGCACGAAGTTTAGCTTGATTTTCTTCACAGTAAAATAAGAAAAATCCACCACCACCCGCACCAGTGATTTTACCGCCCAATGCACCATTTTTTTTGGCGGTTTCATAAATCTTATCAAAACGTGGATTGCTAATACCTCTTGCAAGTCGTTTTTTATATTTCCAGTGTTCATCAAACATATGCCCAAGTTCAGTAATATTACCACTTTCAACCATATCTAATATCTTATAACCTGATTCTTTTATGTAATGAAGAGATTCTAATACTTGTTTTTCATTCGACTCTGTTGATTTACTTTGACGAGCAAGTATTCCAATATTTTTACGCTGAACGCCGGTATAAAATGATAGCAAGTTTCGATTTAATCCCTCAATTGTTGAATCACTGATGTTAGCTCGTTTTACATTTACGCCACCATCTTTAGCAATCTCTAAAACTGTAAATCCACCGAATGTTGCGAGGTATTGGTCTTGTTTTCCCATCGGTTTATTCAACCGATACATTTCGATGTCGCAAGCTTCTTCTGCCAATTCTTTTAATGAAATGTATTCGCGTTTCATTGTATGAAGTGCGTTTAACAAACCTACGGTATAACTGCTAGAACTTCCCAAACCACTACCTGCGGGAATATCTGCCATTGATACAACATCAATTGATTTAGTAATATTTAGCTTAGTGAGACATTCACGCGCAATGTCATGTTTAAGTTCAGAAAGGTTTTCTACGGTCTCTGAAATATTATATTTTAAACGGATTAAGTGGTCAGCAAACGGTCTTTTAACAGTGATAAACATATATTTATCCAATGCGAAGCTGAAGATGAAGCCACCATGTTTTCCATAGTACGATGGTAAATCAGTACCGCCGCCACCTAATGTGATTCTAAAAGGAGTTCGTGTTATAATCATTTTTAATTATTAATTAAGTAGAATATATGAAAATGGAGTATAATGTAAATTACTGAGTTAAAGAAGTATCTTTTATGATCTTAGCAATTTTCATAGCCTCAAGTGCTTCATTATTTTTTGATAGATCATTTTTTATTACTAGGTTATAAAAATCACGGCATTCTGCCTCCCATGTACTGTCGCCATTATAAGTATACATTTTCTCTATTGGAACACCGGATGGATATACTCTTTCATGGTGGATTGTATTTTGTGTTCCCCATTTTGTTAAATTCTCAACTATTACAGATCCATCACTTCCAGTAACTTCTAATTTAAAATCATTCTTCCACCTGACTAAACTGAAATGTATACTACCTACCATTGTATCTGATTGCAACAACACAAAACCATTGTCATCTCTATCTTTAACTTCATACTCAAATCTTTGAATCGCACTACCGATAGGATTAATATTTCCCATAAACATTATTGCCAAGTAGATATTATGAATCCCCATATCTAAAAGTGCCCCAACTTTATTATTATTAGTTACAACACTTCCATTTACATAAGTACACTTAAAGAAATATGGTTTGCCAATTTTACCATTTTCAATTAAAAATTTTGCCTTTTGTATACCTTCATCATAGCGTATATTGAATCCGATATGCAATATAAGAGAATTTTTATTAGCAAGATTGGTCATATGTTGCGTTTGCGATAATTCATCCCCCAGCGGTTTTTCACATAAAACATGTTTCCCGGCATTTAATGCGTCTTCGATTATTTTTAGCGATGGATGGGTATTAGCAGAAACTATGAAAGCGTCAATAGTACTGTCTGTAAGATATTTTTGATAATTGTCAGATGCTGGGTATTCATAATTATCTTGTAGATATTTTATTTGTTGTGGATTCACTTCAACTAATCCAACAATTTCTATTTCGGGAATATTTTTAATTGCATTAATCCGTTTCACACCAATGTTTCCACAGCCGATTACGACAGTTTTCATGATAATTCTATGTCCCGATCTTTTGGTACAATTCGTCGCATTTGAAAAATATCGGTATCAATAATTTTATCCTTCTGTCTTGATATTTTCGTCCAATCATCCCAAATGGCACTAATTACTCGACCATTTAATTCTTTTCTATTTTGACTGGCGATAAATAATGCAAGTTCAGGTGCTTTTTCAATTGAATCACCACCGGTTCTAAGACGATTTTGCAAATCCTGCCAATTTTTCTCACCAACCGAAGTTTTATCAGCCATTAACTGTTCATCAAACATTTTTGTATTAACTGCCCCAGGAGATATGGCTGTTACGTTAATATTATATTTTTCTAATTCAAGAGCAAAATTCTCAGTTAGCCGCACTATTGCTGCTTTACTTGCGCTATAAGCATCGAAATAAGGTAGCGGATATAGTCCACCGCCACCTGATAAATTAATGATAGTTCCTTTTTTTTGCGATTTCATGTGAGGAATAACAGCTTTTGTGCAAAATACTGTTCCACCAACATTATTTTTTATTGTATCAAAAAATTCCTTTCCACCAATTAGTAAAATCTCGCCAATAGGACCTATTATAGCAGCATTATTTACGAGTATATCAACTTTACCAAAATCAGTAATTGTTTGCAGTACCATAGAATTAACTTCATCTTCATTGCCTACATCAGTTTCATATGTACTGACCTCTACTGAGAATTTATTTTTTATTAATTCCGAAGTTTTAACTAATTCCGATTTTGTTCGAGATGCTAACATTAATTTGCATCCTTCTTGAGCAAATCTATCTGCGATTGCTTTACCAATACCTCGACTTCCACCAGTGACAATTGCTACTTTATTTTTTAATTGATTACTCATTACCTATATTAGTCGTTTACCGTCAATGATTGTAATATTATTGTTTTGTATAATATGGTGAAGACCGTCGGGATATTTACTATTTAAATTTGGTAATAATTCTCCAATAAATACTTCTTTAAAATCTTCCGTAGACAATTTCACAATTTCATAAAAAATAATACTACCACCATAAGTTACAGTGCAATTCTGCGCGGGACGAATTAACTTTCCATTATGTTCAAATATCGCTCCAGCCGGTCTTGTCATTTTTGGAAATATTTTAACTGGATTATGTTTATGAGGTTTCCAATGCCCGACTAGATTATCAGAATAAAATAAATGTAATTTACTTGAATCGTTGTCTTTTTGATTTGCAATAAACATCCACCATAGATTGTCATATCGAATTATAGTCGGGTCGATTCCATGAAAATTTTTTAATAATATTGCTTTTTTAGTCCAACCATCGGGGAATGATTCAGCTTCGTACAGTGCTACTTCTCCAGTGGAGTGTTGTTCAGGGATACAATAATATTTTCCTTGATATGTTAATATAAATGGATATGACAAGTGAAACGGAGTTTCAATTGCCGGCTTTGCATCTGAAAAAGTTTCAAAATCCTTTGTCTCTATAAAAGAAATTCGTCCTTTTCCTTCTTGATAGGAATAATCCTCAAAAAAGATGTATGAAGTACCTTCTTTTTTAACGAGAAATGGATCGGCATAAAATTGGTTAGGGGGTGGTTCAATCCATTCAATTTCAATAGGTTTAGATGAATTAATAAGATTATATACAGGATTTTTATTAATACCAATTGCCCATAATTCACGTTTAATATTTGAGGTTTTCTTAAAAATGGATTTTATTCTATGCTTAATAATTATATAAAAATATTTGATTGTCTGCAAATTTGTCGGAGCAGTGTAAATTGGAGCGGTACTTGTTTTAGATTTAATAAATATATTCTTATCGTTAACAGATAATATATTTCTACATATAATAGAGGGCCATTTGGTAGTTCCCAAGAACAATTTATTCTTATTTTTTGAGTAGGATGATAAATTAGTTTTAAACTGATTTTTATAAAGGACAATACCATCATCGAGTTTATCAGTTAATTTTTGTAGAATCGCCCCGCTCCATGGATCTTCATTGTAAATTTCCCAAAAACCAGGTGGACCACCGCGATATTTCAGATAATTGCCATGATGAAATGACCAGACTCCATATGTGGGTAATTTTAAAATCTCTCCTCGAATTATATTAAACCCAAAGCGTAGTATAACATCAATATCATACGATTTAATTTTATTAAGGTCAGACTCTTCAAAATATTGAGAATACCTTCCTTTAGTATATGTTCGACAGTAAATCATATCAACATCAATTAATTCATCTCTCATTGATATTTGTTTATCACAATCAGCAGCGAAGTGCTTATTAACAAAACGTTCATAACGATTCCAAAGTGGAGATTTGATGAACCGGGAAAATTGTCGATAAATATTTAATAGACGACGGGCAATCCTTTTTATGATATTGGATCGTTCATATTCAACGATATTTGTATCCCAAATCGGATCAATTCTATCACTATTACCAATAAGCAGTTCTAATGAAACGCCTTTTGTATTTATTAGATTGCGAATGGTTTCTGCTTCCCATGCTGAAAAATTAAGACCATTACACATAATTCCAATGCGTAGGGTTGTTTTTGTAATCGCTTTATCTACGGAAATCATGTTGAAGAATTATACGGATTTAACTTTCTCTTCCAATTCGGACATATTTGATATCATTATCATTATCAAATGAAAACATATTCCAACCATCAACAATTGTTGGATTGTCGGACATTGTATCTAAGAAATCCATCTTAGATAGATTTGAAAATTCTTTCCAAGGTGTAGCAATAAAACATACTTTAGCTTCAGTTAAACATTCTTTTGCTGAATTTGCAAATTGGATTTTATCGAGATCTGTAATCTCTTTTTTTGCTTCATTCATTCCCGCCGGATCATAAATGGTTATTTGTACATCCTCTTTAACCAATGTATTTATAATTGATATCGCGGCTGATTCTTCAACTATCTGTGTGTCAGTTTTATAAGTTAATCCGAGAATAGATAAATTATCTGTTTTATTATCCTTCATCAAGGCAAGTAATTTATTAGGAATTCGCTCATTGCGATGATAGTCATTAATTTGATCTGTTCTTACTGCTAATGGAGTAGTACAGCCAAATTTTTCAGCTGCTTTCGCAAAAGCACGATTGTCTCTCGGAAAACAAGGACCCCCATAACTTAAACCACCTTTCAAATATTTTCTACCAATGCGTGAATCATCCCCAAGGGCATTAGTAACATGATCTACATTACCACCGGGCATTTTTTCGCATATTTCAGCTAGTGTATTGGCAAATGTAATTTTAAGAGTACAGTATGAGTTCAATGCAATTTTTGTCAATTCAGCATTATAAAAATTCATGCGATGGACATTTGGCTTATTATCTATAAGGTTGTGATGAATATTTTCTAATGTATCGCCAGCTTTTTTATCGGACTCACCAATCAATATCATGTCGGGGTTCAAAAAATCTCTCACGACGCTTCCAAGCGCAATAAAATCAGGATTGTAACATAGCCCAAAGTCTTCTGAACATTTTTTACCCGAAGTCCTTTCTAATAGATCTTGAATTACTGTCATGTTTCCTGGTAAAACTGTACTTGTTATGACAACGTTATGATATGATTCTTTTGTGCGTAAAAAACTGCCAACCTCTGCTGCGACGGCTTCAACGTAGTCCGTTGAAAAAGTACCATCTATTGTACTGGGGGTAGGTACAATTACAAAACTTATATCTGAATTCATTATAGCATATTTAGTATCGGTTGTAGCTGAAATATTTTCTTTGTATTCGGTAATCATTTCTTGCACGCCCGGTTCGTAAATAGGAGATTTACCATTATTTAAATCATTGACAGATTTTTCACTTATATCCATACCGATAACTTGCCAGCCCTTAGATGCAAAGCAAGCAAGCATAGTACAGCCTAATTTGCCTAATCCAAACACAGAAATTATTTCTTTCATATTAATGCTCATTTTAATGTAATTATTTTATTTCTAAAGATTATTTAAAACCATCCAATTCTCAGGAATCCGTATTATGGATTTATTTTTAACTGGGTCTCGGTACCACCATTTGGGTGATATAACAATTTTGTCTTGAATATTATTTAACCATGCTGCCCACCAACTAAAAGTACTATTTGCAATTATTTGATGCTTACAATGGCACATTAGATGAAAATGTTCATAATCGGGACCATCAGAATTAATATAAGTGGTGGGGATATCAAATTCATGGTGTTTTTCAATCCATTGAATGTCATCGGAGAATACAAATAATTCGGGATTATTAACATTTTCCTTAATGACATTGATAGCATTATAATAATAGTCATCTGTACTCGACGGTTGATCAGCCACTGCAACCGGTCGGCTAAGTAAATCACCTCTTCTGAAATGAATTGCGATGCTGTTAGAATCCTCAATTCTATCTAAATATAATTGATTTTTTTCTGATATGATAGTTTTAAGTGTGACTTCTTTTTTTAAAATTTCACGATATTCTTCCAACAGATTGTTATTTTGCCAAAATCCGTTAAGATATATATTATTATAATTATCAATTCTTTCTATATCGAAATCTGATTCCGCAATAGTTTTATAAGAAAAGTATCTTATCAGCGGATAATTTATTATTTTTTTTAGACCGGGATAATTATTCAATCTGTAAGAGATTCTTAAATATAGATGACTGAGTAAATTCTCTTGAATATTAAATTTATCCAATAAATATTCTCGTTTAGTGGCAGCATTAGGATTAATTGACTCTTCATATTTGTCATAGTCACGGTACCAAGATAAATCTAATTTAAATTTCTGATTAAATTTAATCGAAAGAGATCGTACAAATGCATATTGAAATAATTGGTTACCAATTCCACCGGTAATTCTAGCAATCAGCATGAAATTATAAAAATTAAATTTCTTTTAATTTTGCAGTAACGCATAGATGCCAACCCCAAGTTCTTTCCGTTAACCTGAAGATAGGATTTGGCAGAATTCGAAAATACCACATTTTTTTGTATTTATATCTTTTATATTCTGGTATTGAATAGGGGAAAATATGATCAACAAATTTATTATTGATGACAAATCCATTTAAAAAATCGTGAATAGATTTTTTTGTATAGGAATAGGTTACAGGGCTCCCAGTTTGTGCTTCAGAATATTTCGCAATCAACTGATCTTTTTTCCAAAATTGTCCTTTCCCATATTTTAATATTATCCACCAAGTTTTATAAGAATTTCTATTATAGACCATAATTTTGAAAACACTATTTTTATCCATATATTTTTTAATTTCGGAAATTACTTTTTCAGGATAAGGAGTGTGATGGATGACTCCAAATGAATAGACTAAATCATACCTTTCCACGGGAATAGTCTTGGATAAGGTTTCTGCGTTCGCAAGATAAAATTTAATTGGTAAATTAAATACTTTTGCTCGTTGTTTAGCGATTTTCAAAGATTCTTCGGAATATTCAATTGCGGTAACCTGAGCACCAGCTCGTGCAAAGTTGATCGTATCCGTACCGATTCCACAGCCAATTTCAAGTACTTTCTTTCCTTTCCATTTAGGGAAATTGGCAAAACCGGGGATATGAGGTTCTACTAAATATTTACGTTCTTCAACTTCATCAAAATATTCCTTACTTCCAATTTTCCTAGGAGAGTGTCGAATGTTACAGGGACGTGAATTCCAATAATCACGTACTGTTTTTATTTCAACTTTTGAAAAATCTGTCATTATACTATTTAATCTTTACGTCCTTAACTTGTTGCTCGATCCATTTATATGTTTTGATCATACCATCAATTAATGGTTTTGATGGTTTCCAGCCTAGTTTTTCTCCGATTAATTTATTATCGGAATTGCGACCACGCACTCCAAGAGGTCCTGGGATATGTTTAATTGTAAGGTTTTTACCTGCAATTCCCATCGCCATTTCAGCTAATTGATTAATTGTTACCATTTCTTCTGAGCCAATATTAACAGGACCAGTGAAATCGGAATCCATTAATCTTCTTATCCCTTCTAAACATTCATCAATAAATAAAAATGATCGCGTTTGTTTACCATCACCCCACATTTCGATTTCACCGGTATCAGGGGTTTCAACAACTTTTCTGCACATTGCTGCAGGAGCTTTTTCTTTTCCCCCGACCCAAGTTCCCTCTGGTCCAAATATGTTATGAAATCTTGCAATATTTACATCTAAACCGTAGTTTCTCTGAAAAGATAAAAATAAACGTTCACTAAATAATTTTTCCCATCCGTATTCACTATCAGGAGCAGCAGGATAGGCAGAACCCTCTGAACATTTTGGATTATCAGGATCCATTTGATTATATTCAGGATAAATACATGCCGATGAAGAATAGAAGATTTTTTTTATACCGGCTTTCGTCCCATAATATGCCATATTCAAATTTATTTGTGCTGAGTTATGCATAACATCGGCGTCGTGTTCACCTGTGAAAATATAACCGGCACCTCCCATGTCGGCCGCTAACTGATACACTTCGTCAAACGGACGATCCAAAATATTTTGTACAACGGTTTGATCGCGTAAATCACCGATTACAAAGTCATCGGTAGCGGTTGGTGCAAATTCCGGATATTTTAAATCGACACCCCGAACCCAAAATCCTTCCTTTTTTAATTTTTTTGCTAAATGGCTTCCGATAAACCCTCCGGCGCCACATACTAAAGCTGTTTTTTTGTTGGTCATAAATTCCTCAATTAAATTGTATTTCCTTTTAGTACATTTTCGTATTCAATGGCAATTTTGCCCCATGTCAAATTATTTAGCCAATTTTTTTTACCGTTTTCCCCGAGTTGTTCTCTCTTCTTAGGATTATTTGCTAATTTCATAATTTCATCAGCCAATACTTGCGGATTCACGTTAGTACGACCTTTCGTATCAACTGGGGCGGGACACAAAACACCACCTTCCGTCCATTTAATTATTTCTTCCGAGTTACCAACAGGTACAGTAATAAATGGTAAACCAGCCGCTGCTGATTCAAATAACACCAATGGTGAATATTCAATATTTGATGCAAATACAAAAAGATCTGAGTTTAAAAAAGCTTGAATAACATCATTTCTAGGTAAATTGGTGATAATAATGTGTTTATTTGAATTTTCACTATTCACTTCCTTTGCAATATCAGTCCAATTGTGTTTTTCGGGTCTATTCTTTAATCCAATATAAAACATCAGATCTTTATAAATACTTCTTAATAATGATAGAGGCCCCATTCTTAAATATTGTTTTACGAGAACATTAAATTTGAGCTTGGGGTTTATTGATGGTAGGTTCCCATTTAATATGAGAGTTGCGGATTTATCAAATTTTGCTAACTGAAAAGCTTTGGCTAATTCGTAATGTCCCTTTCCCCCCGTAAATGTTCCAATAGTTAGAATAACGAAGGAATCCTCTGCTATATTTAACCGTTCACGAAAATCAGATTTTTTACGAACTGAAAATTCAATCTCACTAGCACCATTAGGTATTATTGAAAAATTTGTGATGTTTTGCTTGCGAGCAAAGTTGATATCCCTATAGTCAGAAGCATAAAATATTAAATGGTCAAAATGACGTAAAATATCGGGCATAATTTTATAATAATTTTTATAATGGATATCATAAAATGCTGAGAATCCGCAGGGAATAAAAACTTTCCGAGTTTTAATTTTATTAAGGATTGGAATTAGTGCATCAATAGTCCAACCTTGCGCAGCCTTGATCAAAATCACATCGAAATTATTCTTCCGTACAAAATCCTGATAATTTTTCACTTTACCCTTAATTCCATTTACATGATTACCTTCAATATCAAATTCTTTTATGTATACACCGTTGTGGTTATTAGTGTGTCGATTGTACATTTTAGATGTGGCAACAGTTACTTCATGTCCTAATTTAACTAATCGCTCAGCAATTTCTTGAAGAACAATTTGTTGTCCACCAACACTGGGATAATAATAATCAGTTCCGATTAATATGTGCATAATTTGATACAAAATATCATTTCTTAATCACTTTCCACTTACCCGTTTCATGAACAACAGATCTTAAAGGAAGTTTTGAATGTCCAATATTGATAACTTCAAAAGTGATAGCACTTTCCAGGAAATCCTCCATATAATCATGATGATTTCCTATCCACACGTCAACTGTGTATTGTTTTTCAACTACTTTTAATTCAGGAATTGTCATTTGCACGGTCACGGATGATGAAACATGTTCTGTATTAATTGAGCTATCTTGACTACGCACTTGATACACTAGAGTACCCTGAGTGTCGTTCACTAAGAAACTTACTACAAACCCATTTTTGCCGATGTTCTCTATCTCTAATTCGAAAGTAATTGGGTCATTTATAACAAAAGTTGAACTGGGGTTGCCGTTCTTATCCAAGGTTCGTATATACGCTGCTCTGATTTTACCAGGCCCGAAATTACCAGGTGTTTTTCTTGATCGCGGCCAGTTACGCAAATTGCTCTCACCTTCAATTGTCTGTATCTCAACTGGTTTGAGATATTTACTCACGACCTCGCGAGTGTCACCATCCATAATTATTTTGCCATCATCCAATAAAATTGTTCGCGTACATAAGTTTTGAATAGTATGCATATTATGACTCACAAATAGAACTGTTCGACCTGAATTTGCCGTCTCACTCATTTTTCCAAGACATTTCTTTTGAAATGCCGCGTCACCTACAGCGAGAACTTCGTCAACTATTAAAACTTCTGGATCTAAGTGAGCTGCAACTGCAAATGCTAATCTGACATACATCCCAGAAGAATATCGTTTTACCGGTGTATCAATAAATTTGCCTATTTCTGAGAATTCAACAATATCATTGAAGTTTTTTTTAATTTCATCCTTAGTCATTCCAAGAATAGTACCATTTAAGTATATATTTTCTCGGCCGGACAATTCGCTATGAAAGCCGGTACCGATTTCTAATAAACTCGCTACTCTACCATAAACTGTTGCTTGTCCGCTTGTGGGTTCGACAATCCTCGACAATATTTTTAACAAAGTACTTTTGCCGGCTCCATTTTTACCAATCACTCCTAATATTTCACCTTTACTAACCTCGAATGATATATCTTTAATTGCCCAAATGATATCGAGAGCATCTTCATTATTAAATTTGCTTAGTTTCTGCACGCGACGAAAATTTGAAAGTGGGGTTTTAAGCCATGAAAGTATTCCACCAATAATTGTATCGTGTATTTCATCTTTAACACCAATTCGATATCGTTTGCTTAAATTTTCAATTTTAATTATTTTATCGCTCATTCTATACTACATCCACAAAATTTCGCTCTTTTCTTTTAAAATAATAGGCTCCTGATATAAATAGAAATATTGCTGAAAGGGAACCCATCCCAATTAGATCCCAAGGCATTGGATTTATACCATATAATGCTGATCTAAATCCTTCAATCACACCTGCCATTGGATATAATCCATAATAAATTCTATATTGTGCTGGCAATTGATTTGTTGACCAAATAACTGGTGCAACCCACATCAAAACCGAAACTAAAAACGCGACTCCATATGGAACGTCCCTATATTGAACTGCTAAGGCAGATAACCACAAACCCAATCCGGATGCTGTCAGAAACATTATTAATATGAGTACTGGTAAAAATAAAATCCATATTGTAGGAGTTAATCCATAAACTATTAACAAAACAATAGTAATTGTCATTGCGATTGCAAAATCTACCAAGGAAGCTAAGCAGGGAACAATTGGCAGCACTATCCTTGGGAAATATACTTTGGTGAAAATTCCGGCTCCTGTTATTAAACTATTTGTGGATCTAGTAAAAGAGTTGGAAAAATACATCCACGGGACAAGTCCTGAATAGTAGAATATTGGACCGGGACTGCCATCAGTACTAATTTTTGCTAACTTATTAAATACTAATTGAAATATAACCATTGTTATAAATGGTCTAAGTATTGCCCACGAAAAACCTAAAACAGTTTGTTTGTACAAAGATTTGACATCGCGTAAAATTAAGAAGTAAAAAAGATCTTTATATTCAAAAATTTCCTTCCAATCAATTAGCTGCCATCCCGTTTTAGGTTTAATTATAACTTTATGTGTTGAGGTGGATGAATTGTTTTTCATTAATAATTTTCTAGGAACCATTGATAAGTTAAATTAATACCTTCTCTAAGAGATATTTTTTCGTGCCAACCGAACTTATGTAATCTAGTAACATCTAATAATTTTTTATTTACACCATCTGGTTTAGTTTCATCAAAGACTATTTCACCAGAGTATTGGACAATTTCCGAAACTAAATTCGCTAAAGCTGATATTGTTAAATCTTTTCCGGTACCGATGTTTATATGCGTAATCTCTTGCTTATAAATATCTTCGGCATTTACAGAAATTAGAAGTTCAACGCAGGCATTGGCCATATCTTTGACATTTAAAAATTCTCGGTAAACTGTACCCGTTCCCCACACAGTAACTGTAGGTTTATTTTGAATTTTTGCTTCATGAAATTTTCGAATGAGAGCTGGCAAAACATGAGATGTCTGTAAATTAAAATTATCATGTGGACCATATAAATTTGTCGGCATTACGGAGAAAAAATTATCGCCGTATTGGCGATAATAATTTTCACATAATTTAATGCCGGTAATTTTAGCAATAGCATAGGGTTCGTTAGTTGGTTCTAAGACGTTAGTTAAAAGATATTCTTCCTTTAGGGGTTGCGGTGCATCTTTAGGATAAATACACGAAGAACCGAGAAATAATAATTTCTCTACGCCAATTTGATGAGCAGCATGAATAATATTAGCTTCAATCATTATATTGTCGTACAAAAATTCTGCTCTATATGTATTGTTCGCAACAATACCACCAACTCTTGCTGCTGCTACAATGACAACGTCTGGTTTTTCTTTATCAAAAAATTCTTCAACATCTTTCTGACGACGTAAATCAAGTTCAGAAAGAGAGCGGGTTATAATACTTTTATATCCCCTGGAGTACAGTTCATGCATAATAGCAGAACCAACCATGCCGTCATGGCCAGCTAAATACATTTTTGAACCATAATTCATAAAGATTTAATTATTTTGAGGAGTTATATTTTAAAAGTAGTTGATTAAAAACCGCGCTTATGAACTTTTTCCCAATCAGCTTTTGCCATTAGCTTGGCTAATTCTTCGAACTTAACTTTTGGTTTCCATCCGAATGTTTTTTGTGCTTTAGTGGCGTCGCCAATTAACATATCAACTTCAGTAGGTCTAAAATAACGTGGATTTACCGATACAAGTGTTTTACCTGTTTTTATTTCAATTCCCCTTTCATTAACGCCTTCTCCCTCCCATTCTAAATCCATATCAAGTTCTTTAAACGTAATATCAGCAAATTCACGAATAGTATGTGTTTCACCTGTTGCTAGCACAAAGTCATCTGGTTTTTCAAGCTGCATCATTTGCCACATCCCTTCCACATATTCTGGTGCATAGCCCCAATCACGTTTGGCGTTAAGATTACCAAGAGTAACTTTATCTTGTAGACCATATTTAATTCGTGCCGCTGCCTGCGTAATTTTTCGTGTCACGAATGTACCGCCTCTTCGGGGAGATTCATGGTTAAATAATATTCCATTACTGGCAAATATATTATATGCTTCACGATAGTTGATAATTATCCAATAACTATACAATTTTGCAATACCATATGGGGAGCGGGGATAAAATGGCGTTTTTTCTGCTTGCGGGACTTCCTGGACTTTGCCAAATAATTCACTAGTTGATGCCTGATAAAATTTTGATTTGATTCCTGTCTCTTTAATAGCATCTAAAAACCGCAAAGTACCCATAGCATCAACTTCAGCAGTGTATTCCGGAATTTCGAATGAAACTTGAACATGACTTTGTGCACCTAAATTGTATATTTCGTCAGGTTCTATCTTCTCTACCAGACGATTAAGGTTACTAGAATCAGTGAGATCACCGTAGTGTAAAAAAAGTGATTGGTCCATTATTTTGCGGTCATTAAACAAATGATCAATTCGACCGGTATTAAAAGAACTGCTACGGCGGATAATACCATTAACTATATAACCTTTTTTCAATAAAAATTCTGCTAAATATGAACCGTCTTGGCCGGTAATACCCGTGACCAATGCTTTTTTTTGCACCAACATTTTATTTATTTTCTTTCTTTAACCATTTAAAGGTGAAAATTCTTTTTATGGATTCAAAAACATAAGATCTCGAACTTTTTAATTTAGATGCTTCTATTGTATTTATATTTTTAAAATATTCAATCATGAAAGACAAGAAAATGGCAAAAAAGAATCCAACAGAACCACCAATAATATTTGTGGAAAGTTTTTTGGGATTAATTACTTTAAGTGGCAGGGATGGATAATCCAAAATTTGTACAAATGAGCTTTTTTGTATCTCTCCTATTTTTTCTAATTCAAGTTGTTGTTTAAGAGTTAAAAATATACCCTTCTGTATTTCTACATCTCTTTGTAGACGCTCTTGAGTTAATAATAAACTAGGACTATTGTTTATATCTCGATTCCTCTCTCTAAAATGTTTCAATTTTTCTTCACTATTTTCTAATTCTAATTTTGCATAAGCTATTTTTTGTTCAATATAATCGATAGTTTCATTTGCAGTGTGTCTTTTAAATTTTCTCTGTAGCTTATCAAGTTCCGAAATTAATGTATCGGCAAAGTCACGCGAGAATTGAGGTTCTTTTGTTGTGACCTCTATAATAAAAAAACCTCTTTGTAGTTGGATCTTGATCATACTTGCAATGTTGTCTACAGCGGCAATTTTTAATGTATCAACATTGCTAGGAATTGGTTTATCTCCGTACGTGAAAATCGCAATTAGCGGTAATTTTTTGTCAAATTTCTTCGTATAAAATTCTTTATTTAACATTATTTCTGCAAATGTTTTACTGCTTATAATTTCAGGGTATAAAGAAGAAGAAGAGATGTCAAACACAGAGCTAGGTTGATTTGTCATCCCAAACTGGCGTGCAATTTTACTAAAATCGGATTCATTTGCACCTTCATTTGGAATGAACATTTTAGTAGATGACATATATTTCGGTACATATTTTTTATTTACATAAACTATAGTGAGAACGGTCGTTATAACTGTCATCATAAGAATAAGATTAAGATGCTTAGCAATTATTAAAATAATATCAGCTAATGAACTTTTTGGATTATTGTAATCGGTTATTTTTTTCTCTGTCATAATATTTATTTACTTCTGTCGTATAGTAAGTATAAAGTGACAACTGATGTTGCAGCCGAGGCGGTTGCAGATAAGAATTGTATTGTGTTAAATGGTGGTTTTATTTTTGTTCTATATACATAGATAGTTGAGCCATCTAGTACAGGTGGTGATATAGAGATAAGGGAAAATAGATATTTCTTTTTTAAACGTACATCACCGTTTGCATAATTTACAACGACACGTTTTTTATCTGCCTCATTCGTAAATCCACCGGCACGCTCAATGTAATATGACAAGGGTTTTCCTTTAACATATTGTACAACTCCTTGTCGCTGGACTTGTCCAAATATTTTTATAACACCGGGGGCTTCTGGGACAATAACGCTGTCTCCCTCTGCGACAAATATATCAGAACCACGTAATACAACCTGAGTAGAATCACGATATAATCGTAATCCATTAATATAGGCATTATTAGAAAATCCACCGGCTCTTGTAATAATATCTTCTAACGTTTCTTCTTTTTTCTGAATTATGTATTTTCCTGGTACATTGACTTGACCGCTTATTGTAATATATTTAGGGTTGGCATACATAATATTTTCTCGAACTAGTACTATGTCTCTATTTTCTAATAAAATATTTTGATCAAATTGTCCTTCAATTAATTTATCAAGATCAATAGATATACGTTCTGGATAAATACTGTTTGGGACTTGCCTTATGATTCCAGCTTCTTTTGTATAAATTGATTGGCGGAATGTTTCATCATCAAGACCGCCGGCAATTTTAAATAAATCTAATATTTTCATTGAATCTTCGTATGCATAGTTGCCTGGTGTTTTAACACGACCAAGGATAGATACTTCACGTATGACCTCTGGGACTGATAATACTCGGATCTTTATTAAATCAAAGGCAGATTCATTAGCTGCGTTTTGATAGTCGATATAAGAAACGTTATATGCATAATCCTCACTTGTTCTTTGCCCAGGCGGGAGTAACTTATAAATTTCTATACGTGGTTGTGCTTTTGGTGTCAGTCCACCTGCATGATGTATTAATTCTGCGATAGACTCACCGTTTTTTGCTTCATATATTCCCGGACGGTTTATTTCACCTAATATTTCAATAGTTGATTGCCGTACTGGTACAAAAATAACATCACCATTAATAAGTCTAGCATTTTTTGATGTTTTACCTTTTGTTAAAAATTCATAAAAGTCAAATTCAGTAACAGTTTCTTCGTCTCTAATAACATGAATATTCCGTAAACTTCCCACGGTATCAACACCGCCGACTTGCAATAAAGCAGTTGTAATATCAGAAAATGGATGAACGGCATGGATTCCTGGTTTGTTAACTTCCCCAACAAATGAGATGTTATTAGATTTTAGTTGTCCAATTGACATGCTTAAAAATGTAGAAGGATTCTTTCCTTTTAAAGTAGAATAGACTTCGCTATATCTTTCTCTAAGTACATTTTCGGCTGTCGTAATATTCATACCTGTCAGATTTATTTGTCCAACACCATCAATGAATACTACACCCTCACGATTTATCAAATGACGAGATCTTAATTGCGTTGCCCCCCATATTGAAATTATTAGTTGATCACCGGGTCCAAGAAGATAGTTTCCGGGTATAGGAATGTTATCAAAAATGGCGAAATTGTCCGGGTTGTTAAAAAATTTATACCCAAAATAACCAGGTCCTTCGATTTTAGTTGTATCAAGTAGAATACTTAATACACCTAGAGAATCTAATATTAATAATTCCTGTTCTGTATAATCAATAAAGTCAAATTCTATTGAATTAGATAGATCTTTTTGTTTATAGGAGGTGTTTTGTGTCGCATAATTTGATAATTGCGGGTATTGTTTTATGAGGTCTTGAATATTAACTGATTCGCTCTGAGCAAAAATAATACTGATTATAAAAAATAAAAGTGTAAAAATATATTTCATTTTAAATCCATTTGATTTTTGATTATATGTTTTATAACATACATAATTAATAAGGTTAAAGTTTAAGTTGAAAATAGCAATTTTAAAAATTGATTTATTCATTGCATAATTACAATAAAAAATTATTAGTTAGATCATTTTATACATTAAGTTACAGCTCCGCCATGTCACTTACATGTTGATCGAAATAAATGTAGCTGATAATGACGAATTTGAAAAACATTTATATCTCATAAAGTTATCACTTATAAAGATACTATTGCCACTAAAAAACTATCTCTTATTTTGTTAAATTTGTTTTAGTGCTATCATTTCCATTACGCTTTAAATTAAATTACACGTCTATTTTTTAAGGACATTAGACAAAATTCAAATAAAATGGCACAAATAATATCATTAGTTAATCAAAAAGGTGGGGTTGGTAAAACTACTTCAGCAATCAATATTGCCGTGAATTTAGCAATATTAGAAGAAAAAACTCTTTTGATAGATTTAGATCCACAAGCCAATGCTACCACTGGAGTATCTGACTTATATGATAAGCAAAAAAATACTGTATATGATGTTTTATTAAAAAAATTACCTGTTAAGGACTGTATCGTTAAAACGCAAATTGAGCATTTTCATTTACTACCCTCTTCCAGTGATTTAGTTGGTGCTGAGATAGAATTAGTGAGTATGATTGCCCGAGAATATCAACTGCAGAAAATTTTGAACGAGGTGAAATCAAATTATAAATTCATTATTATAGATTGTCCGCCATCACTTGGGTTGTTAACGCTTAACGCATTGGCGGCATCAGATTCAATAATCATTCCGATTCAATGTGAATATTATGCTCTTGAAGGATTAGGTCAATTGTTGAATACAGTTCGATTAGTTCAAAAACATATTAATAGTAGTTTAGAAATTAACGGTGTATTATTGACTATGTTTGATTCTCGGCTGAACTTGTCAAAAGAAGTTAGTAATGAAGTTAAGGGCTATTTTAAAGATAAAATATTTAAAAATGTTATTAGTCGAAATGTTCGATTGAGTGAAGCGCCGAGTTTCGGAAAACCTGCTATAATGTATGATGCAAATTCAACCGGAGCAAAAAACTATATGCAATTAGTTGAGGAGATAGTTGACCGTGTCAAGTAATAGATTAGGGAAAGGATTAGAAGCTCTTATTCGGCCACGTGAAGATTCAATAAGTGCGGGTACATATAAAATAAATATCAATAATATTTCTCCTAATCCTAATCAGCCGCGACAAAATTTTGATGAAGATGCGTTACAAGAATTAGTAGCCTCAATCAGGCAAAAAGGAATACTCACACCTATAACAGTATGGGATAATGAAGGTAATTTTATTTTAATTGCCGGAGAAAGACGATTGCGAGCGGCAAAACTTGCTGGACTTATGGAGATTCCGGCTTACGTTATAGAAGTAAAAAATGACGCAGATATGATGGAAATGGCTTTGATAGAAAATATCCAACGCGAAAATTTAAATTCCATAGAAGAAGCTGAAGCTTATGCTGTACTGAATAGTAAATTTGGTCTCTCACAAGACGCTGTTGCCAAATCGGTTGGTAAAAAGCGGGTGACGGTTACAAATTCATTAAGGTTATTAAATTTACCGATAGAGATTAAAGAAAGTATTAGAATAGGTGAAATATCAGCTGGACACGGCCGAGCCATTTTAATGATGAAAACTACCCAAGCTATGGTAAAGATTTGGCAGCATATTATAAATAAGAATTTAAGTGTTCGCGGAGCAGAAACATTAGCTAAGTCTAGTATAAATCAAAAATCAGACAGTTCACTAAGGAAAAAGAAGATTGATCCCAGGATTAAACATTTAGAAAATGAGTTAATATCAGCCCTAGGAACGAAGGTTACCCTAACATACCATAAAGGAAGTGGAAAAATCATAGTTGATTATTTTTCTGATGATGATTTTGAACGAATTTATTCCATTTTAACTAGTCATGAGGAATTATAGTAATTTGGTATGAAACCTTCAAAATATTCCATTTTAATTATTCCGGATAACGAAGATAGTGATAGACAATTTTCTATTTCAAGAAGACAAATGTTATCAATAATTACTAGTTTGATACTAATGCTATGTCTTGTTGTATTTTTTATAGTCTATGCTTTACCTAAATTGATACAGTATAAATCAATGGAAGCAGAAAATGAGCAATTTGCAGCAGAACGTTTTAAAATTATGGAATTAATACAAGATCTTAATCGTATTGAACAAATGGATAGACTAATTAGAAAAACCCTTGGATCTGAGTTGGAACTATCTTCTAATTCTATAAAAAATGATTCCACTTGGATTGAAAATAATCAAATGAGATCGAACAATATTAATACTGTTTCATATGTGGATAATATACCTTCCAAATACCCTGTTGATGGTTATATTACACAAAAGATGAGAACTAATAAATTTTTTAAAAATCAAAACCATTATGGTATTGATATTGCAGTAAAAGAAGGCGAACCGGTTTACGCTTCAGCCTCGGGATTTGTTGTATATTCAGGATGGACATATGATTTTGGTAATTATGTAATTTTATATCATGGTGATGACTATTTTTCGATTTATGGACATAATAAAAGCAATTTCGTGGAAACAAGAGATTTTGTAAAACGTGGTGAAGTAATTGCAACTACTGGTGGCACTGGCATTTCCTCGGGTCCACATTTGCATTTTGAAATTTGGAAAGATGGTAAAACAGTTGACCCCCTGGAGTTGTTTCCAAAATATAAACAAAAAGATATAAGTGTGAATAATTATGAATAAAATTGATTTTCAAAATGTACATACAATGGTAGGTGCTGATGCTACCTTAGAAGGAGGTATTAGCTTAGATGGGGGGCTTATTGTATATGGAAAAATTAAGGGCGATGTTAGTACCAAGGGGCCTGTTCGTATCGCAAGGACTGCGGAAGTAGTGGGGAATATTGTCGCAAGCGATATTCAAATAGGTGGCATCATCAAAGGTAATATTACTGTCAATGATAGAATTGTATTGGGTAGCCAATCTACAGTTAATGGAGATATGGTCTATCGCAGATTATATATCGAAGAAGGTGCCAAATTTAGTGGCAGGTGTGACTTCACAAATAATTGACAAAAATCTACTAAATTATTGATAAATGATAAAAATAGACAACTTAGCAAATTCATTTAGTTATTTACAAAAAATCATCAAACAATCTGGACCCGCTATGGGAGCATCTTATACGCTCATTGGTTCTATTTTATTTTTAGGAGCTCTCGGATATTTTATTGATAAATGGCAGGATACATCACCTATATTTTTATTAATTGGATTACTGCTAGGTATTATTGTCGGATTTTATGAAATTGCCAAAACCATTTGGACAAAACCAAATAAATGAAATTCGTTATTTCAATTTTAATTCTTGGTTTAGGAATGTCCGGTTTAGTAGGTGGCACTATTTTTCCTCAGTATATCAAAGAAATATTTATGGGCATGATTGCCCCATTATTAGTAACCATACTTTCTATTATGTGGATTAATAAAGTGTTCAAAGCTGATCCTGAAAAAACAACTACAACAATGACGAAATCATTTTTTATCAAAATGGTATTGTATGCAATATATTTTATTATAATTCTAAGCTTTTACACTTTTGAGCCAAACCCATTTGTTGTTAGTTTCATGGGCTTTTTCATACTATTTTATGCTATTGAAGCAATGTTTTTGCATAAATTATTTCAATCAAGAAAATGACTACAAAATAAATGAGCGGAGCTGACCAAGTACATACATCGACCGAGGGTGGTTTTGATGCAGGTGAGGTAATAATTGGCCATGTTTCCAATAGCTCATCTGAGCATCCAATTCTGCATCTTCCAACAATATTTGGAATTGATTTTTCAATTACGAAACACGTATTAATGCTATGGATAGTTGCTACACTTGTTTTTGCAGCAATTACTTGGACAGTTCGCAAGTATTTAAAACAGGAGAATCCGGTTCCTTCCGGTTTTATGACTGCATTAGAAGCTATGGTGCAATTCATTCGCGATTCAATTGTATTACCAAATGTCGGTAAAAAATATCTAAACACATGGACACCGCTAATTTTAACTTTCTTCTTCTTCATATTTTCCGCTAATGCGATTGGATTATTTCCAATCTTTGATGTTATCGGAGTAATAAATAGATTTATTTTTGGTGGTACATCCCAAGACCATTCTTTTGTTAATTCATTGCTGCATGGCAGTACAACTGCCACTGGTAATTACAATGTAACAGCTGGGTTAGCTACCATAACTTTTTTTGCAATTATATTAGCAGGGTCAAAAGCTCATGGGTTTATCAATCACTGGAAAAATTTAGCTCCATCTGGTTTAGCATGGCCTATTTATATCATATTAATTCCGATTGAAATTATCGGAATGTTTGTTCGCCCTTTTGCATTAACGATGCGTTTGGCGGCAAATATGACCGGTGGGCATATCGCCATTTTAGCGATTGTATCATTCGTATTTATCTTTACAGGATTATTTAATAGCGTAATTGCCGGAATTGGAGTAGGTGCGTTGGTGTCGGTACCACTTGCTGTAGCAATATCTTCATTAGAAATAATTGTTATAATTGTACAAGCATATGTATTTACAATGCTTACCGCTGTCTTTATTGGGATGGCGATAAATATTCATCATTAATAAACGGAGAAACATAAATGGAAAATCTACATTACTTTGGAGCCGCAATTGGACTTGGAATGGTTGTGATTGGTGCTGCCCTAGGCATTGCTAAATTTACCTCTGCAGCTGCTGAAAGCATAGCTCGTCAACCGGAAGCCGCAGATAAAATTACCGCTGCAGTTAACTTGCCACTTTTCTTGTTAGAAGGTGTTGCGATTTTAGCAGAAGTATTCACTCTATTGATTGTTTTAATGAAATAAGAAATATTTTATTTTATTAAATTAATTTAAAAAAGAGAATTAAATGGATAACCCCTTAGTTCAACCTGATCCTGGTTTATACGTTTGGACGATCGTCATATTCTTGGTGCTGTTATTTCTGCTAATGAAATTTGCCTGGAAACCATTGCTCGCAATGCTCGAAAAACGTGAATATAACATCCGGCATGCATTGTTAGATGCGGAAAAAGCCAGGGATGAATTAGCCAATGTTAAAGAAGACACTGAAAAGCTGCTAAACGAAGCGCGGAATGAATCGCAGGCGATAGTCGCTGCCGGCAAGAAAAATGCCGAAAGAATGAAAGATGAAATAATTGATAAAGCGCAATCTAAATCCGACGCGCTTTTAGTTGATGTAAAAAAACAAATCGAAATTGAGAAAGATCGTGCTATCTTAGAGGTAAAAGCTGAAGTCATCAATTTATCAATGGAAGTGGCTAAAAAATTGATTAAGAAAAATCTTTCTGCTGAAGATAATTTGAAGTTGATAAACGATTCAATAAGCAGTATTAATCGCAAGAATGAAGCCTAATAGACGTGTAAGAAAATACGCTGATGCCCTTTTAACTGTTTCAAGGGAATTAAATTGTATTCCTGAAACTGGAAATAGTCTGCGAATTATTGTTCATTTAGTAAAACAGGCACAAATATTTCGTGCATTTTTCTATACACATAGAATTAATCCAGTTGAAAAAGTTAATGTTTTGAAATCTGTAATGGGTGACATGATTAATCTTGTCGTAATCGAATTTTTTGCATTATTAACTGAACGGAATGAAAATCAAATGTTCCTGCCTGTAGCTACTGTGTATGCTAAATTGCAAAAAGATTCATTAAATCAGATCGATGTGACAGCATATTCAATAGATGAAATTGAGAAAGGAACCATATCTTCAATTATTCAGGGTATCGAAAAATCTACTGGAAAAAAAGTTGAACTAAAAACAGAATCAGATAAGGAATTATTGGGTGGATTGAAACTGCGAGTTGGGAATACCATATTCGATGGTACTATCGCCAATCAAATGGCAAAAATGAAAAAAGTATTGATGCAAAATTATTAATTAAAATAAACGATGAAAATTAAAACGGAAGAAATCAGAAGTTTACTTCTGAAACAAATAGAAAAATTTGATGTTGAAATCGACGTTTCCGACGTAGGTGAAGTGTTAGAGGTTGGTGACGGTGTAGCACGCGTTAACGGATTAGAAAACGTTATGAGTGCAGAGTTGGTGGAGTTACCCAATGATGTATTTGGTATGGCACTAAATCTTGAAGAGGAAAACGTCGGTGTAGTATTATTCGGAGAAACTCGGTTAGTACGTGAAGGTGATATCGTTAAACGTACCGGTAAGGTTGTTGAAATTGGGGTCGGACCAGAAATGCTTGGAAGAGTAGTAAATCCGCTTGGATATGCAATTGATGGTAAGGGAACGATAAAAACGAAAAAAACACTTCATATTGAGCGGAAAGCATTGGGTGTAATGCAACGGCAACCGGTGGTAGAACCTTTGCAAACAGGGTTAAAAGCTATTGATAGCATGATTCCAATCGGACGTGGTCAACGTGAGCTTATAATCGGTGACCGACAAACCGGCAAAACGGCAATAGCATTAGATACAATCATAAATCAAAAACACACACATGAATCGGACTCTCCCGTTTATTGTATTTATGTCGCCATTGGACAAAAAGCGTCCACAGTTGCACGGGTTGTAGCTGAATTAGAGGCTGCCGGTGCGATGAAATATACTACGATTGTTGCTGCAAATGCGTCTGATCCGGCGCCGCTGCAATATATCGCTCCGTATGCAGGTGCGGCGATGGGAGAATACTACCGTGATAATGGTAAACATGCTTTAGTCATTTACGATGATCTCTCCAAACATGCAGTTGCCTACCGACAATTATCTTTGATTTTACGACGTCCACCTGGTCGTGAAGCATATCCGGGTGATGTATTTTATTTACATAGCCGCTTATTGGAACGTTCTTCGAAGCTTAGTGATGAATTAGGCGGCGGATCGCTTACCGCATTACCGATCATTGAAACGCAAGAAGGCGATGTGGCGGCCTATATACCAACCAACGTTATTTCTATTACCGATGGTCAAATATATTTAGAATCAAACTTATTTAATTCAGGTCAGCGTCCGGCTGTTGATGTAGGAATATCCGTATCGCGTGTTGGTGGCAATGCACAGGTTAAAGCTATGAAAAGCATCGCCGGGATGTTAAGATTGGATTTAGCCCAATATCGTGAATTGGAAGCATTTGCCAAATTTGGTTCCGATCTTGATCAGGCTACTCAAGACCAATTAACTAAAGGTCGTGTAATGATGGAAATCATAAAACAAAAACAGTACACGCCCATGGCAGTCGAAAAACAAATCGCGATAATATTTATTGGTACTGAGGGATTCTTGAACGATATATCTGTGGATAAAATAGCTGATTTTGAAGATGGTTTTTTAAGTTATCTCAATGATAATAGTGTTTTATTAAAAGATATTAAAGATACGGGAAAACTTAGTGATGATGTTAAAGCGGGTCTGAAAAAAGCAACTGAAGATTTTCTTAAAATCTATGCAGGATAGATTTCAATACGAGGATACAGAATTAATTTATGACATTTGTGTAATTCGTGGCTAATAAAGAATGGCAAATTTAAAAGATATACGCAATAGAATTTCATCTATAAAAAGCATACAGCAGGTAACCCGTGCTATGAAAATGGTTGCGGCTGCCAAAATACGCAAAGCTCAGGAAAGAATGGAACAGGCTCGTCCATATGCCAATCGTCTGAAGGATGAAATATTGACCCTATTACCTGATGCTGACCGCAGTTTATTGGAATTGTTGGATGTTCGTGAAGTTAAGCGAACAGCGTATGTAGTAATAACTTCAGATAGGGGGTTGGCAGGTTCTTTTAATACAAATATCATTAAATGTGCCGAAGAAGAGATCAGTAAAGTTGGTAAGGAAAATGTTGATCTATTTTGTATTGGACGACGAGGATATGAACATTTCAAACACCATAAATATAATATTATTGAAGAACATACCGACTTTTGGGCTGACCTTGATTTTAATCATTCGGTTAAGATTGGTAATGGAATAATAAGTCATTTTGCTGCAAAAAATGTTGATAAGATTAGAGTTGTATTCAATCAATTCAAAAATATTATGGTTCAAGAAATCACCTCTGAGCGATTACTTCCACTAACACTTGATGAAGATGTAGAAATCGAAGTCAAGGATAGGTTATACGAACCCTCAAAAGACATAATTGTTAAATCATTGATTCCGTTACATTTAAATATACAAATGTGGCGGTATTTATTGGAATCATACGCTAGTGAACAAGCTGCACGAATGGTGGCAATGGAAAGTGCTACTGAAAATGCAGGAGATCTAATCCGCGATTTAACCCGCAAATTTAATAATGTTCGTCAAGCCGTAATTACTAAAGAAATTTTGGAAATTGTGGGTGGCGCAGAAGCACTAAAACATCAAAGAGGATAAAAGATAATGAGTGCAGTAGGAAAAATTTCACAAGTTATGGGTGCTGTTGTTGATGTAGAATTTAAAGATGGCAATTTGCCTGAAATTTTGAATGCCCTTGAGGTAAAGGAATGGGACACCCGTTTGGTTTTGGAAGTTGCTCAACATTTGGGTGATTCTTCTGTCCGCACAGTTGCAATGGATTCTACCGATGGTTTAACACGCGGCATGGAAGTCCTAGATACAGGTGCGCCGATTACTATTCCGGTTGGACCGGAAACCTTGGGACGATTATTTGATGTATTAGGACAACCGATAGATGGCAAAGGTGTTGTGAAAACAAAATTGAATTATCCTATTCATCGTTCTGCTCCAAAACTTGAAGAACTTACCACTTCAACTGATGTGTTAGTTACCGGTATCAAAGTTGTAGATTTAATGGAACCGTATACCAAAGGTGGAAAAACTGGTTTATTTGGTGGTGCAGGTGTTGGCAAAACAGTTTTAATTCAAGAATTAATTAGAAATATTGCTACCGAACACGGTGGATATTCAGTGTTTTCAGGAGTTGGTGAACGTACCCGTGAAGGAAATGATCTATATCGTGAAATGACTGAATCGGGCGTTATTGAAAAAACAGTAATGGTTTTCGGGCAGATGAATGAACCTCCGGGAGCACGTTTAAGGGTTGGGCTAACCGGACTATCAATGGCTGAATATTTCCGAGATGAGGAAGGGAAGGACGTATTATTATTTATTGATAATATCTTCCGATTTACTCAATCAGGTTCAGAAGTCTCAGCACTTTTAGGACGTATGCCATCAGCAGTGGGGTATCAACCAACGCTATCAACAGAAATGGGTGATTTGCAGGAGCGAATAACATCCACAAAAAAAGGTTCGATAACATCTGTACAAGCAATTTATGTACCGGCTGATGATTTAACTGATCCGGCTCCGGCGACAGCTTTTGCACATTTGGATGCAACCACAGTATTGGACAGAAAAATATCTGAATTAGGAATTTATCCGGCAGTTGATCCGCTTACATCGACATCTAGAATTTTAGATCCACGGGTAATTGGTGACCGACATTACCAAATTGCACGTTCGGTACAGGAAGTTCTGCAAAAATATAAAGATCTGCAAGATATAATCGCGATTTTGGGTATGGATGAATTATCAGATGACGATAAAAAAACCGTCGCGAGAGCGCGCAGAATGCAGCGTTTTTTATCGCAACCATTCTTTGTTGCGGAACAATTCACCGGAATGCAAGGAAGATATGTATCTTTAGAAGATACGGTTTCCGGATTCGAAGCAATTTTAAATGGTGAAGTTGATAATTTACCGGAAAGCGCCTTTATGTTTGTTGGCTCATTGGACGAAGCAAAAGAAAAAGCTAATAAGAAATAAATGGCAACATTTTCAATAGAAATAGTTACTCCAACACGTGTAATAACTGAAGAAAATGTATCGTATTTACGTTGTCCGGGTGTTGATGGATCCTTTGGTGTAATGGCTGGTCACACAGATGGAATTATTGCTCTATCAGTTGGTGAAGTGAAAGTTGAAATTGGCAATAAAGAGAAATGGATTGCAACAAGCGGTGGATTTGCAGATATTTCTTCTGAAGAAGTACTGCTTTTACTAGAAACTGCCGAACAATCATTTGAAATTGATGTGGAACGAGCCAAGACAGCTATGAAACGAGCGAAAGATAGAATCGTTGATAGTAGTAAAATTGATATATTCCGTGCTGAATCCGCATTGATACGAGCTATAAATAGATTAAAAATAGCGAATAGATAGAATAATATTATTAATATCAAATTGAAAAATCCGCATGTAATTTTAGGTGGATTTTTATTTTAATAATGGATTTAGAAATGAATAAATGTACACATACATGTGGCGAGTTAAGCAGTAAGCAAGTCGGGGAAAAAGTATGTCTTAATGGATGGGTAAACACTATCAGATTGCATGGGCAGGTTATATTTGTTGATATTCGCGATAGGTACGGAAAGACACAGCTTGTTTTTAATACTGAAAAAAGCGAACAAGCTTATGATACAGCCAAAAAATTATCTATTGAAGATGTTATTGCCGCCACCGGTGATGTTCTGGTGCGCAGTAAAGAAGCGGTGAATCCTATTATGCAAACTGGTGAAATAGAAGTAATTGTCAATTCGATAGAAGTATTAAATGAAACCGCACCACTTCCATTTGTAATTACTGATAGAGAAAGCGCATCGGAAGATTTTAGATTAAAATATCGATATCTTGAATTACGCACGGATGAATTACAAAAGAATTTTAAAATACGTCATGATGCATATCAATCAACACGGAAATATTTATCAAATAATGATTTTATGGAGATTGAAACACCTGTACTAATGAAATCCACTCCGGAAGGAGCACGTGATTATCTTGTACCAAGCCGGTTACATCATGGAAAATTTTATGCTTTACCGCAGTCTCCACAGACCTATAAGCAATTATTGATGATATCGGGATTCGATAAATATTTCCAAATAGTAAAATGTTTTCGTGACGAGGATCTGCGTGCTGACCGGCAACCGGAATTTACACAAATCGATATTGAGATGTCTTTTGTTGATGAAGATGATATAAGGAAAATATCGACCAAGCTTATGCGACAAATCTTTAAAGATGTAATTGACGTAGATTTACCGGAAACATTTCCGATTATGAAATATTTCGATGCAATGGAAAATTATGGCACTGATAAACCGGATTTACGATTTGAAATGCCTCTCAAAGATTTTAAGAAGTATAGCGATGCATCCGATTTTGATGCAATTAAAAGTAGTGAATCAGTGAAATGTTTAATTGTTGAAGGAGTTTCTGATAAATATTCTCGTAAAGTAATTGACGGGCTTATCGATTTTGCAAAACATCACGGAGCTAAAGGTTTAGCCTGGATGAAAGTTGGCGATGGTGAACTTACAGGAGGAATAGCAAAATTCTTTGATACGGATTTACAGAAGAAAATTATATCAGAAATAAAATTAAAAAATAATGATATAATTTTCGTAATTGGAGATGAACGGGAAGTCGTTTGGCAAGCACTTGGAGCGCTGCGAGTGGAAATTGCTAAGCGGGAAAATTTAATTGATAAAAATACTTACAAATCACTTTGGATTGTTGATGTACCGATGTTTGAATGGGATGATAAAGAGCAAAGATATTCAGCAGTACATCATCCGTTTACATCACCGAAATTGGAAGATTTACCGAAATTAAAAACTGATCCGGGAGCTGTATTATCACGTGGCTATGATATTGTAATGAACGGCTACGAATTGGGAGGTGGTTCCATCAGAATACATCAGCAGGATGTTCAAAAACAAGTATTTGATTTATTGGGCATTTCGCAAGAAGAAGCACAGAAAAAATTCGGATTTTTATTAGAAGCGCTCAAATATGGTGCACCTCCGCATGGAGGTATTGCATTCGGCTTGGATAGAATAGTGATGCTGTTAGCCGGAACAGATAATATCCGCGATGTTATCGCATTTCCTAAGACAACATCTGCTACATCTCTAATGGATGAATCCCCGTCGGAAGTATCAGAAAACCAATTGGACGAATTGGGAATTGAGCTGAAGAGAAAATAAACTTTTTCATTCCGTACTTGTCTGTCCCGTATAGCGGGGCTTTTTGTTGTCACACCCGTGGAGGCGGGTATCCATTTATTACAAATATAGATTCCCACCTAAATGGGGAATGATAGTATTTTTAGTCAGTGCTTTCACCTTTTTCAAGAACTGCACGTAAAATATCTATTCTGCTGATTTGACCGACTAATTTTTTATTTTCAATTACAGGTAATCTTCGCCATCCATTATTTATAAAGAGATTTGCTGCATCCATTAAACTTGCATTAGCATTAATAGTAGTGATATTTTTTGTCATACAATTTTTGACATGTGTTCCCACATCATTATGATATGATGATTCGAGAATTGGTTTTAAACAATCGAATTCTGAAACGATACCAACTATCCAACCGGTTTCATCTACAACCGGAGCACCGGAAATCTTATGCTTAATTAGCGTTCGGATAGCAGATAAAACATTTGTTTCAGGGGTAAAAGTTACCAAATCACGTGCCATGTAATGTTTAACAGACGAAGATGTTTTCATAATAAATCCTTAATAAATATCAATAAATGTTAAATAACTATTTTTTCTTGAATAGAACTGAACTTAATGTTTGTTCAATCCCCTTAAACGTTCTAATAATATTTTCTCTTAATTTATAGGTTGAAAGCAAACATGCAAAAGTAATTAATGCAACTGCAAAATTGGAATATCCTAATAAATATGTTGCTACGGGAAATAAAATTAAAATTAGTAATTCCCCTAGAATTAAATAATTAGTAATGACTGTTCCGAGTACAATTGTAGCATATAGTACAATGGCAATATAACTGTTTAGACCAACCATGATGCCCAAAATTGATGCTATTCCCTTTCCACCTTTAAACTTCATAAAGACCGGATAAATATGCCCGACCATTGTCATAACACCCGCCAATACGGCTAAATTGGTGTTCCCGTTTGTGATATATTTTACAATCCACATTGCTACAGCTGATTTCAATGCATCGATTAAAAACGTTGCGGCTCCGAATTTCCATCCCATTACGATTACGGCGTTGGAGGCTCCAGCGTTGGAAGTGCCTTTTTCTCTGATATCAATACCTTTGAACACCTTTCCCAAGATATAAGAGGCATTAATATTTCCTAAAAGATAACCAATTATTATTGCTAAAAGTATATTCATGTTCTCCTCAGTCTGGCAAAATTACTATTCGAAAAGTAAAAATTCCATTTTTAATAATTGCTTAACAAAATTTTATAATGTGTAATACATTTTTCGATAATTTTAATTGTATCGTAGAAAATCTCATTGTATTTTAAATTATCAGTACAAAATTAACTAATAAAATGATAGAATGAAAAAGACTATTGAAATAAAAGGTATTGATTTACAAAGTCTGCTTGGAGTAGGGGATACACATTTAAGATTATTAGAAGATGTCTTTCCCGGACAGATTCTTGTTAGAGGTGATGATCTATATTTGGATGGTGATGAAAAAGATATAAAAACCATTCATGATGTTATTCATGAGATGATGCAGACCTTAAATCGCAAAGGGAGCTTAACAAAAAAAGACGTTCATCAATTAATAAATATATCAAATGTTGAAAATGGTAATATTCAGGAAAAAACTGAAAATGTTATTCATTACGGTAGAAAAGGCGCAATCCGATCGCGAACAGTTGGTCAAGATGAATATATAAGAATCGTTCGCGAAAACGATATTGTTTTTAGCATCGGTCCAGCAGGGACAGGCAAAACTTATATTGCTGTGGCTTTTGCGGTGGCAGCTTTGGAAAGTCACCAAGTTGATCGTATTGTATTGTGCCGTCCTGCTGTGGAAGCCGGTGAGAATCTCGGTTTTTTACCCGGTGATCTACAGGAAAAAGTAGATCCATATTTAACACCTCTGTATGATGCTCTCGGCGATATGTTGCTGCAATCTAAACTGAAACCGTTGCTTGCCAAAAAAATTATTGAAGTGGTACCTTTAGCATATATGCGCGGACGGACACTGAATAACGCTTTCTTAATTTTAGACGAAGCTCAAAATGCCACGGCGATGCAAATGAAGATGTTTCTTACTAGATTAGGAGTTAATTCTCAGTCAATCATAACCGGTGATGTTACGCAAATTGATCTTCCTAAAAATGTAGATTCCGGTCTCATTCAAGCTGCTAATATTCTGCAAAATATTGATGGAATTGGATTTGCAACTCTAACTGAAACGGATGTTGTAAGACATCAATTGGTTAGAGAAATAATTAAAGCCTACGAAAAAGAATAGGAGCGCATTCCCCTCTTTTGTTTGTAATTCCGCATTTAGTGCGAGATCCATAATATTTTACAGGATACAATTTCAATAACTCGAAAAATATATGTCATTCATGAAGAACACAGCGACCAAGAATCAAAAATTACATTAAATAGATTCTTCACTTCGTTCAGAATGATAACTCTTTAGTTAACCTGTACTCGGCACGGAATCTTTTTAACATAATTATATATTTCCGCTTTCACGGGAACGACAAACGCATTTGTTTATTATCCAATATTCAAGAACCAATATCTAATATCCAAAAAATCCCTGTTTCAAATCTGAATTATTAGTAATTTTTGTGTCTAAATATGAACTCAATTAATTTATATTGAAGAGTTCATATATTAAAATAATTATGTTTAAATATTTAAGTTACTTGAATCTGAAAATCAACGAATTTCAATTCGTGTCAACCACGCGTTCCCATAAATTAATTAACTCTAAATATCATAAGGATTGTACATGTCTGATCTAAGAGAAGTAGTAGTAGTATCCGCTAAACGTACACCAGTGGGTTCATTCCAAGGGGTTTTGTCAACAGTACCAGCACCAACGTTAGGTAGCGTTGTTATCAAGAGCATTATAGATGAAACTAAAATTGATTTAAAAGAAATTAATGAAGTTATTATGGGTTGTGTGCTTCCCGCCGGACAAGGACAAGCACCTGCTCGCCAAGCTGCATTGGGTGCTGGATTGCTAAACTCTGTTGAATGTATGACAATCAATAAAGTATGTGGTTCGGGAATTAAATCATTAATGCTAGCTACTCAAGCTATTCAAGTTGGAGATGCCGATGTGATTATTGCTGGAGGCATGGAAAATATGAGTTTAGCGCCATATTTATTACCTAAGGCACGTACCGGTTATAGAATGGGAAACGGACAATTAGTCGATTCGATGGTTAACGATGGTCTGTGGGATGTATATAATAATATCCACATGGGGAATTGTGCGGAACTTTGTGCAAAGGATCGAAAATATACGCGTGAAGAACAAGATGTTTTTGCAATTGAGTCCTATAAACGCGCACAAACTGCGATGAAAAATGGTTCATTTGATGCTGAGATTACTCCTGTCGAAATACCACAACGCAAAGGTGACCCAATTATTGCAAATCAGGATGAGGAACCGGATAGGACTAATTTTGATAAAATTCCACAACTTCGTCCTGCGTTCGATAAAGATGGAACCATTACAGCAGCCAATGCTTCAAAAATCAATGATGGGGCTGCAGCAATGTTGATTATGTCTAAAGAGAAAGCAGAAAAATTAAACTTGAAACCGATAGTTAAAATTATCGCACAAGCGTCAGCGGCACAGGCACCAGAATGGTTTACAACTGCACCAAGTAAAGCGATTGTAAAAGTATTAGAGAAAGCAAATCTAAATTCTGAAGATATTGATTTGTGGGAAATCAATGAAGCTTTTGCACCGGTCGCAATGGCAGCAATTGATGATTTTAAACTCGATTTAAAAAAAGTAAATGTAAACGGCGGCGCAATTGCGATTGGTCATCCAATAGGAGCTTCTGGAGCTAGAATATTTACAACACTGTTACATGCCATGAAAAAACAAAATGCTAAACTCGGACTGGCAACTTTATGCATCGGAGGCGGTGAAGCCTCTGCAATAATTGTAGAGAGGATTTAATGGATTTTAAATTAACAGAAGAACAAGAACTTATAAAAAAGACAGCACGAGAATTTGCCATTGAACATCTTGAACCGGGCGTTATTGAACGCGATGATTTAGGCAATGCGCCGAACGAACAAATAAAAATGATGGGTGAATTGGGGTTCTTAGGAATGATGGTGCCTGAAGAGTGGAATGGTGCAGGAATGGATGCGGTTAGTTATGTTGTTGCAATGGAGGAAATTTCACGAATTGATGCATCCGCCGGAGTTATAATGTCGGTAAACAATTCCCTAGTTTGTCAGATATTTATGGATTGGGCAAACGATGCTCAGCGCAAAAAATATCTTACTAAACTTGCGACTGGTGAATTTATTGGAGCATTCAGTTTAAGTGAACCACAGTCGGGTTCAGACGCAAGTAATATGCACACATTTGCTGAAAAAGATGGAGATAGTTATATTCTGAACGGTACGAAAAATTGGATAACAAACGGTCTGACAGCCGATATTTTAATGGTAATGGTTCCAACTACAAAAGGAATCGGATATAAAGGAATATCGTGTTTTATTATTGAGGGTGGAATGGAAGGATTTTCTCGCGGTGCTAAAGAGAATAAATTAGGAATCAGAGGTTCAGAAACCTGTGAAATATATTTTGATAATTGTCGGGTACCGACTGAAAATATGGTAAATGAACCGGGGCAGGGATTTCGTATCGCGATGAAAACGCTGAACGGTGGTCGGATTGGTATAGCATCACAAGCATTGGGAATTGCACAAGCGGCTTTGGATAAGAGCATTGCCTATGCAAAAGAAAGAAAACAGTTTGGCAAAACAATTGGTTCATTTGGTGCTGTGCAGTCTAAAATAGCAATAATGGCTACAAATATCGAAGCATCGCGACTATTAATATTGCGTGCTGCGCAGTTGAAAGATGAACACAAATCTTACGCAAAAGAAGCTGCGATGGCTAAACAATTTGCATCGCAAACTGCGGTAGATGCCTCTCGTGAATGTGTGCAAATTCATGGTGGTTATGGTTACATGCAGGAATACGGTGTTGAGCGGTTAATGCGCGATGCCAAAATAACACAAATTTATGAAGGAACTTCTGAGATACAAGAAGTTGTTATTGCTAGATCAATTATGGAGGAATAGGATAGTGGCGAACGAAAAACAGTTACAGAATATAAATTGGGATAAGCTCACATTTAGTATTACACCGACTAGGTCGATGTACGAAGCTCATTGTGAATTAGATGGAGAATGGGATGAAGGCAAACTACTCCCTTATGGAAATGTAAGTATGTCTCCGGCTGCCGGAGTTTTAAATTATGGTCAGGGCATATTTGAGGGAATGAAAGCCTATCGATCTGCTAAAAACAGAGTTGTTTTATTCCGTCCTGAAAAAAATGCATTAAGAGCAGCTACTTCATCTGAGCGAGTATGCATACCTAAAGTTCCCAAAAAGCAATTTATGGCTGCCTGTGAGCAGGTTGTTCGTGACAATATTGACTATGTCCCACCTAGGGGAAAGGGCAGTTTATATATTCGTCCCGTTATTTGGGGAACTGGTCCTGTATTAGGCGTTGCTCCAGCACCATCATATACATTTATGGTTTTTGTTTCACCTGTTGGTCCTTATTTTAAATCAGGTATTAAATGTTTGAATCTGCGGATTACAAATCAATTTCATCGAGCTGCGCCCAAAGGAACGGGCGGTCATAAAGTTATTGGTAATTATGCTGCATCTTTATTCCCACGGAAGTTGGTAAAGAAAGAAGGTTTTGATGAAGCAATTTATCTTAATGCCGCAAATGAAAAATTTATTGAAGAGGTTGGTTCAGCAAATTTATTTGCCATAAAAGATAATGTACTAATGACACCTTCTTTAGATGGTTCTATTTTACCCGGTATTACACGTGATTCAGTTTTAACCATCGCCCGAGATATATTACATATGGAAGTACGTGAACGAAGCATTGCAATCGATGATTTTCTTAATGCAGATGAAATCTTCTGCAGTGGAACAGCAGTTGTAGTGACACCGGTGGGTAAAATAACTACCAATAATGCTTCAACTACAATTAACAAAAATAAAATGGGTCCGATAACACAGAAAATACGAGAGATATTGTTGGGCATTCAAAGAGAGGAAATTGAAGATCCGTTTGGATGGATTTATCCGATTAATTAATTCGAATGTCTAAAGGACAACATCCAAGGCATATTGGTAGGGAAGCAGTATTTCAGGCATTGTATTCCGTACATATCTCACAAGAGAATGAAACAAAGATATTAGACGATATTCAGGGTCGTTACAATTTTGATGATGATATTAAAGAATATGTCACGGCTCTATTCTTAAAAACAATTGAAAATAAGAAATTCATAGTGGAAACCATTGCTAAATATCTTGAAAATTGGGAATGGTCTAGAGTAGCATTATTGGATCAATTAATATTGCAAATGGCAACTGCCGAATTATTCTACATAGACGATGTCCCTCCTAAAGTGACAATTGCGGAAGCCATAGAAATTGCGAATCAATTTAGTACAAGTGATAGTTCGGCTTTTGTAAATGGCATTTTGGATGCTATCTATAAGGAACAAAAACATGGAGACGATAGTTGATGTTGAATGGTTGCATAACAAAAAACAATTGATGACAAATTTTTAAATCATAAATATTCAATTTAAATGAGTTTATTAACTAAAGTATTTGGAACAAAATCAGATCGGGAAATAAAATCACTTTGGCCACTTGTAAATGAGATTAAGCAGATTGCCGAGACTTTAAAAAACAAGTCGGATGAAGATCTTATTCAACGTACAAATGAAATGCGATCTGAAGTAATTAGTACACGTGAAAAGGTCAAACAAGAATTATCCGACAAAAGGATTGACAAGGATGAAGCTAAAAAACAAATTCTTAGCGCGGAGCGAAAAAAATTAGATGAACTTTTGCCGGAAGCTTTTGCAATTGTAAAAGAAACTTGCCGCCGATTAATTGGTCAGTCTTGGAGAGTTGTTGGACAAGAAATTAAGTGGGAGATGGATCCATATGATGTGCAATTAATTGGCGCAATAATTCTATATCGAGGCAAAGTAGCAGAGATGAAAACGGGAGAAGGCAAAACGCTTGTTGCCGCAATGCCGATGTATTTAAACGCTTTAACCGGTAGAGGTGCGCATTTAATTACCGTAAACGATTATTTGGCTCAACGTGATGCCGAATGGATGGGAGAGATATATAAACGGTTGGGATTATCCGTCGGATTTATTCTTAATACAATGGATAATACTCAACGAAGAACTGCATATAATTGTGACATCACGTATGGTACAAATAATGAATTTGGGTTTGACTACTTACGTGACAATATGTCATTAACGCCGGAAGATCAAGTACAACGCGGATATGCGTATGCAATTGTTGATGAAGTTGACAGTGTTCTAATAGACGAAGCACGGACCCCATTAATTATTTCCGGTTCCGTTGATGTGCCGGTTGATAGTTCATATAAGGATCTTAGACCGGCCGTACAATTGTTGTACCGCAAGCAGAATACTCTAGTTTCTGAATTGGTTCGTGAATCCGAAAATTTACTGAAAGATGGAAAAGATGATGAAGCCGGTTTAAAAATATTACAGGCGAATCGTGGTATGCCAAAACATCCTCGTTTAATGAAATTGTTCCAAGAACCGGGAATGATAAAACTAATGAGAGGTGTTGAATCTAATTTTTTACGGGATAAAAAACTGCATGGAGCTGATGTGCTTTTTCTACTTCACGAGCTCGATCAGTAGGTGATAATCCTTCATTTTTATCTATATCGTTCAATAGTTCACCTAAATCTGGAATTACAAATGTCTCGGGATTATCAGGTGAAAGTGTTATACGTCCTTTATCGGTAATATCCAATACATGTGATTTTTCATCCACACTAAAATATAAATCGTCATCAACTTCATGCAGTTTTTTATCCCGTAAAAAATTAGATTCAACACCTCTCATTA
>JBHPEE010000003.1:0-52111 GCA_042577295.1 Fidelibacterota bacterium | reverse complement strand
ATGTATATTCCCTTATCAAAAGAGATTAGTCTTCCAAAATTTATTAGAGAAATAATGTAAATCTTGGTTACACTTTAGCCAACAATCAAGGTATTAATAATGCAAAAAGTGATTATATACTTCTTCTTAATCCTGATGCTACTGTTCCTAATGGCACAGTTATAAATTTATTAAATGAAATAAAAGACAATAAATACATCGGAGCAATTGCTCCGCAATTACGTTTCTCTGATGGAAAGATACAAAATTCTTGCAGACGTTTTCCTCGCAGGCGAGATATTTTATATGAATCAATTGGATTAAGTAAAATATTCAAAAATTCAAAGGAATTCAATTATTGGAAAATGGGTGACTTTGATCACAAAAAGACTTGCTTAGTAGATCAACCGGCAGGAGCGGCATTATTAATTTCCAGGAATATTTTTAATAAAATTGGCTTACTTGATGAACAATTCCCAATGTTTTTTAGTGATGTCGACATATGTAAAAGGATTTGGGATGCCGGCTTTACTGTGCAATTTACAACTAATTCATACATAACTCATCAAGGTGGAGTTAGTGTATATCGAAAACGCTTTAAAATGATTGTAAGCTCCCACTTGTCATTTTGGAAATATTTTAATAAACATAATACAGAACTATTTGACCATATTTTAAATGTATTAGTAGGTATTTTTCTTTTAGCACTAATTCCTTTCAGAATCCTTCTGAATCTTCTATTTCCAAGACTTATTAAACGGGAACGTCGTTCGCTATAATTTTTATTATATGCACTTATAAAATTGATATTGATTGACTAATTGAATTAATTTTCACGCCTAATATCTAAGATAAAAATATCTTATATTACTTTTAAAATACAAATACCCAATTTTACTAACATTTTTAAAATAGGCAGATAAATGAAGAAAATATTAGTCACCGGGGCCGTAGGACAAATTGGTTCAGAATTAACTATGTCACTCCGAGAGAAATATGGAAACGATAATGTTGTGGCAGGCGGTCGCAAAACTAAACCGAGCGACAAACTATTAAATTCAGGACCATTTGAAATAGTTGATTGTAATGATGCAATGGCGGTCGCAAATGTTGTAAAAAAATATGATATTGATACTATATATCATCTTGCTGCAATATTATCGGCGGTGGCTGAAGCAAATCCAGTATTAGCATGGAATGTAAATATCAATGGATTATATAATGTTTTAGAGGTGGCACGTGAATTTAAATGCGCCATTTTTACACCAAGTTCCATTGGAGCCTTTGGCCCTACGACTCCTCTCGATAACACTCCTCAAGATACTATTCAGCGACCAAATACAATGTACGGTGTAACTAAAGTATCGGGTGAATTGTTATGCGATTATTACTACAAACGATTTGGTGTTGATACGCGTGGTGTTCGTTATCCTGGAATAATATCAAATGAAACATTACCTGGCGGTGGCACAACCGATTATGCTGTGGAAATCTATTATGAAGCAATTAAGCATAAAAAATATACCTGCAATCTTCCCGCAGGGACTTTCTTAGACATGATGTATATGCCTGACGCAATCAAAGCCGGTATTGACTTAATGGAGGCGGATCCCGCAAGATTAAAACATCGTAACGCATTCAATGTAACTGCTATGAGTTTCGATCCTGAAATCATCGCAGGGGCGATAAGAAAACATATTCCGGAATTCACAATAGATTATGACGTAGATCCTGTAAAAAAAGCTATCGCCGAATCTTGGCCTAACAGTATGGATGATTCAGCAGCTCGGGAAGAATGGGGCTGGAAACATGAATACGATCTCGAAGCTATGACTAAGGATATGTTAGAAGTATTATCAAAAAAATTATAATTTTCGGAGAAATTAATGTCAATTACAAAACTAAATAAAATTTTAACTGATTCTGTTGCAGAATTAAAAGCCAAAGGTTCAGCAAAGGGCGCTGAAATGGTAATCACCGGTATGAAACCGGCCGAAGGAGAAAATAGTGTGCGTTTTTTTGTCGAAGGTTATGGAAATAGAGAATTCGTAAAAATGAACTCAAATTCATATCTTGGTATGTCCCTACATCCTGAAGTGATAAAAGCTGAAGAAAAAGCCACTAGAGAATTTGGTGTTGGTCCTGGAGCAGTGCGCTTTATTAGCGGAACATATAAACATCATATTGAGCTCGAGGAAAAACTTGCAAAATTCCATGGAAAAGAATCCGGTATGATATTCAGTTCTGCTTATGTAACTAGCTTGGGTGTTTTAATGCCGTTAGCGACTAAGGAAACAGTTTATATAAGCGACGAATTGAATCATAACTGTATCATTCAAGCCATGCGTCTCTCCCGCCCCCTTGGTAAGGCAGTTTATAAACATAATGACATGGCTGATTTGGAAGCTAAAATACAAGAATGGGCGGGCAAGGCAAAAAGAGCATTGGTTGTAACTGATGGTATTTTCAGTATGCGTGGGGATAATGCACCACTAAAAGAATTTACCGAACTTTGTCAAAAGTACGATGACAAATTTGAAGAAGGTCTTATATCAATAATTGATGATTCACACGGCGTAGGTGGTTTTGGTCCTACGGGTCGTGGAACTGAAGAATATTGTGGCGCCAATGTCAATGTAATAATTGGAACACTTGGCAAAGGATTCGGCGTAAACGGCGGTTATGTAGTTACATCAAAGGCTATTACAGAATACTTACGTCAAACTGCTCCTATGTATATTTATTCTAATCCAATTACAGTTGGTGAAACGGCTGCTGCATTAAAAGCACTTGAAATACTGGATAGTCCCGAAGGATTAAAGCTGCTCAAGCATCTCCGTAAAATGACAAAGAGATTTGAAGCAGGTCTGCATGCAAACGGATATGAAACAATTGCAGGCGATCATCCGGTAGTACCATTAATGGTTAGAGACACACCAAAAACAGCTGACATGGTTAAGTTTTTAACTAATCATGGCGTATTAGCAACCGGACTAAATTTTCCGGTAGTACCAAAAGGTGATGAAGAAATTCGTTTCCAAGTTAATGGAAATCATACCGAAGCTGATATTGATTATGTCATTGATATACTAAAGAAATATAAAGATACTCACTAAATATTTATCTAAATCGGAAAACGTTTGGTATCGAATAAAAAAATAAACTCATTTATTAGATACCTCCCTAAAGTAGAACTTCATTTGCATCTAGAAGGTGCCATTCCTTTAGACGCCCTTTTACAGTTAATCGAAAAGTATCAGGGTAACAACTACATTACTATTAGTGATCTAGAAAAAAAATTTACTTATACTAATTTTGTGCACTTTATTAACACCTGGTATTGGAAGAATAGTTTTATTCGGGAATATGAAGATTACCAGTTTATTGCAGAACATGTTGCTCTAAGCTTAGCTGAGCAAAATATCCTATATGCTGAAATATATTTTTCTCCATCCGATTTTGGAAAAAAGGATTCTCTGCCTCAAGAAATTACATATGCAATTCGAAAAGGACTTAATAAACATTCTGAAAAAATAAAAATAAGCCTAATAGCCGATTTAGTACGGAATGAAGAAGATAAATTACCACAGCTGAAACAAATATTAGAAGCAAAGGACCAAGGAATAGTCGGAATTGGTTTAGGTGGGAAAGAAAAAGAATTCCCACCCTGTTTATTTACTAATGTTTACCGGGAAGCTAAAAGAGAAGGCTTAAGAACAACCTGTCATGCAGGAGAAGCAGCGGGACCTGACTATATATGGCAAGCAATAAAGGATTTAAACGTTGACAGAATTGGTCATGGTACAAATGCATATCAAGATTCCGAATTAGTACAGTATTTAATTGATAATCAAATACCGGTTGAAATGTGTCCAATTTCAAACGTAAAAACAAATGTGGTAAAATCTATTGGGGAACACCCTATTTGTCAATTCTACAAAAAAGGTATGTTAGTATCGGTTAATACAGATGATCCAAAAATGTTTGGAACATCATTGGAGAACGAATATATATCTTTACTAGAAACATTTAATCTAGATTTATCCGATATTTACCAACTTTCTAAAAATAGCATTAAATCTGCTTGGTGTTCAGAAAATACAAAATATGAATTAAATAGCGAATTGACTCAATATTATGAAAGACATGTACATTAATCATAAGTTTTAGAAGATAATTATAAGAGAACATAGATGAAACAATTAATGAGCATTATAATAATTACATTAGTAATCGCTTGTGGCGGTGGCAATAAAAAACCACAAGAGACTACTCTTCCCCCTACCCCAACCTATACATTTCAGACACCTACTGAAGAGATGTTGGATAGTGGAAAAACAACATTTCACTCATATTGTTATATTTGTCATGAAAATGCTGTGGGCGAAGTGACTATGCTAACTGATAAAGCTCGCTGGACTGTAAATAGAGCAAATGACATTGAAACACTTGTACAACATGTTCAAGATGGCTATACCGGTAATTATGGTACAATGCCCCCAAAAGGTGCATGTAAAGAATGTTCTGAGGATGATTTACGCAACGCTACATTTTATATGATGAGGGAAGCTCGGTTTTTGGAATAAAACAAATTGTCATTTCACAAACTATGTAATAATTAAAATGAACCTCGAATCGCTAAATCAATATTTGCTTAATAAAAAAGCAACCACTTCCAGCTACCCTTTTGATGAAACAACTTTAGTATTTAAAGTCGTGAATAAACTGTTTGCTCTAATTGCTGAGGATGAAATCCCCATGCGTATTAATCTAAAATGTGCTCCTGAAGAGGCACAGCTCTTGCGTGGTATGCATCAATCTATCATTCCGGGGTATCACATGAATAAGGAGCATTGGAATACCATAATTCTTGATGGAAGTTTGCCAGATGAATTAATTTACCAAATGATTGATGATTCTTATGATTTAGTTGTAAGGGGACTGAAAAAATCACACCGCAATACTCTATCATAATTATAAATAGAAATTGACTGCCAATCCGCATTTAGGGTATATTTGCGGACTTTTTTATATAACAAAATTCACAATTAAATGAATAAAAAATTAACTCCAAGATACATTATTATTACCATAATACTTGCGTGGGCAGTTTATGCTTTGTGGCCATCAATATCTTTTCAACAAATGTCTGAAGAAAAGAAAGAAACTCTCCGTGAAGCAGGAAAATTAAGGGCAATTGAATCAAAGATAATAAAACAGGGACTTGATTTAAAAGGCGGAATGTATATTGTCTTAGAAGTCGATTTGCCTACACTTATCAGCGGTCTTGCAATTAATAAAGATAAAAGCTTAGAAAATACTCTAAACAAAGTAACCGATCGACTGAATGAACCTGATGCCGACTTTTTTAATTTGTTTACAAGTATTTCCAAGGAAGATAATCTACGCTTAGCGCGATATTTCCACGAATACGGTGCATCCACCGAAGAAATCATTAGCAAATTGCGCGATGAATCTGATGACGCGATCAATCGTGTACTCGAAATTCTTCAAAACCGAGTTGACCAATTTGGTGTAGCTGAGCCAACAATTCAGAAGCAAGGCAGCCAACGTATCATAGTTGAATTAGCAGGAATTCAGGATTCAGAAAGAGCTCGTGATTTACTTCAAAGTACAGCTTTACTTGAATTTTATCTTGTCAAAGATGCAGAAATCACGCAGGACATGCTTACTCGAGTAGATAATATTCTCAAGGGAAATGAGGACTTAGCAGAAGTTGCAGCTGAGTTATCGGAACAGACAGAACCGCAAGAAGAAAAAGTAGAACAACAAGTAAGTGATGATAAAACTATAACAGTTAGTGAATTATTTGGCGATGCAGCACCAGAAAGTGCAGCAAGCGAAGATACAAGCGTTATTGTAGACCAGCGATTGTTTGCAAACAGTCCGTTTTCATCACTATTAAGAGATTTCGACAGAGATCTTGGTGTACCTGAATCCAATGTTTATGCCGTAAACAAGATATTAGCACTACCGAAAGTTGAACAGTTACTTGAGTCTACTTCGAGCAAATTTGCTTTAAGCAATAAAGCTCAAGAATTGACCGATGCTAGTGGAAATCAAATAAAAATTTATAGACTATATCATTTGGAAAATGAACCGGAATTGACCGGTGGCGTAATCTCTGATGCAAAGGAAAATATATCCGGCACCGGAAGTGATATAGCAGGACAACCCGTTGTTCTAGTAGAAATGAACAGTGACGGTACAAAACAGTGGTCGAGAATCACAGGCGCTAATATAAATCGCCGAATCGCAATTGTCCTCGACAATAAAGTACATATGGCGCCAAATATTATAGAAAAAATTCCTAGTGGCGGAACTCGTATACAAGGATTCGCCGACTTGAATGAGGCAAAGGATATCGCAATTGTGTTGCGCGCCGGTGCTTTACCTGTGCCTGTACAAATAATTGAAGAAAGGATAGTAGGCCCATCATTAGGCGCTGATTCAATCAAACAAGGTACCCGTTCTGTAATTATCGCCCTAATAATTGTGATGTTATTTATGTTGATTTATTATAAGATTGCAGGTTCAATTGCTAATTTTGCTCTGATTTGGAATATGATATTAGTACTATCAATTTTGGCACTTCTACAAGCGACATTAACACTTCCCGGTATTGCGGCATTAATATTAACTATGGGTATGTCAATTGATGCCAACGTAATTATTTTTGAAAGAATTCGGGAGGAGTTACGTAAAGGAAAAACCGTTCGTGCCGCCATCGATGCCGGTTATAACCGCGCATTGACAACAATTGTTGATGCAAATGTTACAACTGTTATTGCAGCTCTGGTACTATATCAATTTGGCACAGGACCAATAAAGGGTTTTGCCACTGTACTATTTTGGGGAATTGCGATTAGTATGTTCACAGCAATCTTCGTGACACGCACAGTATTTATGTCAATAACAAACCATAAAAATTTACAGAAACTAAGCATATGAGACTTATAAAAGACACGAATATAGATTTTATGAAACAAATGCGGGTAGGATTTATCCTGTCCGGAGTGATTATCTTATTAGGATTAGGTTCTCTATTATCACATGGCGGACCAAAACTTAGCATCGATTTTGAAGGTGGAACAATGGTGGCAGTTCATTTCACTAAAGAAATGGATGTAAACGACATTCGCAACTCCTTAACCGATGTAAATGTTGAGGGCAGATCTTACGATTACAGCAAACAAGAAATTAAACATTTCGGGACTCCTGCAAGTATTTCTGTAAGACTTGCAAGCCAGGAAGAGGAACATGGCAATATAGCTCAAGCAATTATTGATCATTTTTATAAATCATTTCCAGAAAACGTACCGGAAGATTCTAAAGATTTTATATTAAGTATCGAAAAAGTTGGACCAAAAGTTGGGGCGGAACTCAGCGGTAAGGTAATCATGGCAATTATCTCCGCTCTTGGTTTAATTCTTATCTATATCTCTATTCGATTTGAGTTTAAATTTGCATTGGGCGCAATCGCAGCGCTTACACACGATGTTTTAATAACTCTTGGTATATTTTCAATCCTTGGCTTGGAAATATCCCTTCCAATCGTTGCAGCATTTTTAACAATTGTTGGATATTCACTGAACGATACAATTGTAATTTTTGATAGAATTCGTGAGAACATCAAAATTCGCCGCCGTGATGATTATTTAACTATCATTAATGCTAGTGTAAATGAATCGTTAAGCAGAACAGTAGTCACATCATTAACTACATTTTTTGTTGTGCTGATATTATGGTTATTTGGTGGCGAAGTAATACATAATTTTGCTTTTGCAATGATGGTCGGTGTAATTGTAGGTACTTATTCTAGCATTTATATTGCAAGTCCTATTGTAGCCTTACTCCATACCAAGCAAAAATAAGACCTTCTAATTATATTGTAAACTTTTACATCGCCCTGTATATCACAGGGCGATTATATTTATACTTCATTTTATTATGAAAACCAAGATATATATTGCCTATACCCTGCTTTCAATAATTTGGGGAACAACTTGGTACGCACTTAAGGTTAGTCTTAACGAAGGAATGGTGCCTTCTTACGCTGTTGGTATACGCTTTTTATTTGGTGGATTAATTTTCTGGATAATTATGTTAATGCGCCGTGAAAAACTACCCCTAAATAAAAGAGCACTTTCAATTTATATGCAATTTGGTTTATTTAATTTTGGTATTAGTTATGTTTTAACATATTGGGGGACTCAATATGTTTATTCTAATCTGGCCTCAATCCTGTGGGCAAGTTTTCCAATAATTACTTCTGTTATGGCTCATTTTTATTTACCTAGTGAACGGCTAAATAAAAAGAAAATTATTAGTTTATTATTGGGAATAATAGGGACTGTCTTAATCATTTCACAGAGTGAAAACTTAGGTGGTCACAACGTTGGTGTTGGAGTTATAGTTATTTTACTTGCAGTATTAGTAGCATCATGGCCGAATGCATATCTTAAGAAATATAAGAATGAGGTTAATACCTTTCAATTAAATGCTATGTCTCAAAGTATTGGAGGTATATTCTTATTTACTTTTGCAATTCTCACTGAGCCCGGACAGGCAATGATCTGGACTAAAACTAATTTGTTTGCTACAGCATACTTAATTGTATTTGGATCAGTCATTACTTTTTCGCTCTATTACTGGTTGTTCGCCTATCTATCTTTATCACAAATTACTTATGTTGCCTTCTTTCCACCCATATTGGCTATTATTATTGGCTGGATATTTTTAGGTGAACAATTATCATTTTTAATATTATTTGGCGCAAGTTTGATTATTTTTGGTGCCTTATTAGTAAATTACAAAAGGAAATGATATGCTTTATTATACAAATATCGATACACCGGTTAGAATTTTAGGATTAGTCCGGGACGACGAAAGTTTATTAAGAGTATACTTACCAAATGAAGTAATCTCAGAACAAATATTACAAAAATATTATCCTGACATAGATTTTTTTGAAAACAAATCCGGCTTTGAAGATACAATTAATCAGCTTACCGAATATTTTAATGGTAAACGAAAAGTCTTCAATATCAAAACAAAAATAGGAGCATCTCCATTCTATAAAAAAGTATTAGCTGAAGTAGCAAAGGTTCCATACGGCAGAACTACTTCATACAGCCAAATCGCACAAAAACTAAATAATCCAAAAGCTGCTCGAGCAGTTGGAACTGCCAACGCTCGCAATCCGCTTCCAATTATTATTCCATGCCATAGAATAATTGCAAAAAATGGTAACCTTGGAGGTTATGCAGGTGGCTTAAAAATGAAAAAATACTTACTCGAATTTGAAAGAAATAATTTAAATTCAGATGAACATGACTAAGAAAACCACCAAAAAAACTCCTGTTAGAATAGTAAGAAATAATTTTATCACCGGAATCCTAACATTATTGCCGATTTATATTACATACCTATTATTACGGTTCATAATTGGGATTGCTCCTGATATTCCGTATTTAAGAACTATTACATTTTTTAGTAATAATGAAATTCTTGCAAATATAATTGAATTTATCGGCGCTTTGGTGGTTATATTTATTATCGGAACAGTTGTTAGCAATGTGATTGGAAAACGGTTATTTACTTTTTTTGAAAGTATTATGGAAAAAGTACCTTTGATTAGTACAATCTATACGTCGTCCCGGCAAATTATGCAAACTTTAGCAATGCCAGGTAAGAGGAGTTTTAAACAAGTTGTACTGATAGAATATCCTCGGAAAGGCTTATGGACATTAGCATTTGTTACTGCTTATTCAAAAAGTAAAAGCGGCGAACAATACGTCCATATTTTTCTACCGACCACACCAAATCCCACATCAGGATTTATGTTATTTGTTAAAGAGAAAGATTTAAGACAATCAGGATTAAGCATAGAGGAGGGATTAAAAACCTTAATTTCCGGTGGAATGGTCGCATCTGAGAATAATCAACTTCCATAAATATATATACAATAATTAGATCATGAGTATTAAATATTTAGATGGAATTCGACTGTACCGCGTATTATCAGCGGGATTACAGAGAGTACTTGAGAGAGAAGACTATCTTAATGAAATAAATGTTTTTCCGGTTCCCGATGCAGATACCGGTACAAATCTGGCATACACTCTGTCGGAGATTAAAAACGACATTCAGCAAAATGTTCATTCCAATATATCTGACATGAGTAATCTTATTGCCGATTCTGCATTAGATGGAGCTAGGGGCAACGCCGGCTCAATTCTTGCTCAATTTCTTGTCGGACTGGCCGAAGGGTTACATAATCACACTAAAGTGACAACACAACAATTTGCAGAAGCTGTAATAATTGGTAAACAATATGCATATCAAGCCTTACTTAATCCTGTTGAAGGGACTATTTTAACCGTCATAAGTGATTGGGCAAACGCATTACATAAATTAAGTAATAAATGTCCTGATTTTGTAGAGATTCTCGAGCGCGCCCTAAAAATTGCTCAAAAATCTGTAAAAGATACACCGAAAAAATTAAAAGTGTTAGCCAAAGCTGGAGTTGTGGATGCAGGTGGACAAGGATTTGTGGATTTATTAAATGGAATTCAAGAATTCATAAGCGAAGGGAAAATACGTAATATAACGATTCCTCGAGGACTAAAACCTAAAATTAAAAATATAGAGATTAACGAAAAGTATCGATATTGTACTGAGTGCATTATTAATGGAGAGAATGTTAATAGAATAAAACTAAAAGATCAGTTGATGGTGCTTGGAGATTCATTAATTATCGCTGGATCAAAACATAAAGCAAAAATACATATTCATACTGATAATCCAAAAACCGTATTTGAAATTTGTCGAAGTTTTGGCAAAGTATCTAAAGACAAAGCCGATGATATGCTTCAACAACAAAAAGATGCACATAAACAACATAAACGCACTGCTATCGTTGTAGACTCAACTGCCGATCTTCCTGATAGCATCCTAGAAGAAAAAAATATACATGTCGTTCCGGTAAGATTAAATTTTGGTGATAAACATTATATTGATAAGGTAACGCTTTCTAGTGAGGAATTTTGGGATGAATTACAAAATAATCCGGTTCATCCTAAAACAAGCCAACCTACACCCGGAGACTTTAGACGGCAGTATCAGTTTTTAGCAACGCATTATGAATCTGCCATTTCAATTCATTTGCCTGCAATAACTAGTGGTACTATGCAGTCAGCCCTAACAGCATCAAAAGTACTGACTAATTTCCCAACTACTGTTATTGATTCTAATAGTCTGTCTATTGGAATAGGATTGATCGCCATTCGGGCAGCAGAAGCAATTGAAGCCAATAAATCTAGTGATGAAATTATTAATGATATAAATAATGCGATAAAAAATACAAGAATTTATGTGTTATTACATACCCTTGAATACATTGTCCGTGGCGGCCGTATCTCTAAATCTAAGAAAACCGTTGCTGATCTATTACATGCTTTTCCAGTTCTAACTATAGATAAAAAAGGTGCAATAGTATCCGATGGTAAACTATTTGGCAAAAGAAATCTTTATGATCGTTTTATTAAATACGTTGAAAAAAAAATACCGCCTAATTCACAATATCGAATTGGTATTGCGCATGGTAATTGCGAACAACGTGCTCGCAAATTCGAAGAATATTTTATTAATAAGATTGGTAAGGAAAATGTATTCTTTTCAAAAATTGGACCCGGACTGGGAACTCATGCCGGAACTAACTCTATGGGTATTGCAGTTCAAATACAGGAAAACTAAATAAATGATTGAATCATACCTACAGTTACTATTATTACTTTTATTGAGCTTTATAACCGGATCATTTCCAACAAGTATTATTTTTGGTAAATTGGTAAAAGGAATCGACATTCGTGAGCATGGCAGCGGTAATGCCGGCGGAACTAATGTTTTCAGAGTGTTAGGTTGGAAACCAGCCTTGGTAGTTGTAATTATTGATATTTTCAAAGGATGGCTGCCAACAGCAATTTATGCCACAATACTTTTAAAAGGGCAGTCTATTGCTGATGTTGGAGTAATTCAAATATTATGCGGCTTTGCAGCAGTATTAGGTCATACTTATACAATTTTCGCCGGTTTCCGTGGTGGAAAAGGTATTGGTACTTTAGCTGGGATGCTAATTGCGTTATTCCCGATTGCATTTCCATTGTGTTTACTAGCTTTTGTAATTACGTTAATTTTAACAGGATATGTTTCTCTGAGCTCAATTATGGCAACTGTTGCCTTACCTATAATATTACTAATCCTACCGATTTTTGGAATTGAGCAAGGTTCATTATCATTACTAATTTTCGCTTTGTTAATACCGTGGTTTGCAATTTATACGCATCGTAGTAATATTGTGCGTCTAAGAAATGGTACGGAAAATCGCTTTGAAAAAGCGATGATATTTAAAAAAAATAAATAAATCCTAAAATTTCTCGCCAAAAGCTAGATGGAGTGATTGCTCCATATATTTTCCATTATAGAATGACCAACCATAATCCAATCTTAATGATTTTATGACAGGCCATGGAACTCTTATCCCTATTCCAAATCCCAATAAAGGTGTTTCCCTCAATAGTTCAGAAATACTGTTATTAATTACTCCGATATCGGTAAAAGCTACAATTGACAGTCCGAATTCATTATTATACCTTGTTGCAAATTTTGGAACAATTGTTTGCCGTATCTCCGCAGAAGCCGTAATCCAGTTCATACCAAATCTATAGGATTGATCACCGCCAGTATATAATTTTTGATTCGGTACGTTCCATCCTCTAATCGTATACGCTCCACCTAAGTAATCGTACCAAACATCAAGTGTTTTACTAAATGATAATAGATTTGAAATATTAACACCTGCTACCGTATTTCTGCTACCACCATTAATTTCTTTAAAATAACTTGTTGATTGGTTCCAAACTAATTGATTGTTTTTATCACCATTGGTATCAAGTCTATAATAGATATTATTGGAAATGAGGATTCCCTTACTCGGATTAGCATATAGATCTCTAGTGTCATGCCTTAGATTTAGGAAGGGAATAACATAGCTGAATTTTCTGCTGCCCTCCAATTCATTTGAATAAGTTTTATCAATTATTTTAAATCCAATTTTTGCTCGAATGTCATTGTTAAAGTATTTTCCAAACCCTAATTGCAGGTGCTTGCTATTGATATCATATGGTAAAATATTATGACTGTAAATATCATTTCCAATACTTAATTGAAATGATATGTGATCACCGGCAATCCATGGGTTAACAAATGCAACGCCAATTGTATTCTGTCCACCATACTGACCTTGGATAGTAAAAGATTCATTCCTGCCTCGAAAATTATTGATCATTAACATTGCTCCAACGGACCATCCCCATTTCTCATCATAAACCGGGGTTATCATCGGGAAAAACCGCCATGATTCAATTACTGTATATCGAAGTATAACTTCATTTTGGTTTTGATTGAATACTTGTAAAGTCACAATACTGAATATTCCCAAATTTTCAAGACGTTGACGATCGGCTTCAGCCAGTGAAGAATCTAATGGAACATCAATGGGATGTAGTATTTCTCTTTCAATAATATATGGTTTTAACTTGTTGTAACCAATGAACTCAATGCTTGTTACTATTGGATTTTGACCAAAAACCACATTAAATGACAAAAACAATATTATTATAGATAATCTAGTAAAGGAAAAAATATTCATATTTTATATGGAAATTTAGATAACGTAATTAACGATTAATTAACATTAAATAAAAAAAAAGCCTTCTAAAGAAGGCTTTTTTTAATTAAAGACTTTATTTATTTACGTCCGCGAGCCATTTTTGCACGTGCTACATCGCCATCTTTATCAATAAAGTATAAGAATCCACTTTCACGTTTTACACCGACAGTCGCTATTTTTTCTGCATTACCGCCGCCTTTTCCTGCGCGAGCCATTTGTGAACGTGATACATCACCTTGTTTATCTAAATAATAAAGAAAGCCGGATTCTTTTTTTACTCCACATGTTTTTACTTTTTCAGCCATAATTTTTCTCCTATTTTTTATTATAATATATATCTAATGCTGTTCTCTCGAGGATAAGTGTACAAATATCTGTAAAAAATAGCAAGGGATTTCTCGTCGATGTTCCGTCGATAGTATTTTCGCTATTATTTTTCATTTAAAAATAATGATTTTACCGATATTCTTATTAAATATTTTTATAATATACCCTAATTTCCGCCTCTAAATTGCCCCGGTAGCTCAGCTGGATAGAGCAACAGCCTTCTAAGCTGTGGGCCACAGGTTCGAATCCTGTCCGGGGTACTGAAGATAAACCTCGTTTCACGACGAGGTTTTGTGTTTCTTGGAATCAGTGTAACTAAGTCAAATAATACCTAATTAGGGACACACTTCGTTTTTTCAACCATTTTTGAAATTTCAACCTACTTTAAGTGGGTAGGGTGATTGTAGTGAGATAAGGACTTACACAATCTCAAACAATTTTCCAGATTATTTTTCACATAAGTTATAATAACCGTCTTCTATGTAAGTTTGAAATCATTTTAAAAGGCATTATTTAGAATAATATAACATAAATGAAGAAAATAATATATTTTTTATTAGCCCTAACTGTTTTGTGGTTTGTTTTCCTAAGAAATGGCGCTGTTAGGTTTGGCCCTGGTGTATTAGCGCCCTCCCCTCCAAGGCAAGTAAAAATAGTCTCCCCTCAAAGCTTTCCATTTAAAGAATATACTATTACCCCTCTAGCGAATTTTTATATTAAAGCTAAAGTGCTTTCCAAGAAGAATTACCGTTCGGGGCGAGAATCAAATATATCACCCGTAGACTTGGCTTTAGGCTGGGGAAGGATGTCTGATGAAGAGGTGTTGGACCTTATCGATATCTCGCAATCAAATCGTTGGTACAGATGGCGGACAGATAAATTTCCTATTCCTAGGAGAGAGATTGAAACCCACAGTGGAAATATGCATCTCGTACCTGCGAATCAATCAGTTAGATCGATGATAAACCGTACACACAAAGGCGATATAGTCGAATTTAGTGGTAATTTAATAAGGATTGATGCGAAAGGTGGTTGGCGTTGGGTCAGTTCTTTAAGTCGTGCTGATAATGGTAGCCATTCTTGTGAGTTGATTTGGGTAGAAAATTTCGAAATTCAAAAATTCTAACAAAGTCAAATAAACCCTAATTAGGGACACACTTCGTTTTTTCAATCATTTTCGAAATTTCAACTTACTTAGATGGGGGTAGAGTGTTGGGGTTAGATAAGTTCACACACAATCTTCAATAAAATTTCAGAATTTATTAATACATATACTGTAGATATTTATTGAAGTTGAAATAAATTCTGATTTAGAAGTAGTTTTACTATAGTTATTCGTTTTTTTTATTCAAGGAGGTTAGATGAAAACTATATTCATTTCTATTATCTACTTCTCATTTGGGTTATTTCTACTTGTTCAATGCAGCAAAAAACTTACTGATTCAGAAAAACAAGAAATAACAAATCAATCTATAATAGCTAATGATTTTTTCCCGATGAAGGTTGGCAATAAATGGCAATATAAAAATCTAGATGGAGAAATTTGGGAAATAAGATTGACACAACAAATATTGATTAATGCTATACAAGTTTATAGTGGAGATGATGATGATATCGGTTTTGGAATAGAAAATAATATTATATATTGGTATCCATTTTTTAATAAAGCTCAAGGCAGAGTACCAGTTATTGACGGAAATCTTAAAGTTGGAGAAGATTCAAATATTAATTATATCAACCAAGAGGGAGAGCTAGATACAGTTAGGATTGAACGTTTAGCCAATTCTACTGAAACAGTTGAGGCGGGAATATTTAATTGTGTACGATATTTTAATTCAGATTTTGATATGGATGATTTATATCTTGCAGAAGATATTGGTTTTATAAGAATAATTAATACTGGATTCGATAAAGAAACACTTGAGTTAATTGAATTCGACTTACAATAAAACTCAAATTGGGGAATAATCGTTTTTCAACATTTCCCCAAATTTCAACTTACTTTAAAGGGGTACGTATTTGAGGTGAGATAGACTCACACACAATCTAAAAATATTTTTTTCTAGAAATTTATCAAACGCTATTGATATGCCAATGACAACCATCATAATACAAATATTGTCTAAGTTGAACATAGTTAGAGGTTTTGTTATGAAAAAAAAGAAAACAAATATTGACGTTAATAATTTTAGAGACCCATTCACCGTCTTCTCGTCAGGTTTTGCTATTATAATGCCAGCAGAAACGGATGATTCTAATGAAACGCCAAAATCACCACAAATTAAACGTTGGGGTTTGTTCAAAGAGAAAAAACTATCCAAAACAAAGTCCAATAATACCTAATTAGGGACACACTTCGTTTTTTCAACCATTTTCCAAATTTCAACCTACTTTATGGCGGTACGGTGTTGGTGGTGAGACAACCTCAGGCATAATCCAATAAAATTTTTTAGAAATTTTACAACTGTATTAATATAGAGCAAAAACTAACTGTATATTTGTATAAATTATTTAATGAGATTTGCAGATCATTTATTAATTATACTGCAAAAAAAGTTTTAATGTAATGAAATCACACATCAAAAAATTAGTCCCAATCTTTCTGCTTGATCGCTACATACTTTTCAAACAGTTTGTGATGCAAAGGTTGAATCTAAACAAAACACCTGAAGAAATTTTTACAGAGGTTTACGCACAAAACATATGGGGTAGTTCGAAAGGAGAATTCTACTCTGGTCCTGGATAAATGCATTCATGTTACAGCAATTAAAGTTGCAATGATTGACTCAAATTCTTTCCATTCAACTTAATTATTTACCAATATACTGTAACTCCCCTAGCTTCTAATTGTGATATATAAGTATTTATCGACGTATCACTAAGAGGGTTATTCTCAAGCCATATTTCATCTCCATCGTCAATCCCTGAATTGTCTACTAATGGTGATATGTCTGTAACACTATTTTGATTTATATTTACTGATTCAAGGTTAGTTAATCCAGATAATGGAGAAATATTTACAATTTGGTTACCCCACATATTTACATTTGTTAAATTTACCAATTCTGATAGTGGACCTATATCAACTATTTGATTATTAAAAATAAATAATGAAGTTAAATTGATTAATCCTGTTAAATCACTAATACTGACAGTGTTTGTATTAGCTAAGTGTAAAAATTTGAGCTTTGTTAAACTAGCAAGTGTATGTATCTCGGAAAGATTATTATTACACACCCATAATGTTTCCAAGTCAGTTAACCCTGAGAGAATAGCTATATCTGTTATTTGTGTGTCATTAAGTTCCAATAATTTTAAATTCGTAAGATTTGATAAAGCATTAATATTACCTATATGACAATTCCCCAGGTAAAGGGCTTGCAATTGTGTAAGATTTGAAATAGCACCAATATCGTCTAATGGATTTCCACCTATTAATAGTGTAATAAGATTATTCAACCCAGTAATTGGTGTTATGTCAGTTATTAGATTATTAGATAAAAATAGTTGTTCTAAATTTATTAGATTTGATAAAACGTTAATATCTATAATAACAAAATTGTTATAAAGATATAATTTTTTGAGTTTGATTAAGCCACTTAGCGCACTTATATCAGATATAGAATTTTTCTGTAAATAGAGATTCTCTAAATACAAGCAATGTTCAATACCGCTAATATCGACTATTTCCCTATCATTGCCATCCAATTCTGTAATAGTTAGTAAATCAGTATTTAATATATCTCCTGTAGGTTGGTCTAAGGCTTCCCTTATCAGTGTTTCAAAATTAGCATCAGGGAATGTTACTGCTACGGGACCTGAATCGGTTGGAGTTTTTTTACAGGTAAAAAGAAATAGGATAATAAATACAACTAAAATAATACGATGAGTAACATTCATATCAAACTCCCTTATTATTAAGGATAAATATATCTTAAAACATTTATGCAAAACAATCGATATAAAAAAAGCAATAAATACCTATTGTACTAGCTACTACCAATACACTATGAAGACTTTAGAAGGACACCTTTAATGAAAAACCCATGAACTAACGAGCTGGTTATACTGCAAATCTCATTGATTTTACTGTATATGTACTGTGAATAACCCCTAGCATATTGTTAGGGGTTTTGTTTAAAGGAGTACATATGAATGATAAAATCAAAACCCTTCAACTAAAGAAGATAGATCATGATTATAAGGTAATACTAACCTATGATAAATGTAATAGCGGTGAAAGCCAGTACGGAGCATGGAACCTCTACGGAGTAGAGTATGAAGGTGAGTCACGAGGTATATTTGCTGAAGATGCCTTACATTTAAAACTAATGAAATATGGTAAGGGAACACACCTTATTCTTTGTAAGCATAAACATGATAATGGTGAACTGGAATGGCAGGTAACCCCTTATAATGGTAATAATAAGTTAATTAAAAAAACAGTCCTAAAGGATCTGGATGAACGTATAGTAGATATACATAGACAGGTAGCCTTAAAGATAGCCGCCATCAGTATAGGACAGACTAATAAGCCCTGGACTTTTGAAGATCTTAATGAGATAGAGATCAGGATGAATAAACTGTTAGAGATACTGGATGGGAATATAAGTAATGAACTACCATTCTGAGGTGAGAGACTTTGTGGTTGGAATTGACTATGAATCAATAGAAGAAGATAAAGGGCATTTAACACTTAGAAGAAAGGCAACCATAGATGAACTAGTTGAAGAGATCAAAGGGATAATACTGAATGGTTCTCACTATCCCCAGTTCCCACCGGAGGCTAATCCAAGTGTAACCTATGCCTGGGATCTTAATGATCATGAGGATGGTGATTGTTATCATGAGCTAATGGTTAAACTTCATAAAGACAACAAAAGGAGGTAAAATACTAATGCTTACCAGATATATTATAATAATTATTCGTATCATCCTGCAATTACGTAAGTAGTTAAAGAAAACAACCCTTATGGGTTGTTTTTAGCTTACCAGACTTGTTGTTTGCGTCATAGATCCTTAAAACGAAACATTTTCATTAAATTACCGCAGGAATAATATTTACAAATAAAAAAGGGAGCAACGCTCCCTTTTTTATCGTGTCCTCTGAGAACGGTGATTATCAGAGGTTATACGTCAAACCTACTAACACTTTGTGTGTTTCAATCTTTTCTTGGACTCCGGCAGGAGTATATATATCCCAACTATCGCGTGTCCAATCACGTTTTAAGTATGAAAAATCGAGACTAACATTATTATCTACTTTAAAGCTCACACCGGCACTGTAAGTTATACGGTCGTCATTTGAATCTCGCAGAGGTGATGGAATCAGTGTATAGCCAGCCCGTAATTTTGTTTTAAGTCCGGGTAGAGTTATTTCTCCACCCAATCTATATTCTAGAACTTGATCATAATCACGAGCTAAAATATTATTCTCACTTATAAGATCATTGTAATCCTGACTATTTGATTCAAAATCTGAGACTTCGAAACGGGTTTGAGACCAATCGCGGTAGCGTGTTGCAGCTGATAAAGTAATCAACTTATTTGTAAATGCTATACCCGCATCAAATATAAAGGGAGTTTTAACATGGTAATCCCAATTACCTGTATCCTCCGTTGGATCATTTGTACCATCATCAAAGACTAATTCATCACTGAAAGAGTGCGTCTCCTCAATATAATATGTCGATGGTAAAGTAATAACTCCTCCAACTTTTAACATATTATTTAAGTCTACCATACCACCGAGTTTTAGATTGAAAGCATAATAATCTGATTGTAAATATTGATTAACGCTATACTCATCAAAATCACCGGGATACTCATAGTACAGATTGTCATCATCATATTGAGAAAATCCGAAATTGTATTCTTCCTTTCCATGAACCAACGATGTCGTCAATCCAATTGTGAAATTAGGTGAAAGTGCAAGCGCTCCACCAAGACTCCAATGACGCAAACCACCCTCGCTACGGACTTCTTCTTGTCTGTAAACACCTTGATCAAACGGGTAGAAATAAATATTGCCATCATCATCTTCAATCTCAAATCCGAGGTCATTAGATATATCTCCAAAACCTTCGAAATACAAGTGATCATCAAAATCTAATACTCTGTTAAAACCACCAGCTATAACAAAACTTCCTTGGTTGGTGGGAAGCGGCATTACAAATCCAAGTGATTTGAGTTTAGTGAATCCTTGATTATTTGAAGTCAAATTTCCCATATATAATGCATCATTAGAGAATTGCATGTGAGATAATTCAGCATAAATACTAGTCTCTTTTATGGAACCTAAACCAGCCGGATTCCAATAGATACCAGAGTAATCATCCGCTAAGGCCGTGTAAGCACCACCCATCGCTAAAGCGCGTGTACCAAATCCTTCTTCATTTTCTGTAATGTGTACGGCATCATAAGCACTCTGTCCACTTGCTATTCCAATTGTGAACAGCATACCGAAAGTCAACTTAATTATGTATTTTTTCATTGTTGTCCTCATTTCTATTTTCGCGATCTACTACTAGAGTTTTTACTGGATGAACTACGAGAGCTAGTGGCTGACGAGGAAGATCTGCTGCTACTATTTGAGCTATATGATGACGATTTGCTTGATCGACTCGAAGACTTTCGATTTGAGCTAGTTTTATTATAGCTCTTTGTTGAAGTCGATTTTTTAATCGGTGATTTTGAAGCAAACGTCTTTGATTGTTTAGTTTTTGTCTTCGTAGATTTTACAGCAGGGCGCGTCTGTTTTGTGCTATTACTTTTAACAATACTTCTTTTATTGGATACGGTTTGCGTTCTTACATTTTTCTGTGTCGATGTACGGTTTACCGCAACCTGTGTTCGAGATATTGGTCTTCTTACCGTTTGTGTTCTAGCACTATTTTTTTGAGTACTCGGTCTAATAGTAGACTGAGTTCTGACTCGGACAGAATTAGTCCTCACTTTAGGAGATCGATTTAAATTACTACTGGTATCCTTTTTGTTAGTAGAACGAATTCTTGTACTCGGTTTAGTATTCTGTTTACTATTATCTTTTTTCCCATTATTAGATTGAGAACGAGTTCTTTTTATAACCTTAGGAGATTCTTTTCTCGGTGCTTTTTGTTCTGTACTGCTTTTAACTCTTTTAATAACGGTACGTTTTTTTGGTGTATTCACCTTGGTATCGCTTGCCGGATTAGACACTCCACCAGTATAACTATTGGTATTATTCCGTTGAATGTATGTGTTTCTATCTCTGCTGTTACTTCCGCGACGATCCCAATCGCGCTTGTCCCGGTTATAGTTGTTGCTATATTTACTATTATACCAGCGGTTATCTCCATACCAACTCCCACCCCAATAGTTATTATACTGATGTCCCCAATAATAACCAGAATTATAGGAATAAAATGGACTGTGACCCCAATATGGATCATAATAGGAATAATTCCAATATGCATTTGTATAATATCTGTCCCAGTGATATGGTGAGTAATTATAATAACGATATGGACTATAATATCGGTTACCCCACGAGAAACTCACATTCCAGCTGAAGTTGTCATAATATGGGTCGTGCATATTATAATAGTTCGAATCATCGTAATAATAGTGATGATATTCTTTGACTTGTGTGACAGGAGTTTCAAGTGTAAAGCTTTTTTGATAAGCTGTGGAAAAACTTGAATCATCTTCTACATAATTTATATTTCCGTATATATCTTTATAGTAAATGTATCCATCCTCGTCCTGATAAAAAACCAAAGAATCATTTACCACCGGTTCGGTATAGGTATAAGTTCTAGTTTCATAAACAGGTCGTCTGGAAACCTTTACTTTTTTAGTTGATTCCATTTGCGTGTAACAACCTTGCAAAACTAATATTGCACTTAATGCTGCAAATAATATTATTGAATTTTTTATCTTTTTCATTTTTTCACCTCATGAACTTTTATACTCTACTATATAAGATACAATAATTATGCCAAAGTTAAATATTATTAGCTTATTGATGTAAATATATAAATATTAGATACTTATTAAATAATTATTAATTATTCATAGGAATATTTAACAATGATATGTATACTATGTATGCATATTAAATGTATACATAGTATACAATTTAACCAATATTATAGCGTTTTAGTTTTTTGTATAGACCTGCTCTACTCAACCCTAATTCGATGGCAGTTTTACTAATGTTCCCTTGATTTGATTTAAGAGTCTGTGTTATATATTTGATCTCAAGTTCTTCCACAAGTCTTGGTAATGATGAAAATTGAATATCTGATTGTAAATTAGTGATTGTCTTTATCGTTGCTTGACTCCCTTCCCATTCCGTTTGCAAATGATTTAAGGATAAGGTTTGGTCATTTCCGGCTAAAATGACTGCGCGTTGGATCATATTCTCCAATTCACGAACATTCCCCGGATATTTAATGGATAATAAATATTTTAATACATCTTCTGAGAAGCCGTTAATAGTTTTGCCGGCTTGGATCATATATTTATTCAGAAAATAATTTGCAAGTAAAGATATGTCATCCATTCGATCTCTTAATGGAGGAAGATGTATTGGGAATACATTAATTCTATAATATAGATCCTCTCGAAATTTTCCCTGTTGAACTAGATTTAGTAAATCTCTATTAGTTGCAGAAAGAATCCTCACATTGACTTTAATCGTTTTATTCGAACCAACCGGCTGAAATTCCCCTTCTTGGATTACTCGCAATAATCGCTGTTGCAAGGCCGGTGACGTGTCTGATAATTCATCTAAGAATACCGTTCCGCCATCAGCTACCTCAAATAATCCCTTTTTATCTGATGTAGCATCAGTAAAAGCGCCTTTTGTATGTCCAAATAAGGCGCTCTCCAGTAAAGTATCAGGTAAGGCGGCACAATTCTGAGCAGCGAATATTTTATCTTTACGCGGTCCGTTAAAATGAATAGCCCGCGCAATTAATTCTTTCCCGGTTCCTGTTTCGCCAGAAATATAAACTGTTGTATCAGTCGGTATGACTTTTCTCATCAAATCATACACATCCTGCATTGCTTTACTTTCGCCAATTATATTAGAAAAATTGTACTTTTGCTCAACATCCTTTTTTAGCACAATATTTTCGTTGCTCAATTGCTGATTGGCGATCTCCAACCTATGTATCAGATCTTTATTATCTCTGATCAATTGATAACGTTCAACTGCTCTTTTTATTATCAATTTCAAATCATCCGGTTCCCATGGTTTTTCGATATAAAAATATATTTGTCCATCATTGACAGCTTGTACTACGGCTTCAATATCTGAATAACCGGTAATTAAAACGCGTGTGGTATCAGGCTGAATTTTGATCGATTCCCGAAAGAAATCCGAACCGGTAAGTCCCGGCATACGCTGATCGGCTAAAATAGCCGATACCTCTTGTTCACGCAATACTTGTAATGCTGATTTTCCGTCTAAAGATAAAATGACATTATAATCATGCCGTAAAGTGCGATTAATGGAGTTCAGGACATGCTGTTCATCATCAACGATTAAAATTGTTGGATTCATATATTATTTTTGTAATGGGTTATATGGAATTGAAATCGTAAATGTCGTGCCGGTTTTCTTTTTACTTTTTACTTTCATATCACCACCGTGTTCTTGAATAATGCCATAACTGATACTTAATCCTAAGCCCGTTCCCATTCCAACCGGTTTTGTTGTGAAAAATGGTTCAAATATTTTAACAATATTTTCTTTGGGAATTCCCTTTCCATCATCTTTGAATTTAATAACAACTTTATCATTCTTAATTGCTGTTGAAATCCAAATATTCCCATTACCTTCAATAGCTTGTATTGCATTGAGCAACATATTTAAAAACACTTGATTAAGATGCCCCGGCATACAACTAATTGACGGCATATCAGAATAATCTTTATGCAATTTAATGTTTTTGCCCAATTCCTTTTCAATTAACATTATAGTAGAATCCAATCCTTCGTGAATATCTGCATATTTGAACTCTGCTTCATCCAAGCGAGAGAACTTACGGAGGTTTTCCACGATTGTCTTAACGCGTTCGCTGCCTTCCACACTTTCCAAAATCAATTGATCAATATCCTCTTTAATATATTCTACTGAGGTTCCGATTTTTCCGTCTTCGCCTTGTTTTAATAAATTTATATATTTTTGTAACTCCTTCATATTGGCATATAAATAACCGATAGGATTGTTCAATTCGTGGGCAACGCCGGCCACTAATTGACCCAAACTTGACATCTTTTCACTTTGAATTAATTGCGATTGAGTTTCTCTCAATTCGATAAATAATTCCTCCAAATTTCGATTCTTCTCTTCTAATTCATTCACATAGCGTTTTTGCACTTGTGATTCAGTCAATGATTTGGTTAATGCTTTCGTTTCTTCTATATATAAATTATTCTCTATTGCAAGCGAAGCTTGATTGGCAACTGTCGTCAATAATGTAATATCTTCTTGTTGGTAGAATTTAGTGTTTTCATTACGAATTAAAATTAGCATTGCATAAAGTTTTGCCTGTCTTTTTAGTGGAATAATAAGATCTATATTCGGAGGAAATTGTTGGTACTGTTCAGTAATTATTGTTTGATTAATACTATTATTTGCTAAAAGAACTCTTATCTGTTCATCCGAAAAAGTAATTGTATTCCACTTAATATTATTAGGTATTGAAAAATATTGTTTACCGGTTTTTTCATTTTTTATCTCAACAACGCCTGTAAACTTTACATCAAGAGAACTCTGAATCATTGTGACCAACTGATCATATAATTTTGTATTATTTCTGATAAAAATAAGGTCTTCCGAAAATCGATGTAAAACATGGCGATATTCAAATCGTTTCTTATTCACTTGCCGTAACTTTTCCATAAAGCCGATTGTAAATATCAAGATTGTCAATATAACGAGGATTTGTACTCCAAGTGTTTCTGACATGGGACGATCACGCATTCCGGACCAGAAAATATATAAAATTGATAGAATTATTACTAAAAATATTGCGGTCTGTTTTGACTTCCACAAATAGCGTTTAATGGCGATAGCGATAAAAAGACCAATTAAAATAATTAAAAAGAGTATTAATCCTAAATTAATTAAAAATGATGGCTGCCGAACAATAGTGCCAATAGTTTGCTGAGTACGTTTTGAAACCTTTAATATTCCGGACACTTCATCAATCTTGATGGTCTGATCGGGAATTATATTATTTAAGATGATTTCTCTTCCTGAAGGAAAAAGTGCTCTAAGTGTATATGTTATATTTGATCTCACTCCAAAATGAGCGATTAATTCACTGGCCGATAAATAACCGGCGCTGCTTGAAATTTCTCTGAAACCTATTAATCGATTACTACTTGCACTATCCGCTTCCTCATACAACCATACTTTTGTACCTATTGCGTCTCGGTTACTATAAATTCCTTCAAATTCAAATCTAAGATAATTACTATTCTGTAATGGATTTACATATAATTGGCTATAAGTATCTTTATTAGATACAAATAAATCCAAATCACCATCGTTTTCTAAATCTGCGACTGCTGCACCGGTGCTGTAATTTGCATCAGGGTATTCGTAATCTATAATCTGCTCGGTGTAAGCTAACTGAAATTTTATACTACCTTGATTTAAAAATAGCAAGTTTGGCCCAATATTTGTAAAAAATATATCAAGTAAACCATCATTATTAAAATCGGCAATATTGCCGGAATAGGATGGATAATTATTAATTAGCAATGAATTATCGGTTACATCGGTAAATCTGAGAGTATTATTTGTAGAATCAAAATCGTTACGATATATTTTGCTGGAATTATTGCGGTCGGTTACCAAAATATCTAAATCACCGTCATTGTCCAAATCTCCAAAGGTAACACCGTTTGAATTTAATGAATCAGTTAAATGGGTAACTAATATTGGTGCTTTTTCAAAATATTCACCGCTTTTATTAATAAATAACATGTCCGGTTCAAACCAATTACAAATATATAAATCCGGGTAACCATCGGCGTTCAGATCACCAAAAGCAGCTCCTTGGCTGATCTGATGGCCATCCAGCCCAAATCCATCCGCTAATTCAGTAAAAACTTCCGGTTTTGATTGAACATATAAATGATTTTTACCATGTTCATCGGTAATAAACAGATCTAAATCACCGTCAATATCAATATCAGCCCAGATTCCCGCATTTCCACTTATGGGGTGTTTCAAACCGATGTCTTCAGTATAATCTTTAAAATCCAATATTTTTTGTTGTTTATAAAGGGTGGTTGTTACTCCCCAACCGACAGTTAATACATCCGGTAAACCATCATTATTAAAATCAATTATATCGGCCCCTAATTCTAAATTTTGTAATCGCTGGGGTGTTAAATTTCCCCCTAAACCGGTTCGGATTGTTTGATCTTTAAAAGATAAACCTTGACCACGATTTATTAACAATCGATTTAATTCACGGAAACGGGTTACATATAGATCAGGTAATCCGTCATTATTAATATCACGGAATGATACACCATAAGCATCATCGAAATCCGGAATGATGGAAATATCTCCCTCTTCTCTAGTAAACATCTTCTGTACCCAGCTAGTATCGACTGCACCCGCAAATAGTACATCAGTAATTATGATTAGTAGTAATCCTGCGGCTAGATTTCTAATAAATTTCATCAAATGCTAGATTTTTGTTGAAACTGCTCTTTTTAATAGTCTATATAATTTATACACGGCTAATTTAAAGCTAATGATGTATTGCCCGCTCAATTTTTCAGTTATATGATAGAAAAAAAAGACTCCACAAATGTGGAGTCTTTTTTTCTCAATTTATGATATATATTATCTTTTTTAGTAGTTATAATATTTTAATCTTTATATATAATTTTTAATGAATAGTCATCATCGCTAGTTCTATTATATACAATTTCTGCTCCTATCGGGAGATAGGTCCAGGTGCCTATTTCGTCATTTATCCAATTATTAGACTCTGATAAACCAATTATTTTATCACTAGTCACCTGATGCGGAAAAGGTACTCTGATTTTTCCAATAGCAAATACGCTATCAGCCTTTGCAAGGGCAATAGAAGTTTTAATATTATTATACGTTAACTTCACTTTAGCCTGGTGTGTTTCTTTTACTAGATTATTGTAATAGGGAAAGGCAGTTAAAGTAATTATGCTTGCTATTGCAAAAACCATTACCATCTCAGCTACCGTCATTCCATCTTCTTTTAACCCAAACATTTTAAATTCTGCATTCTGTGTTGTCTATAATTTGAAAAAAAAAGATCTACCCCAGAAGGAGCAGATCTTTTTTTTAATTTAATCCTTATTATGTTGCTATTATAATCTAGCTGATACAATAGTATACGAGGACGGGACAATTGGGGGGCCCGCAGCAAAAGGTACACCTACATATGTTAATGTTCCCCAAGCTGTTGCCGAACCTCCTGGGTGATATTCCCATACACCAGCGGCGCCATCTTCCCAATCATTTATCGCGCCATCCTCAGTAAGTAAAGCAATAGTCGCATTAGCTGTTACAGGATAATTATAGGTACCAGTAGTTAGTAATTGGTCAGAAGCATACATAACAGCAGCACTTCTGAATACACCTTCAACAGCATCCATATTTGCTAGGTGCGCTTCATCTACTACATTAATAAAAGCCGGTACAGCAACGGCCGCTAATATAGCAATAATCGCAATAACTACGATCAACTCGATTAATGTAAAACCTTTTTGATTTTTCATATTCGTTTTCCTTCCTTTTTTTTATTATGCCATCAGGACCAGTCTTGTACGGCTTTTTATCTATGCACCATCCCGATTGGTCATTCACTTTATATAGTGCAAATAGTGTGCCAAACATGTATATTATTGTTATTATTTATTTTAACGCTACAACACCAGAACGGTCTATTCCCCATTTTAATGCAAAGTGTCCTATAACGATACACTACATATTGTTATTTATACGCTGTATATTATAATTTATACGCTATATATTATAATTTATTAAAACAATAAACTGATTGTATAAATTAAATACAGACCTAAAAGAATAAGTAATAATCCAAAGATAAACCTTTTAGTATAAACAAATACATCAACCGGTAATATATTTTTTATACTGAACTTTATTTCCTTTTTTGCTATATTCAAAAGATAGTCATTAAAACGAATTAATAATTCCGGTGAAAATAATAATAATGCACCGGTAACTACCAAAAATACCGCTGCAATAACTATAGCTATAGTAATAATTAGTTCCATTCAAATAACCTCTTTATATTTCTATATAAGATCCCGTCTCGACTGACCAACCACCTAAACCCATAAGGCTAATACCCTCAATGCCAATATATTTTAGCTTATTATTAGTTTTTCCTTCAATTTCTAATCGCATTGTATCTAATGGCATACCCATAATTTCTGTAAGATTAAAATGAAAGTCCTGAAATTGTGGCGTTAATACACCTGCGGGATTACCCACTGAATCTGTACCAACACCAACTGTAGGATACATTGGATTTCCACCGCCCGCACTTATCCCTTCCCAACGTTCAATTAAAACACCATTAACTAAGAACTCTAAAAAATCTCCTGTCTGGAAATCAGATTGGTCCTCTACATCCTCTACATCTTTACCAGCAGCTAATGATAGTAATAATTCATAGTTACCCCCATTTAACTCAACTGGTGAAAAAATTAGATTACTATTGTTTTGGACTTTTGTACCAAAAAAGAAACAGCTATCAGCTCCGGTTAAAACATATGTAGGTAAAATGCCATTTGGTAATTCACCGGCACAGGAGAGCCCCCACCATCTTGGTCCTGGACCTAATCCGTAAGGATCATACAAAAAACCTTCGTCATCTTCAAAACCCATTAATACTGTTGAATCTGCTTCAATTGGCAATGCTTTAAGGGAGAATATTCGAGTACTATTTCCATGCGTTCCTGTAGATGTAATTCCTAGTGTACCTTCTATCGGGTTAACTGTCATTGTATCAATAACAATATTGCCATTATGAAATGGATAGGACCCAGCTATATCATCCAGGCCAAATATAAGTTTGTAAAATGCATGTTCCATACCTGAAATTGCGGCCCAGCGTGCTTGCGAACTTGAGTAATTATTTACAGAGCTAGTGAAATTTGGTGCTATTGAATTAGAAAAATATAATACCATGATACCAACTATAACGGCCATAATTATAGCGGTAACAGAAACAACAAATCCTTTGTCGTTTTTTAATATTTTCATAGGTACCTCCAAAATAGTTCAAATATATGCATTATCGTTCTCTAATAGTTTCAGGTGATACATCGGCTGTAAAGCGGGACGATTCATCATTACTAATAAATAAAAGAGAAATTCTAATTCGCCTAATCGGCGTGCCAATATTGTCATTTATGTCAAAGTAACTAAAATTACTACCATTATAATCGATATTGGTAGCGATTAATTCTTTATTCCCATTACCTAATTTTCGGGTTAGTGTACCATCTGTATTTATTTCATAACTAATAATCACTAAAGTATCCATTGTAGCAGTAAACTGAATATTTTTTGAAGTAGCAGAAAATATTTGCCAAGTTGAACTAACTTCCCTTGTAAATTTTTTTAAACTTAAAGAAGCATTAATAACAAGTGATTTCCTTGACTGAACTTTATTAAATACACCGGCACCTACCATTAAATACATCGCCAATAAACTGGCAATTATTCCAATTATTGTCATTGCCACTATCAATTCAATTAAGGTATATCCTTTTGAATTAATAGTTTCACTAAATAATTTATTTATTCTTCTATTCTCCATGAGGTGTCATAATAGAAGTTAATACTATCGGATTTTCTAAATCTGCATGAGAAACGGTCACAGTAATTCTTTTATAATAAGTCATATACCCACAATTTACAAGCATATCGATTCGTTCATCAACATAGAATATATCTGACGTTGCTTGATAGCCTAATTCTGCATAACCCGGAATTATCGACCAATCTGCTCCAATAAAATCATCAATATCATCATGGTCCCCGCCGCCGCCACCATCTTGACCTAATGGGAAAGTCCACGGCGGTCCTAACGTACTATAATTTTCATCAAATCTATGACCGCGTATATAATTCATTATTGAATTTGCATAAGTGGCGCCTTTTGCTGTTACTTCATTTTCAATACTTTTGACTCTCAAATCTAGTAATACATATAATACACCAGTTAGTACAAAACTAATAATCATAATACCAATTATGGCATCAATTAAAGAAAAGCCAGATTGATTTTTTTTATAATTCATATATGTATCCAGACTCAGCTTCAATGACAATAGTTTTTGTACCATTTAGAACAATTTGACCACTATTAGAAGGAGTACCCCACCAACTATAGTCAAACCCTCCACCTAAAGTCTCAGAAGTTATGATACTATTATAATCATCCAAATGTATAATAGCAGGTTGACCAGTAGCAGGATCAGTCAATTCAACCGGATCGCTGTTGGGTGGTGTTGAATAAATACCGTAACTATAACTATTTGAATTAATATCAACAGTAAACCAGGTACTTCTATGGTGTGTAACTGCAAAGTTATGTATATAATGTAAATCATCCTTTAACTTGCCCGCTGCTGACATGAGATTCGCGTTATCCAAAGTATTCCTGAATTTCGGCAATACTGCTGCAACAAAAATTCCAATAATAAACAACACAACAACAACTTCTATTAGAGTAACGCCTCGGTTATTTCCCTTTTTGTAATAATTTTTAATCATCATTTATTCATTATTATTTTATTACCTCTACCAAATTCCACATTGGCAAGAAAATTGATAAAGCAAAAAGTAGTAAAAAACCACCTATTACCACAGTCAATATAGGTTCAATAGCCGCGGCAAGTCCTTCAATTTTTGTTTTAACGATAGTATCGTATTGTTCAGCAATACTATGCAGCATATCATCTAATGCTCCTGATTGTTCACCAGTATCAATCATCATTGTAGTCATTGCAGGAATATGTTTACTTTTAGACAAAGCTTCGGCAAGAGGGACTCCTTGTAACACAAGCTCTTTTGCATTACTAATATCTTTTGCAATTACACGATTGTCGAGAGTATGCTCTAATATTTCAAGCGCATTTATAATTGTGATGCCGCTTCGATTTAATGTTTCCAATATATGTGCGAACCTTGATATCGTAGAATACAGTACAATATCCTTAAATACTGGAACAAATAATTTGATCACATCAAACCTGTATGCCCCTCCCGGTCGACTAATATAGTAACGTATTGATAATATTATTACAAGGATTACTATTGATGTAATTAACCAATATTCTGTTATGATCGTACTAAGACCCAGCATTATTCGAGTTGGCAGTGGTAATACTACATCCGCAGATGCAAACAAATCAGCAAACATAGGCGTAACAAAACCAATTATTCCTATAAAAGCTATCACCAATAACGCTACTACCATCATTGGATAACGCATTGCAGCTTTTACCTTACGTTTAATAGCTATATCCCAATGTAAAAAATTTCGTATATGCTCAAGAATGACATCCAGTGATCCTGTTGTTTCGCCCACTCTAATCATATTAACATATAAATAATTAAATACTTTAGGATAATGACTCAGTGATTTTGAAAATACTTCACCTCTATTTATTCTTTCAATGATATCGTCTACAACACTTTTCATTTTGTCAGATTCAACTTGCTTAGAGATCGTTTTTAAACTTTTAATTAATGGTACACCGGCTGCTACCATAACATATAATTGAGAAGTGAAATTTTCAAGCTCTTGGGATTTAATTCTATAACGGGTTTTTTTTAAATTATTATTAAATAATGGCTGTCTTACTCGTTTGACAGTTAATGGGAATACATTGGTTTTAAGTACTGTCTTTTTGAGTTCGCGCGATGAAGTAGCATCAACGATTTCGTCGGTAATGATTCCATCCGAATCAATTGCTCTGTATTGATATTGTGGCATATTTAGTTATTTTGACTTAAGACGTTAAGTCTTTTTTCCCTAAATCGTATTTATTTATTTTCCTATATAATGCTGATCTAGAAATCTCTAATATTTTAGCAACATTAGATATATTCCCATGATATATAATTAGTGCTTTACTAATTACATTCTTCTCGATTTTTTTCAATGGCATAATTTCATAATTAACATCTTCAGAATCCAATACTGGTTTTTCTATATGGTCACTGGCAATATCGAATTCACTTAAACTTTCTTTATCCAGAACTGGACCTGTGGAATTGAATATTATTCTCGTCAGCATATTTTCAAGTTCCCGAATATTCCCCATCAGGGGTAACTTTTTCAATTCTTCGATTAAATCCCAAGAAATTGAATGTAAAGATAATGATCCTTGAGCTAATATTTTTCCAATAATATTTAGGCATAATAATACTATGTCATTTCCCCGCTCTTGAAGTAATGGCAGGTGGATTGGGATAACATTTAGTCTATAAAATAAATCAGATCTAAAACTGCCGTTTTTCACCATATCATTTAAATTGCGATGCGTCGCCGCAATATATCGTGCATCAACTTTTTTCTCTTTAATTCCCCCCAAACGCATATATGTATTGCTTTCTAATACTCTAAGTAATTTTGATTGAAGATCCAGTGCCATATCTCCAATTTCATCGAAAAAAAGTGTACCATGATTTGCTAACTCAAATTTTCCATCTTTTTCCTTATTTGCATCAGTGAAGGCACCCTTTTCAAAGCCGAATAATTCACTCTCTTGTAAATTAGATGGGATCGCCGCACAATTGAGAGACACAAGTTGTTGACTTTTTCTATTACTTAAATCATGAATTGTATTGGCAATTACTTCTTTTCCACAGCCACTTTCACCCAGTATTAAAGTAGTAAAATTAGTTTGAGAAACCTTTGCTAATTGTTTATAAACGCTTAGCATAACACGGGAATTGCCAATTATGGATTTAAATCCATTCGGTATAATAAATGACTTAGCATAAGGGGTTAATTCTTCTAATAATTGATTATACAATATTATATCATTTAGAATTTCAGGAATTATTTTTACAGCGGTTGATTGATTGATTACTCGAAAAAGTGATGGGCAGCCAACAAATAATTCGCTATCTATTTCAGAATCATTAGTAATTATAATTAATGGTATAAATTTATTTATCTTTTGTAATTGTTTCTCAAAAGTTTTATAATTTTTCGACAAGATCGTCCAATCCACAAAAATAGCATCATAATTATCTATGGTCATATAAGATAAAATCGAACTGAGAGAATAAGCTAACTTTACATTATTCGAACTTCCAGATAACTTTTTTTGGGAACCTGAGACAAATTTATTGTATTGTGTTGACTTCTTTGCAGTAATACCAAAAATATAATTCATATAAATTTCTTAAACTAAAGAGATTCTTATCATTTCTTCAATAGAAGTAGTGCCATCTATAACATATTGTCGTGCTGATTCATTAAGGGTAATCATCCCATTTTTCCGTGCGATTTCTTCTATGTCCTTCGATGTCGAGCGTTCATTGACTAATGCAGAAATTTCTTCATTTGGAATTAATAATTCGTATACTCCCGCCCGACCGGCATATCCAATATTTCGACATTCAAGACACCCAACAGGTTTGAACAAATTACCCTTAAAATCTTCCGGTAATTTTAATTTTTTTTGTTCTGCGACTGTAGGTTTCACTGATTTTTTACATTTTGGACATAGTCTTCGTATTAGTCGTTGTGCTAATATTGCACGGACAGTTGAGGTAATTAGAAATGCATCTACACCCATATTTAAAATTCTAGTATAAGCTGATGCAGAATCATTCGTATGAAGGGTACTTAATACTAAATGCCCTGTTAATGAGGCTCGAATCGCCAATTCAATAGTTTCACGGTCCCGCATTTCACCAACCATAATAATGTCTGGATCTAAGCGTAACATGGCACGCAATGATGATGAGAAGGTAACATTGGCTTTCTCATTGATTTGACTTTGATTGATATTCTCTAGCTGATATTCGATAGGATCTTCAACTGTTAAAATATTTACAGCTACTGAGTTTATTATATTCAACGTCGCATATAAAGTGGTCGATTTACCAGAGCCGGTGGGGCCAGTTACTAATATCAGTCCATGTTGCTCATTGACAACTTTATCCCAATTTTTGAGCATCGTTTTGGAAAACCCTAGATTTTCCAAAGTAATTATACCCTTTGATATATCTAGTATGCGCATGACCATTTTTTCGCCGGTCGGGGTAGGAAAGGAGGCACAACGTATATCAGCAGCTTTATCTTCAAATTTATAACGAAAACGTCCGTCTTGAGATTGGCGCGTTTCGGCGATATTCATTCCAGATAAAATTTTTATTCTCGATATTATTGATAATAATGATTTCCTTGGCAGGGTATAGTATTCACTTAACATACCATCAACTCGAAATCTTACTCGAACATCCTTCTCTCTTGGTTCAATATGAATATCACTGGCGCTCATATTTATTGCAGCTTCCAATAACATGTTTACTGCTTCAATAATTTCAATATCAATATTGATCGCATGAGAGGTTGTGTCGTTTCCATCTTTTAATCCATCAATATTATAATGTAAATCAATAGATTTTCTAATATTCTGGTCAGTTGCCAATACAATATTAATTTCCATAACTGTTTCTTCGGCTAGTTCATCTACTACATAAATATTGTTTTGATCGGAACAAGCAATTGTCAACTGATCATCAAAATGAAATAACGGAATGACATTTAGTTCTCGGCATGATTCTTCTTTTATTAATTTTAATGTATCTTTGCTGATTTTATAGTTTAGTGGATTCACACATGGAATTTCGAGTTGCTCGCTCACTGCTTGTATAATTTGATCACTAGTTGCCATTTTCAACGATTCTAGAGCTTTACCCAAATATACATTATTGTTTGTTTTATATAACAAAGCCTCCTTTAATTGATCTTTATCAATTACACCTTCATTCAGGAGCATTTGTCCTATTTTATCCCTTTCGATAATCATTTCAATCTTCATGATCAATTATAAAAATGAAAATACCAATTAATAATTTTATTACCCCAAATAAGAGCCGCTAACAATCCTATACTCATAAAGGGACCAAAGGGGATTCTTTGCCTAGGTGTTAATTTTTTAAATATGAAGAGAAATAAAATAATAATAGCGGCAGATATAAAAGCAATACCGATAGCTAATAAACCGTTTTTCCAGCCTAATAATAGTCCAAGAATAAAAGCATACTTAACATCACCCATTCCCATGCTATCTTCTTTATAAATTAATTTACCAAGATACCCAACCAAAAGGAACCCACCACTTAAACCGATTGCTCCAATTAAATATATCCAAATATCATTCAAATCTGTTAGTATGATATAAATTGTAGTTGGTATCAAACATAGTATTAATAATTTGTCTGGTATTAGTTGTATGTCAATATCAATAAAAGTTATAATAATAACAATGCAAAAAAGAATACAAAATAAAAAAGTCTCAATTGTATAACCAAAAGTATAATAAAGTAGTAAAAATACAATTGAAGTAATTAACTCCACTAATGGATATCTTAATGAAATACGCGTATTACAATCCGAACATTTTCCTCGTAAAAACAGATAACTCAGTATAGGAATATTTTCCCAATATTTTAATTTATGGTCGCACGCTGGACATTTTGACCCCGGTTTAATAATTGACTGATTACGTTGAATTCGATAAATGCACACATTTAAAAAACTGCCAATAACCAGCCCTAAAATAATTACTAAAATAATCATTATTAATCTTCAAGCTGTCTAATTCTATCAATAAGCATTTGAAAATCAATTGGTTTTTCTAAATATCCATCTGCTTCGGAACTACCGACTAAAATTCGACTTTTTCTATCATTTTTATCTGTCATAATGATTATGCGTATATCCTCGTATTTTATATCTAGTTTTAATAAACTGCAAATTTGATAGCCATTAAAGCCTGAGAGCGCAGAATCTATCAATGCCAAATCAGGTTTTATATCTCTCGCCATATTAAAACCAGACACTCCACTGTATGCAACCAATATTTCAAACTCCTGTTCCTCTAATACTTGTTGTATTGAATCAATATATGAATGCTTGCTGTCCGCAATAATAAGAATTTTCTTTATCATTGTTTAATTTTCTAACTCGTCTAATTCCAGTTCAATATTAATATCTTTTTCAGCCCATTCAGCTTCACTGATTTGCATTGAAATATCAGTTTTATGGTCAGCATATTGCAATGCTGTTCCAGCAGAGATTTTCCCATCATTATAATAATCCATTAAACACTGATCAAATGTTTGCATCCCCTCTGCTCTTGAGAATGCAATTGAATTTTGTATTAAGTGAACCTCCCCCTTGCCTATCAAATCTTTTATACGAGCAGATGGTAATAATACCTCAACCGCCGGAATTAATTTGCCATTTTTCATAGGAACCAATCGCTGTGCAAAAATGGCGGTCAAGTTTTCACTTAATTGACGTTGTAGCCCCTCTTGATATTCTGAACCGTGAATATTAAATAATCGCTCTAAAGCTATACTGGTATTTGTTGCATGCAAAGTACTTAACACAAGGTGACCAGTTTCTGCTAGGGTGATTGCAGTAGTGGCGTGATCCAGATCTCGTATTTCACCCATTAATAATACTGAAGGAGCTTCCCTTAGTGCACTTTTAAGGGCGCGTTTATATGATTTTGAATCTGGCCCAATCTCACGTTGGTTCACGATTGATTTTCTATGTGAATGTATAAATTCAATCGGATCTTCCAGGGTTAATATATGTCCTGCTTTTTGTTGATTACGATAGTCTATTAATGCGGCCATGGAGGTTGATTTTCCGGAACCCGCTGAGCCAACAAATAATACTAAACCTCGATCTTCAAGCGCAACATCATGCATCACCGTTGGTAAATTTAATTCATTTATTGATAATATTTTATCAGGTATATGATGAATTACAAATGTTGATGTACCGCGCTGTGTAAAACAATTAACTCGAAATCGACCAACTCCCGTGTAACTATATGAAAAATCTAATTCTTTCTCACTATTAAATATTTGTTTTTGTTCTTCGTTTAAAAGATTATCATAAATTTCTTGCATTATATCAGGAGTAATTTCAACCTCATCAAGGCGAATCATTTCACCTTCTATTTTAAGCATAGGATAAGTCCCTACACTAATGAATAAATCGGAAGCATCTGATTCAATTACTAATTTTAATAAGGTTTCAAAAGTAAGCATATGATTTATTTTTTAATTAATTCATTTATAAGTCTATCACTTTCTTTTTCAGCCTGCATATATTCTTCTTTCGAAATAAGTGCTTCATTGTATAAACGTTTGATTGAGTTCTCCATAGAGATCATCCCTAATTTAGTATTAGTCTGAATGACTGAAGCTAATTGAAAAGTTTTTCCTTCACGAATTAAATTCGATACTGCGGGAATGCTGATCAGAATTTCATAAGCACCAATCCGTCCCCCAGTTTGCCTTTTCAGTAAACGTTGCGTAATAACCCCAAGTAAAGATTCGCTAACCATTAAACGTATCTGATTTTGTTGTATCGGGGGATATTGATCTATAATTCGGTCAATAGTATGCGTCGCATCCATCGTGTGTAATGTGCCAAATACAAGGTGTCCCGTCTCTACAGCCGTCATAGCTAATGATGTCGTTTCAATATCACGCATCTCCCCGACTACTATTACATCAGGGTCTTCACGCACAGAACTGCGTAATGCCTTTGCAAAGGAGTGTGTATTCAAACCAACTTCGCGATGAGTTATTAAGGACATTTTACTTTCATGGATAAATTCAACTGGATCTTCAATTGTAATAATGTGTTTTTTTCTATGATTATTGATATACTCTACAACGGTATTTAATGTTGTGGTTTTACCACATCCTGTCGGACCGGTTATTAGGACCAATCCCTGATCTTGTAATGCAAGTTTTTTTAATACTTGAGGTAATCCTAATTCCTCAAACGTCCAAACAGATTCATTTATCGCACGAAATACAACTGCATCACCATAATAACTACGAAAAACATTAACACGAAATCGACCAATTCCTCGAAACTCAGCAGAAAAATCGATCTCTAATTCCTCTTCGTAACGCTTACGGTATTCATCTCTCATAATATCAAATATTAATATATGAACATCCTCAGGCAAAAGTGGTTTATCCTTCGTCTTGACTAATGCGCCATCAATTCGATAAATGGGTGGCGAATTTGGTCTTAAATGAAGATCAGAGGCGTTGATCTCTGCCATATATGAAAGTAATTCATAAATCTCCACAGAACGTCTCCACTATTTTATTGATGCCTAATTATTGAAGGAGTAATAAATATTAATAACTCACGTTGCTCAGTTGTATATGTAGTATGCATAAACAGTTTGCCTAAGAAAGGAATACTTGAAATAAATGGTATCTTTTTATTCTCTTCAATTGCTTGATCAAAAATTAATCCCCCTATCATCAGTGTTTTTTGGTCTTCAACACGTACATGCGTTGTAGAGGTCCGATCAGAGATAATTGGTTGATCATTATTTGGCCCTGTAAACCCTACCAGCGCTTGAACCATAGCTGTTAAATCCATGGAAATAAATTTATCATCATTTATTCTTGGTTGAACATTTAATGTTATACTGATTTCCTTCTCTTCAGAACTGACTGTCTGAGAAATTTCTGTAGTTTGCGTAACAGTTACGGGGTATTTTGTACCAACTTTAAACGTAGCAGTAGTATTATCTTTTGTCGTTATTTGTGGTTCCTGAATCAGCTTCGTTTCACTATCGGAAGACAACATTTCCAATAAACTCTCAAATACTGGTAGTGAAAAAGAATATAAACTTAAATTATTTGAATCATATAATTTGAAATTTTCAAAATCAATCGCTAATGGATCTGAGTCTGGTACAGGTCCAATCATTTCTGAACGAAGCGTCCAGTCTATACCTAGTCGTTCATTTACATTCAATTTTGTTTCAATAAATTTAACGGCTATATTAATTTGCGGTACACGTACATCTAAGTCTTCTATAATTTGGTCGATAAGGCCAAAATTTGAATAAATATCTGTGACCAGAATATGGTCAGATGTCATCATACTCAAGTTACCGCCCATACCACCGGCCATACCACCGGCCATGCCACCAGTCATGCCACCAGTCATGCCACCACCGCCCATACCACCAGTCATACCACCAGTCATACCACCGCCCATACCACCAGTCATACCACCGCCCATACCACCGCCCATACCACCACCCATACCACCACCGCCAAAATAGCTACTACTTGCTACTGGAGAGAACACCTGAAAATCTCCACTTTCAGTTAAAACATGCTCTAAAGCTGTTCCAACGGAAAATGCATCGGCATGTTCTAATTTATAATGCTTTGTAAATAATCCAACTTCAAAATCATCAGCTGCTGGTTTAACTACAATCAAATTATCTTGGATGAACCAATCATAGCCATTAACCTTCAACATAGCATCAAGAGCAGGCCCTACCCCCACATCTCGTAATGTCAACGTAACAATACCAATGATTTCATCATCAGTAATTAAATTCATTCCGTTTTGCATAGCTATAAGACGTAGAACATCAATTAGCTCGGCATTTTTTAAATTCATCGAAACTATATTATCAAAACTAGACCATATTTCTAAATTTGAGTCGATTGTGTCTGGTTTCTGGATTTCATATTCATCGCTTATATATTGGGTTGACCATATAATCCGGAGAATATTTTTACCTATATGATCAATTCTGAATTCAGGGATTTCGTCAAAATATAGGTCAACTTTTGTATGTTTAAAATATTTATTACTAATTGTTTCCTTTGCTTCAATCTTATATAATGGTGGCAGCTCAACTGATTTGTGATGATTCCCTTCAGTGAGCTTTGTATTGGGAAATATTAGGGAAATTGAAGGGGGCGATTGCAGTATTTGTTTTTCATACTTAATCTCTCCGTCAAAAATTATATACACTCCCGTTGTATCATAATTATTGTACGGAAGAATCCGATCAATTTGTTGTGCAAATATCAATGAACATAATGCCACTATTAGAAAAAATGCAAATTTATATCTTTTAGTATTCATCTAATTCTAACCTTATATTACGGTTTCCTTTGCGCAAAATGACGTGATCAAACGCAATTCTTAAAACACGAAAACCATCAAACTCATCGCCTTCTTTCAATATACTGGCAGTCATAATTGTATCTGTTTCAGTCATAATAACTGAATTAATTAAGGAATACCCCTGATCTCGCAGCAGGGAAATTCCGCTGAGTCTCAACTTTCTGTATTGACCAAGTTCTCGATCTCGAAGTGCATCCAAGGAATCTTCATTTAAATAAAAAAATGGGTCAAACTTCCAATCGCCGTCAAACTGGAATTCTTCTACAACAGTATTAGTATTTTTGATTTTATTTACTACCATTGCTCTATCATTTGAAACGGTCGTGTGTGTTTCAGAAATTACATTATTTTCTTTTTGGACTACCGGGGGTTTTGCTTTGGTCTTTTTAGTAGAACCTGTTCTCTGCAAAATTAAAATTATTGTTAATACCCCTAGGACACTTAATAGGAAATATAGTCGTGTATTCTTTTTCTGAGCCATCAGTTATCTTCCACAATTATATAAGTATTAAGTATTACTTCACAAAATAATCCACCCGTACTTCGGTACTCCGTTTCAATATTAAATTTTAGCAGATTAATCATTCTTCTATGATTTTGTAACTCTTCAAAAAATCTACCTATTGAAAAAAAATCTCCATTACATTCAATTTCTACTACATATCTTATAATGTTCTGATCGAGTTTTCTTTTTGCAACTACAATTTCAGGAAAATTGTTTATTAAAATAGGATTAATTTTATCAATTGATATATTATTATCTTCAGCAATCTTAAAAATAATGTCCAATGTTTCAATATACGAGTTAGGACCTTTTGAATTTTTTCTTAACGGCATATGTACCTTTAATGAATCAAAAAATTGACTCTGTTTTTCCCAGTTGTCTTTTATTTCTGTATAATTTTTACGTTCATTGCTTAATCTCTTATAATTATTTTCAGCGTCTATCATACTTTTTTTAATTTTATTATTTTCTTTCGCATCTATTATTACCACAGAAAATAACCAATACAAGAAAATGATCGATAATATGCTTACTAATATAAAAAATAATGTCTTTTTTTGTTTCATCATCTCAAATTAAGGCGCAATGTAAAAAATAATTGATCTTTACCTAAATAAATACTGTTATATTTATCGATAGTTCTAACGTCAGAGAATTGACGCATTTTTCCAAGTTGTAACATAAAATCGGCGAGATAAATATCCCCAAACGATTTATAGTTATCAATAAAGCCTGTTATCTCTATATGTTCTTTAAAATCGACAGCAGTAACTATTGAATCAGGTAAGCCAACAGCATTTATAAAATTTATAGACGTTAATTTTAATTCTTCCGGTACAACTGACGAAAATAGTTTTAGCATTCTAATTTGATTATCAGAATATAATTTGTCATTCTTAAGGAATTTATCCGTAGAATTAATTACTTTAATATCACCAACAAAGTTTTCATAATCTTTTGTATCAACTGCTAAACGTTGCAGCTCCGTTTTTTTGGCCTGAATGATTCTATTGCCTCGTTTTATTTTAAAATTACTATATAAACCAGTAAATAAAAATAATGGGACGAATATTGCCAATGCTGCTGCTATAATATTACTATAAAATGAATATTTATAATTTTCACGAATGTGTTTTGACGAAACATTGAATTTTTCTACCTCATCTGAGATTAGTGCAAAATTCAATACATATTTAGGATATTGTTGAAGTGACAGACCGATTTCGTCTTTGAAATCGTATTCACCTGCTCGTACGGGATTAAGCAATCCTACTGGATGGAAAATATTGTCCTGTATGGCCTCTAACAACCCCGGAAATGAAGAAGCAATTCCGTCAAATAAAAACTGTTTCCATTCCAGAGAAGAATTCTGATTCTTAAAAAAATTAAGGGTTCGGTTAAGTTCGCTAACTATTCTTTCAACAACGGGCCTAAGGGCAACTGTGACTTTATTAAGATCTACATTAAAATTTGCGGCCAGTCCCGACAGATTTATAGGAAAGCCATATTTGAGTAATAAATCCTGTGCTAAAGTATTATCAATCTTCTGTCCTGATTCATCCTTTTCGATGTTTTTTGTTATTGCCTTATAAAAATCTTGAGCTCCAATGGCTATTTCCCTTGAAAACTGTATGATTTGATCCGTAACTACAATAACCAATGTTTTTGATTCGCCGATATGGATTACAATATAAGATCCAGTGTCTTTATCGGGATAGTTTTTAACAAATGATTTCCATAATAAAATAGGTAATGTTGAAGTAAGTCTAAGGTCTATACCATTTTTTTTAAAAATACTATCAATATTATTAACTGAAACACTGTCAGTAACGCCAATAATCACATCGAGTTTTTCACCCCCTGTTCCAGAATTAGTAATTTCCCAATTTACATTTTTATTTTCTGGACTAAACGACAAATTCTTTACGGCGTGCCATTCAATTAATTCACTTAATTCTTGCTTTTTTAGTTTTGGACTTGTAATAATTGTTGTTTTAGAAGGAGTATTCATAGAAAAATAAACCCCAAAAGATTGTTTTTTATCTTTTGGATCAATTTCATATTCCAAAACATGTGATAATAACTCGTTTATTCCTGTTATTAACTGATCTTCATATGCATAAGGCAAACTATATGATTTTACCTTTTCAACTTCAGTTTTGTTCATAGCTGAGTAAGTTTGTAAAAGATGTATCGAATTTTGATCGATACATATTGATATTTTTCTTTGACTATTAGCAAAAAATCTTTTTAAATGGCGAACAAATTTTTTCCATTTTGACTCTTTAGTTGCTCCTTCATAAAATGTAATTAAGGATTCGTTAAAATCAGGAGGCACTACACCGTCACTACTCTCAGATTCCTCAAAATCTTTCAGTGGTCCAGTTTTGAGCATTAAATCTTCTTTGAACTCTTCAGTTAAACGGGATAAGCGGGATTGTTCAGGCTTAGAAGTGCCATCATCGCTCGAAGATTTAGTTGTGTCAAGATCTTGCTGTGTTGTTTTCCTCGATTTCAGCCTGGACAATATGCTTGATCTCAAATGATCCTTGTCAGTATCAGCGGAGGTTTCATCTTCAATATCTTTATTTTCACTTATTTCAGAGGCAGGCTCTTGTTCAATTACTTCAGCTTCCCCCTCTTTATCATCTTTTACTAACTCAGAATCAACCGTTTCATCTTCAACATCTTTATTTTCACTTATTTCAGAGGCAGGTTCTTGCTCAATTACTTCAGCTTCCCCCTCTTTATCATCTTTTACTAACTCAGAATCAACCGTTTCATCCCCTGGCTCTGCTGCATCCTCGGAGCCTCTCCTCGCGCGCAGGATTTCAATTAGTCTGTTAGTGGCTAGTATTCTGTCTTTTTCTTCTTTACTCATACATTAAATTATTTTGTTGAGTGAATTTAAAAACTAAATCAGAATCCACTTTTAATTTACCCTTCATAAGCATTTCAACAAGTAAATTGTGGCAGGTAATTATAATCTTTCGCGGAAATCCATTTGTATATTTATGAATCAAGTTTTTTGCATTTTCTGTAAAAAGCTCCCCTCCATCAGGCAAGCCCGCTATTTTCAGACGATGGTCTATTAAGCCCTTTGTATCTCTTTCATCAATATTTTTTATATTAGATATATATGCAATACGATCCTTTAAATTTTCCATTATGTTTAGTGTATCAATAAATTCGGGTTGAGCAAATATTGCAAACTGAATGAGTTTCACACTGTTTGTCTCGAAATTCAATAATGATCTAACAATTTCAAGCTGATTGGGGCCCATTTTCTGTCCTTCGTCAATAATCATCACAATTCTTTTATTATATTTTAAAGCATAATCGATTAAAAAATGTTCAATTTGATTCATCATATCTGTTATAAGATTTGATTCATCCTTGATATTGAACATCTTTTTCAAATGTATTAAAAATTCTTGATTATTGCGCCATGTAGGATTCAGAATGAAAAATAACGTAAAATCTCCTTCATGATCAGTAAACCGATCTAATAATAGTCGAGAAATAGTGGTTTTACCCGTACCTACACTACCCAATATAACTTGCAAACCTCGATTTAATCTCAATCCTATTTCAACGTGATTAAGACACTCCCGATGCTGTATTGATTGATAGAAAAAATCCGGTTCAGGCGCCATAGAAAAAGGTTCGCGTGTCAAATTTAAAAGTTTACAATAATCCCTAACTCCTTTATCAAACCTGGGAATATATTTTATTGGTCTTGATGGATGAGGCGGACTATATGGTTTAATATGTTCTTTAAGGTTAGGTTTTAAAGGTGGAGATTTTGACTTCTCATTCTCCATTAAGTAGATAAATTTCACAATATTATACCAATTTTTTCAATGTTTTAAAATATTCTCTTCTGTGTAAAACGTATATAAATGAACGTTGTACTCTGTTCTATCATCTCTAAGTTTAGCTTTTATTGTCTTAAAAACCAATTTTATTATTCAAAAATCATTCAAATACTAAAACAATAATTATTAACACAATTTAAAACAGAATAGAGGGAGATATCACCCTCTATTCTGTTTTAATAACTGTTTACGGTTGTAGCTTATAAGAATAAAAATATTTAAACAATAAGATATTCCCCCATTTAATTATAGGAATAACATTGTGTTAATTACTCAATTCCAAGTAATTCGACCTCAAAAACTAACGCTGAGTTAGCAGGAATTTTGCCAGTTGCACGTTCACCATAAGCTATGTTTGATGGAATAACTAATTCCCATTTTGATCCAACTTTCATTAATTGCAATGCTTCTTGCCAACCTTGGATTACACTTCCGACCATAAATTTAGACGGCTCTCCACGGTCAACAGTACTATCAAAAACAGTACCATCAATTAATTTACCAGTATAGTGAACAACAACTCGATCTTTATCAGTAGGAATATCACCAAATCCTTCTGTTAAAATCCGATATAGTAAACCACTTTCTAATTCGATAACATTAGTGTTGTTATTTTTATATTCAGCTATATATGATTCACCTTTTAATCTATTATTTTCTGCTTTCTCTTTGGCTCTTTGGGTAACTTCCTCTCTCAACTGATTTTGGTATTTTCTAGAAATATTTTTTATTTCTCCAAGAGATAAAACCAATGAATCGTCTGAAGTTGTACTTTCAAAAGCTTTGAGTAATATTAACGGTGAAATGTCAATACCCTGCAATATAAGATTGGCAGCTAAACTTGCTCCATAAGCATAGCTACTATCGGCCTTATATGTCTCAATGAATCCATTAAAAAAGGATTCATTGTCATATTGAAGTCCTCCAGCTTTAAAATTAGTACCAACTTCAGATCCTATGCTATAACTCACAGAATCTTCCCATGATTTTAAATCTACATTTTCGGGTATATTGGGAGTACTTGAACATCCAAATACGAAAATCAATAATGCTATTGTACTAATAAATTTTGTCATCATTTGTCCTTATAATTTGTTATTAATATATTGTACCAATTTCTTGATTATTCAATACTTAAGAATAATAAATAAAACCGGGTTAATATATTTTGATTATATTCCTTTTAAAGAGGTGATACAGATTACTTTTCTAGGAATCAGATCCTCTACTTTCTTTAAAAATGCTATATCCCAACAAAACCAAACCTATCAAAATGGCAAAAGATGCTAATGTTAAAATGTTGCTTTGTAATATAAACTTTAATATTTCTCCTAAAAACCCAAGAATAAATATTAATGCTCCTAGAGCAATTAATATTAATGAAATTTGTTTAATATTCATGTCAGCCTCAAATCAATACAATTTTAATAGGATTGAATGGTTAATTTTATACAACCGAATTTAATTAATAATCGGTAACATTTATAATATATTTAGATAATTATTTAATATATTTTAAAGTAATATTATGATCCAAAAGATTATACGTAAAATATACATAGCATATTTAAAATTTATCCAACACCGTTGGGAAGGTTATAAGTATCGTAAAAAGGCGAACTTACCGGATATCGATATACTTCCTGCAAATTCGTTTTACTTTCTTGGATTGGTTGCAATTTTTCGTGGCGAGGATGATTATCTTGTAGAATGGATTGAATTTCATAAAATGATGGGAGTAGATCATTTTATACTCTATGATAACGGCTTAGAAAAGAGTTCACAAGTCCTGCTCAAACCATATATTGAAAAAGGTCTGGTAACTCACATTCCTTTTCCCGATGTACCGGGACTTAGAGACGGAAGAAATGCCGATACCCTTTCTATTCAACAGATGGCATACGCAGATTTTATTATAAGGTTTAGATCTCATTTTAAATTTATAATTCAGTTAGATATTGATGAATTCTTATTCCCTAAATCACATAATTCCATTACCGACGCTTTAAAACAATTTGACGATTCAAAACTTGCTAGGATTGAAGTGAATTGGACTAATTTTGGCGATAGCGGGCATTTAACAAAACCTTCCGGTTTGGTAATTAGTAATTTCACGAAATCAGGTAATAATGTGGTACGGCATACAGTAAAAAGCATTTCTAATACCCGATATTTATCTAAAAGATTCGCTTATACTAATGTACATAGATTTAGCCATCGTTTTTCACTGAAAGATATATTCACAAAATTATTGTTGGGTGAACCAATTATTGTTAAAGGAAAAATCGCAAACGATTTATTTCAACTAAATCATTATATAACTAAGTCTAAAGAAGAATTTATTGATAAAGGAAAAAAATTTAAAAAAGGATGGCAAACGGGGAAGAAGACAAAAGAACTTTATACTGAATTAAATAGTCAGTTTAATCATGTTGATAATAAAAATATTTTAAGATTTTTATCTAAACTAAGCAAAACTATACAGCAAAATAAATAGTATGGGTATCAGACATAAATACAAATATTTTTTTATTAAAAATAAAAAATCATAACCCTGTTAGTAATCATTAAAAACACAATACAAAATATACCAATAATAGGATCACTGCTTACAAAAACATATCGATTATTAAAATATAGAATAATCAACAATCCATTTATAGAACTATACTTTTATATTAGTTCAATCATAAATACAACTTCTGGCGTTACCAACAAAAAACGTTCTCCACTTTTAATTGTTAGCCTGACTACTATTCCAGAAAGAATTGATCGAGTTTATCTTGGAATAGAATCATTGCTCCAGCAAACAGTAAAACCAGATCATATAATTTTATGGTTAAATGAGAAAATATTTAATGATGATGCACTAAAGTCTGGAAAAAGTACAACAAGGCGCTTGCTTAAACAAAAAAAGAGAGGCCTGAAAATTGAATATTGTAAGGACTTGCGTTCTTTTACAAAAATAATATATACTTTAAAAGAGTATCCTGAAGCAATTGTTGTTTCCGCGGACGATGATATTTTCTTTCCCAAAAATTGGCTTAAAGAGCTTTACGAATCATATCTTAAAAATCCCGATTATGTACATTGTCATATGGCACGTTCTATCAGGAAAGAAAATAATAATAAACTATTATCTTATGAACAATGGTTATCACATTATGATAATTTTCAAGGGCCATCAAATAATATATTTCCATATACAGGGCATGGGTGCTTATTTCCACCGAACTCTTTGCATACGGAGGTATTCAACGACAAAGTATTTTTAGATCTTTGCCCAAATCATGATGATGCATGGTTCAAAGCAATGACTATAATGAATGATGTTAAAGCTATGCGTGTTAATAATATATCAATACATCCCCATTCTATTAGAGGTACTCAACAGAAATCATTGTCAAATATAAATATAGTAGGTTTTCAATTTGACACCCAGGTTGAAGCAGTTTTTAATAAATACGAGTTATTTAAATACTTAGATGATAAAGATCCTGCATAGCTATCAATGGAATTAAAATATTATACGTAAAATTTACATAGCATATTTAAAATTTATCCAAAACCATTGGGAAGGTTATAAGTATCGTAAAAAGGATAACTTACCGGATATCGATATACTTCAGCACACTTACCTCTTACCCATAGGAATTCAGATTTGTCGTGGCCTTTAATCATTGCTTCAATAAAGCCATTCATGGTCCCGATTTATTACGGAAATATTATTGTAATATAGACTATAATGGATTAATTTTTTTAGATTATAGTTATTCCAGATGAAAATAAATATTCAACTTATTGTATTATTTATCTTTTTTATATCTTGTTCAAATGATATAATGCCAACAAGTTCAAAAAACACTCCACCTCTAATTAATGAAATAGTATTAACGCCATCTGATCCAAAAATCAACCAAGTTGTTAGAGTAAAAGCATATGTACACGATGCAGACAACGACAAATTAGATTTTAATTGGCTATCAACAGCAGGTGCTTTTGTAAATAATGGTCGTGGTAACCCGATATATTGGAGTACGCCAAATGCAAGTATGAATTGTATAATTACTTGCCAAGTATGGGATGGCTACGAGTTAGTGACAAAAAGTTTACCCGTATATGTTCAAGATGAATCGAACGTGTTACTTAAATAAGTTACATTTCCAAGAATATTAAAAATTATTTGAGATTGTGTATGAGTTTATCTCACCTCAACTCCCTGCTCCTTTAAAGTGAGTTGAAATTTCGAAAATGGTTGAAAAAAGAATTGATATATGATTATTAGTGGAGTACGAGTTTATTACCAAGTATTCTATCCCATTTTTCAGGAATGAATTGTTGAAATCCCGCTGCGGGACTAAAGGTTAATTCTCCAAAATATATTTTACTATCTATATTATATAAATCGACTCTTACATATTTAAAATCTTGTGCAAGTGCTTCTGCCAATGATTTCATTTTATTCAACATATATGGTTTTTTAACCTGACCCCCATTTTCTAACCGCAATCTACAATCAATAAAATTCCAATCTTTATCATATACATTTCTTTTCAAATCAATATGCCTATTCATATCAGCGGAAATAATTTCTACTTTTCCGTTAAAACAATTGAATTTATAATCATCTGGAATATTGGAATTTTCATCTAATAATAGTTTTTCCACTAAAACACGCGGTTCAATATCTTTATACTGCCACTCTTTGGTTTTATAATAAAAATTGCTCTTTAAAGATTTCTTTAAGTATTTCTGTACTCTTTTCCAGTCGATTATAGATTTATCTTTCACGATTATGTGTCCACCGCAACCATGATTGGATTTTATTATAAACGGATAACCCGGCAGATTTTCAGGTATAATGTTAGCAGGATTGTCTGTATGATAAACTAAAGGAATAAGATACTGTTCACCAATTTTATCTTTAATATAATCCCTCACCGAATACTTATCAGCACAAAATGTTTTTAGTGGTATTCTGTTATTAAGCTGGAGCCATTGTATTTTTTCGTTGAATGTTTTAGGATTATCTAAATTTAATTCATAGCCTAAAATTTTTTTAGACATTTGTTTAATATATTCCTTTTCAGAAAGTATGTGATAACAATATATATGATATAACCACTTAGCTGGAGATATAAGGATATTTCCAACTTTTGTGTAATTGTAGAAGTGCTTTATTAATTCCTTTATCGTATTCATGTAATGAATTTTTTTATGCCGTTTATAGTTTGTACACATAGCCTTAAATTGAGCTGTAAAACTTATCATGCATAATTTATACACTTACAGTTGTTTATTACTATTTTGTAATATGGTCATAAAATTTTCAAAAAAATATTTTAAAAATTTGTGTGTCCTTACTTCACCACGACTACCCTACCCCGCTAAAGTAGGTTGAAATTTGTAAAACCATCGTTTTTTATACTAAAATTTTCTCATTTAATTATTGCAAAGTTGCATTAGTTTCAATTTACTTTCATTATATACGATATGGGCAATCTTCATTATCTCATCCGGTAAAACAATATTATCGTACTGATTTGATCCTTTGCTGATTACTCCTATCTTAATATTATCTGTACTGTCTCCATAATTACCATAACCTGAAAATTTAAATAATTGATAATTGTTCGTTAATTTATCATCCAATTCTAAAAAATTATTTAGTTTTTGTAACGTGGCTGAGGTATTAGTTTTGATTTGCTCTGATTCAATAAAGATTTTTTTTGTATCTAATGATTTTGCTTGCTGAACTAACATTGGCAATCTATTTATATAATAATTATGAATTTGTAATGGGTCAATATTTCGTTTTTTAATTCGCTGGAGTAAATTTATTCGACTTTTATATGTGTCTATAGGATTTCTTAGTAAAAATATCAGTTTTACAGTATTTTTTTGAAGAAAAGATTCAGCTATTTGATTAGCATTATGTAATAGCTTATCCAAAATGAAATTACCTTGTAAGCTATTATCCACAGCGTACATAACTTGAATTTTTGCCTTAAGACTATCAAATCGATTTAAATAAGAATAATGTAACTCCCCATATCCATCAATATTTTTATTACTCCCGAGAACATGGCTTAACAAAGTTGAATAGCTGCGCATGTGGCTAATAATAAATATGTAATTCATTTTTTTAGTCATAGAAAGTGGATATTTCAGAATTACCGGAAGATATTTAACAATAGATTTAAGAGACAATTATCATTTTTCCTTTTTATAAATTTAATAGTTATAATTTTTCACCAAATTTTAAATCCCATACAGTACTATTACATTTAAACTATTTAGTATTATTCTCGAACTTATACTTAAAGAAATCAATATCTTTCTTGAAAAGTTTGTGTATTAAATTTTGTGTATCTTTATTATAAAACCTTGAATAATTTAATTTATTTTTTCTGTGTTTTGTTTTTGTTAGTGGCAGTTTTTCGTATGGTATTCCTATCCGTTTGCATACCTTCTCATAATCCTGCTCAAGATATTCATATCTTATATAAAAATCACATATTGGTTTTTCTTTTGAATCAAAATAAAACCTTGTATTTGTCAAATCTTCATAGGAATTATTTATATAATATTTGAAATTATAAAACATTAGATATTGTGCACAGATTTTCAGTGCAGCTATATAAAATTTTGGATTTAGGATACTTTCTTTTATTTCATAAAGGTGAGTAATTAGATTCCTTTTTATTGGTCTCCTCCAATAATAACGAGAGACAATAAGATCCCAAGGATTTCTCACAATAGTAAATTTGATATAGTTATCCCATATTTTATTTCCTATTTTTTCTTTTATCTTGCGCGGTGGGATATGATTATAATATCCTTCATAATTTATTGGTGAGTGAAAATACTCATCTTCATCACTGAATTTTGAATATTTAGTAATCGGAGTAACAATATCTTCGTTGCCACAATGTTTGGCAAGCGCTACTTCTACACTTGTTCCAGCAACCTTAATTGGTTTTATAAAGATAAATTTATATTTATGAGATATAATCATTTTATTTGAAATTTTTAATGATATTCATCACCGTATATTTAACTAGAGAGTTACATCTTCCGGAGTTCTCAGTAGGGTGTTAAGCACTATAAGTCGTATATCTCATATGGTTAAGTATAGGATAGGAAGTAGATTTTTAGCAAGAAAATTATTTGAGATTGTGTGTGAGCTTATCTCACCACAATCACCCTACCCCCTTAAAGTAAGTTGAAATTTGAAAAAAGGTTGAAAAAACGAAGTATATCCATACAAAACGTATCCATAATGTGGTATTATTTGACTTTATTGATAAATATTGATTCTTAATTCGCCAATAACTACAATTCAGTTACCTATCTAGGTCTTTTTAAACAGATTGGGAGGTAAACTATGAAATATAAA
>JBHPEE010000002.1:0-58524 GCA_042577295.1 Fidelibacterota bacterium | reverse complement strand
CTACTTTATCAGAGACTTCAGCTTTGACATTGTCGCCACCGCACTTACCTTCGCCGCATTTGCTATCCATTAAAGTATTGTCTGCACTAATAGTTGAGTTAGCATTATCAGTCGATTTTTTATCACCATAACCTGATGACATGCCAATAGCAAGACCGATTATGGCCACTACAATTAATAATACTTTTGATATTTTATTAAAATATTTCATTAATATTCTCCTGTTATTTAACGATTTCATTGATATGATATTAGGATATATAATTACTAAATTTAGTCGGATAGAAGACATAAGCATATTTTAAATACTTTTTCAGAAAAAGGGGCATCGTTCTTTTGCGCTGTGGACTTTTTCACTCTGTTACAGGAATTGGTTTAATTTTATAAAAAAAAGAGATCTATTTCTCACTTCTTTGGGATATTATTATATAAAGCACAATATACCAGAATACACTTAAATACTGTTTGAAATAATAACATACTTATAATTATCATATCGGAATACCTATCGATTTTTTGATAATAATTAAAATTGGATGTTATCAATAGAAATAAACACTTTTTTGTTCCAAAAACGTGTCCCAAAACAAACGGTATAATTTGAGTGTTCCAAAAACGGTGGGTTTTGAAATCATAATTAACATTTGGCAGGATACTTTCAGATTAAAACAATAGTAATAATTATGCTAGGAATAGAGTGTTAGACATCCCAAATAAATAAAAAAGCCAGTGATATTACGCTGACTTTTTTATTACTAATATTATATAGGCTATGCTTATTTTTTGAACAAACTAACTATCCATAATAATACAGCACCACCAATGAGGGCAGTAATTAATCTCCAAAGCCATTCTGGTTCAAGGTATTCGATATTCAATAATCCAAGTAAAAATGCTCCAATTCCACCGCCAAGGATACCAACAACTGAGTTCCAAAGATTCCCGAGACTTATCTTTTTTATTACTTCTCCAGCAATATTACCACCCGCTGCCCCCAATAGTATACTGACTAACCAGTCCATATTTTCCTCCTATTATTAATTACTAGTAAACCAACTAGTATCATAAACTAATATGATCAGTTTTGTATATCAAATGTTATTATTTAAGTGATTATAAATTCTTTATTATTTTGTATTTATAATGTAGGTAAAATTTGCAAGAGGAATATATTCTTATTAGGCATAATGAATTGCAATTTGTAAAGGTGTAACCTGCATTTACACGGTTAATGTCAATAGTTGTCTCAAAAACGGTTCCCAAAACAAACGGTCTATTTTGACTATAAAATATTTCACTGATTAATATTATCGATTTAAGAGTACTTGAATAATTATAGCAACAAATTCAATATATTCTATTTATAATTGAATAGATATTTATGAGAAATAATAATACAAAGGTCTTTATTCTATATTTATTTGTAATTGTCTTATTTGGATCCACATATGTTTTAGGACAAAGACCGAGCTCCATTCCTATTGAGACTCAACGAAATAAAACAGTAATTCCAGTGAAGGTTGGAAACTCACGAATTTTAAAAATCTTATTAGATACAGGAATGAGTTTTGATGGTTTGCTATTATATAATAAAGACTTGTTAGATTCAATAAAATTAAATAACCCCATAGAAGTTAGAGTGGCAGGTGCAGGTAGTGGGAAACCTTCAACCGCACTAATGGATACATCTGCTAACTTCTCAATTAGTGATTATGAGTTCTACAATCAGAAACTTTTGATTCTAACAAGTGATATCTACAAAGGATTCCCTACAGATGGAGTTTTAGGATATTCAATATTTGGTCATTATGCTGTAGAAATAGATTATGATAAAAATATAATGATATTACATGATTATGATATCTTGAATATTGATGAATCTTGGGAATCAATACCAATTTACTTTAAGAATAATACAATTCCCTGGATTGACGTTTCGGTCGCTATTGAAAAAGAGGATCCTGTAACCATTTCAACTTATGTCGATTTTGCTGCAGGAGAGACAATTGAATTGCTTGAGAAAGAAAATATGAAAGTTACTTTACCTGCAAAGCTTGAGGAAGCTCATCTTGGTAGAGGTCTTAGTGGAGATATTTATGGAAAAATTGGAATAATATCAAAATTGATTATAGGTCCATATGAATTAAATCGGATTAAAGCTGCATTTGTTTCTTCTGTTGCTCGTTCGAAACAAAGTAATGCAGATGGTATTATTGGTAACGGTAGTCTTAAATACTTCAATTTAATCTTCGACTACAAAAACAAAAAACTCTTTTTGAAGCCTAACGCACATTATTTAAGTGACAGAAGTGATCAGTAATGGACAATAGTGTAGTACAGTTATAGCACACTTTTTAAATCGCTCCTCGTAGAACACTGTTTTCAAACGGCAGAGGTCGGCCGTTCGCGTCTGCCATTGCCCATCAAAATTCTCGTCAACATACTGAAATACCTAGCTGGTTCTGCACTAGGTCTCAATAAGTTATTTTTTACCAAATAAAATAATTTTTCTTGCATTTATTGTCTTTACTTTTTTAGTTTATCCATATGGTTAAACCATGTAGTTAATTTATTTGACAAATAAGAGATTTGAATGATGATTACACAAGATAAAAACACTGAATCCCTAATTCTGGAAACTGCGCGTGTGGTTTTCGTGGAGAAAGGCTTCGATGGTGCACGAATGCAAGAGATTGCCGATAAAGCCGGAATAAATAAGGCACTTTTACACTATTACTATCGCAGCAAGGAGAAGCTTTTTGAAGCAATTTTCAAGGAATCATTTAGTAAGATTGTGCCACATATTTTCGAAATTATTGGATCTTCCGCCACACTAGCCCAAAAGATAGAGGGCTTTATTGGTAGTTATATCGAACTGCTTATAAAAAATCCGCACATCCCGTTATTTATACTGCACGAGTTGTACCGTAATCCGGATCGGATTGGCGGCACTCTATTGATGAGTGGGATCGACCCAGAAGGTATAAAGAATCAATTAGCTGAGCAGATGCACAATGAGAATTATGCTGAAATTGAACCACAGCAACTATTAGTTAATATAATCGCTCTTTGTGTATTTCCCTTCGTTGCTCGTCCTATCTTGCAAACAGTATTATTTGAAAAAGATTCCGAAAAATATCAGCAATTTCTTAAAAACCGTAAACAGGAAGTAACCCGTTTTATCCTTAAGGCACTGGAAAAATCATGAAAAAACAAATAATTATATTGATAATCGCTGTTGGAGGACTGCTCATGGCACAGGCACCCGATACTTTAACACTGGAATACTGTCAGAATAGAGCTCGCGAAAATTTCCCGCTACATCAGCAATTTAAACTATTAAAGTCCGCAGCAGAATTAAAGATCAATAACTTAACCAAAAATTGGTTTCCACAATTGACAATCAATGGGCAATCCACATATCAGTCGGATGTTGCTACCTTGCCACTTCATGTCCCCGGCGTAACAATTGCCGAAGTAGATAAAGCTATCTACAAGGTTACGCTTGATATTTCCAACACTTTATATGATGGTGGATTAACTCGACGTCAAAAACTTTTAGAGAATACATCTTTAAGCGTTGATAAGCAGAATGTCGAAGTTGAACTATACAAGCTTCGGGAGCAAATCAATCAAATTTATTTCAACGCACTTTTACTGCAAGAGAATGAAAATCTTTTAAACAATCTGAAGGATGAAATTAAATCTCGCCTCAAGATCGTTGAATCTAGTGCACGCAATGGATTGGTTTTACAAAGCAATGCAGATGTAATGCAAGCCGAAATGATAAAAATTGAACAACAATTGCTCGAAATTGTTCTTAGCAAACAAGCCGCTTTAGAGATGCTTTCAGAATATATTGATCAACCAATTACTCATGAAACTGTGTTGACCGTACCTGTTTTTAATACTGTATCGGATGAACCTTCACTTCTCCGTCCAGAACTAAAGCTACTTAATTTACAAATGGAAAAATTAGATGCCTCACGATCTCTGTTTACTGCTAAGGTGTTACCACATTTAGTAGTTTTTGGTCAATTTGGTTATGGAAAACCCGGACTAAATATGTTTTCAAATGAATTAAATGATTTTTACATCGTTGGGCTGAAAATCAATTGGACGCCTTGGAATTGGCGTCGGACACGTAATGATCGCCAATGGATAGATTTACAAAAGAATATAGTTCAAACGCAAAAATCAACTCTTGAGCAAAATATACGTATCCTTCTTAAAAAGGATATTACCGAGATTAATAAATATAAATTAATGATCCTTAAGGATGATGAGATCATCGCTTTACGGAAAAATATAACGAATATTAGTAGTGCTCAACTTGATAACGGTATTATTACTGCAACAGACTATCTAGTTGAGTTAAATGCTGAAACTCAAGCTAGTCTTAATAAACAATTACACATTATTCAATTAGCTAAAGCTAAAGTCAATTATCAATATGATTATGGTATTAAGGAGTAAAACATGAGCAATAATACAATTCAAATAAAGTCAATTTCTATAAAAATTATCCCCCTGTTAATTGCAACAACTCTGTTTATTGGGTGCTCCGGGAACCATCAAAAATCTGATGCTTATGGCAATTTTGAAGTAATTGAAGTAACAATATCTTCTGAAGCTAATGGCAAGATTTTAAGTCTGGATATAGACGCTGGACAATTCATTGAGGCAGGTGCTGTCATTGGGCATATAGATTCCACAGATCTTTATTTACGTAAGGCATTTTTGAAATCCCAACGTGAGGCAGCAGAAAGCAAAATAGTAAATATTCAAGCTCAAGTTGCTGTTCAGATTCAACAGCAGAATAACATATTAGTCGATAAAGCTCGTGTAGAAAAACTACTACAGGATGGAGCAGCGACGACCAAACAGATGGATGATATTAATGCCAATCTGAATCTCTTATACAAACAGATTTTGGCCACAAAGACTCAGGAGAATTCTGTAAAAAAGGAATTGGTTGTATACGATCGACAACTTGATCAGATTGATGAGAATATCAGAAAATGCAAGATAGTTAATCCCATCACTGGAACCGTACTAAATAAATATGCCGAAACAGGCGAACTTACCGGTAGCGGAAAAACCCTTTATAATATAGCTGATTTATCGGAAATGGACCTTCGTATATATATCAGTGGTGACCAAATTCCTGATATTCATTTAGGTGATACGGTTGAAGTACTTATTGACAAGGACAAGAAAAACAATCGTTCACTTGAAGGGATTATCAGCTGGATAGCATCTAGCGCTGAATTTACTCCTAAGACAATCCAGACTAAGACCGAGCGTGTTAATTTGGTTTATGCAGTAAAAGTAAAAGTTCGGAATGATGGATCTTTAAAAATTGGTATGCCCGGTGAAGTCAATTTCCTTTTGAGAATAAAATAAACAGCCTGCATTTATGATTTCGATTAGGACTGAACATCTGTATAAAAACTATGGTGATGTCCAAGCACTGGATAACATCTCCTTTGAAATTGACAAAGGGGAACTTTTTGGGTTTATCGGTCCGGACGGTGCAGGAAAAACGACGCTTTTTCGCATTCTAACCACATTAATATTGATGGACGAAGGCCAAGCAACGGTTGAGGGTCTTGATGTTGTGAAAGACTTTAGGGAACTGCGTTCAATACTAGGTTATATGCCTGGACGTTTTTCACTATACCAAGATCTAACTGTCGAAGAGAATTTACAGTTTTTTGCATCAATCTTTGGAACAACTATCGAAGAAAATTATGAACTAATACGCGACATCTACGTTCAGATCGAACCATTCAAAAAACGATTAGCAGGTAAATTGAGTGGTGGTATGAAGCAAAAACTTGCCTTATCCTGTGCTTTGATCCACAAACCAGTTGTACTGGTGCTCGACGAACCAACAACTGGTGTTGATGCAGTTTCGCGCACTGAATTTTGGGATATGCTAAGAAAACTTAAAGCCGATGGTATTACTATTATAGTATCAACACCATATATGGACGAAGCGGAACTCTGCGATCGAGTAGCGCTTATACAGCACGGTCAAATTATGAAGATTGCTCGACCAGATCAGATTATCGAAGATTACCGTAAAAATCTATATGCGGTTAAAACCAATACTACCTACCAATTAATTCAAGATTTAAAGCAGTTTCCTGATACTAATACCGCATTTACTTTTGGACAGAACGTGCATTTCACACCAATTGATGATTCATTCAAAATCAACAAACTTTCTGCGTTTCTAGCACAGCGTGGTCATCAAAATATTGATGTACAAAAGATTAAACCTAGTGTAGAAGATTGCTTCATGGAATTAATGGCGAAAGAATCGATTAACAAGAGACAAGAATCATAAGCATGGTAAATCGAGAACCAATTATTCACGTTCGCAACCTAGTTAAAAAATTTGATGATTTTATTGCTAATGACAACCTATCATTTAATGTAAATCCCGGTGAGATATTTGGTTTTCTAGGAGCTAATGGAGCTGGTAAAACCACCGCTATTCGTATTCTTTGCGGTCTGTCCAAACCGACTTCCGGTGAGATCAAAGTCGCCGGTTTTGATGTGTATAATCAGGTGGATTCAATTAAACGTAATATTGGCTATATGAGCCAGAAATTCTCACTATATGAAGATCTGACCGTTTATGAAAATATTCGATTTTATGGTGGCATTTATGGAATGAAATTCGGTGAAATTAAAATACTTGCTGAGGAACTAATTGATAAACTTGGGTTAACCGAATATCGTAATAAACTAATTAAAAGTCTGCCTTTAGGGTGGAAACAGAAGTTGGCTTTCTCAGTTGCAATTTTTCATAATCCAAAGATCGTGTTCTTAGATGAACCCACCAGTGGTGTTGATCCAATAACACGTCGACAGTTTTGGGAAATGATATATGAAGCAGCTCACAATGGAATAACTGTTTTTGTAACTACTCATTATATGGATGAGGCAGAGTACTGCGATAGGGTTTCAATTATGGTGGATGGTCGAATCGAAGCACTTGACACACCTTCTCAATTAATTAAAAATTACAAAACCACAGATATTAATAATGTATTCATAAAAATTGCTAGAGATCCAAGATTAAGATCAAAGGAGCGTAAATAATGAAACGTTTCTGGGGTTTTGTTCGTAAAGAATTTTTTCATATTTTCCGTGATAAACAAACTTTGTTAATTCTGTTTGGAATGCCCATAGCTCAGATGTTGATCTTTGGGTTCGTAATCAGTAATGAGATCCGTGATGTCGGAATTGCGATATTAGATCAATCAAATGATATTGCTACCCAACAGATTACAGATAAGATTCTTTCTTCGGGATATTTTTTGTTGGAAGACAACCTGAGCAATCAAGATGACATAGAGGAAGTCTTTCAGCGCGGTAAAATCAAAGAAGTAATTGTTTTTGAACCAAAGTTCGAGCGGAATCTTGTACGGACTGGAAAAGCTAGTATTCAGATTATAACCGATGCTTCTGACGCAAATCTGGCGAATCTTATAACTACTTATACAAATGGTATAATCCAGGACTATATAAATCAAAAAAATATTCTGATTTCCAAACCAATTCAGATCGTTCCAGAAGTACGCATGATTTACAATGAGCAATTGAAAGGTTCGTTCATGTTCGTTCCAGGAATTATGGCACTAATTTTAATGCTCATATCTGCGATGATGACTTCTATCTCTATTACACGGGAAAAAGAATTGGGGACAATGGAAATATTATTGGTATCACCATTAAAACCGATTCAGATCATCGTTGGAAAAGTAGTAGCATATATTGTTCTTGCCTTTATCAATGCCGTAACTATTTTAGTACTTGGAAATTTTGTTTTTGGAATTCCCATACAAGGGAGCGTGATTCTGCTATTAATTGAATGCATGCTCTATATTATTTTAGCATTATCTCTCGGAATTCTCATTTCTAGTATAACAGACAACCAGCAGGTTGCCATGATGATGTCAGCATTTGCCTTGATGCTACCGGTGATATTGCTCTCAGGATTCATATTCCCAATTGAAAATATGCCACGGATATTGCAGTGGATTTCTCAGATTATGCCAGCAAAATGGTTTATAATAATTATTAAGAGTATTATGCTCAAAGGAATGGGGATTGGCAATATTTGGAAGGAGACATTGATCTTGATTAGTATGACTATCCTGTTTTTATCTATTAGTTTGAAAAAATTCAAGATACGGTTAGACTAAATGCGTACAATATTATTCATTTTACAGAAAGAATTCTTACAAATATTTCGAAACCGATTGATGCTACCAATAATTTTTGTAATGCCGCTTGTGCAGTTAATTATTCTGGTTAATGCTGCGACAATGGAGATGAAAAATCTGAATGTTATCGTTGTAGATCAGGATTTGTCGATAACATCCCGCCAATTGGTAGATCGGTTTTCCGCTTCACCTTTTTTCCAACTATCCGATTGGTCTACTTCATTATCTGAAGCTGAGGAAACCATGGAAAGAGGGAAGGTAGATATAATCCTAAATATTCCAGGTAATTTTGAAAGCGATCTTGTTAAAAATAATTATGCGGAAGTGCAGCTTCTTATTAATGCAATTAATGGAACAGTCGCGGGGATAGGTTACAGTTATGCAGTATCAATTATTGGTGGTTTAAATCGAGATATTGTTGCTAAGTGGTATCATATTCCCAAAAATGCTTTCACCCAACAAAGTATAACTACTAAACCTTCTTTCTGGTACAATCCTGAACTGAACTATAAAGTTTTTATGGTACCGGCAGTATTGGCAATTCTCGTAACTGTGATAGGAATGTTTTTATCGGGTTTAAATATAGTTCAAGAAAAGGCACTCGGTACCATTGAACAAATCAATGTTACACCTATCCGTAAATACCAATTCATTTTTGGAAAACTTATGCCATTTTTGATAATTGGTTTAGTAGAACTTGCCTTTGGACTAACTGTCGGGAAACTCCTATACAACATTCCAATTACAGGTAGTCTTTTTGTATTATTCACAACGGCAACTGTATATCTAATTACAATCCTTGGTATTGGATTGTTGATCTCTACGCTTGCACGCACTCTCCAACAATCAATCTTTATTAGTTTTTTCTTTATAATGGTTTTCATGATGATGAGCGGACTTTTTACTTCTGTAGAAACCATGCCAAACTGGGCTCAGACCATCAATATAATAAATCCCATTGCCTACTTCATGAAATTAATACGTACAATTCTGCTAAAGGGATCGGGTTTCAAAGATATATATAATGAACTCTTTGCACTACTTATCTATGGATTTACAATACTCAGTCTGGCAACTTGGCGTTATCGTAAAACAGAATAAAATTTCAGTAGTATTTTCTCTAAGATTTCGAAATGTAATTTATGCGTAAGATTAATTTATTAGGCATTTTAATTACTTTTTTCGATGCAATTGTTTGATAATACCTATTTACCAATCCAGTACGATAGTTTAAGCGCAAATATATCATCGGCATTTGCGCTTAATAAATTTCCTAAGTCTCTTCTTAAATCAAAATCACCGGGATTTTCAAAATTTGTCCCGTTATGTGTCCACACAAAGAACAGAGCAGAACCAGGTGAAAATTCCCAGCGTAAGACTAGTGTACCAATCAAAGCTTTGTAATTAAAGTCAGGATTAAAGATTGTGAATGAATCATTAGAATCTCCGCCGGTCGGGTCAATAAGATACCCATTATCATTTTCCATAATACTAGAATTATCTTCTCCATATTCTAAAAATTTATACGATTCAGGTTCTTTAAATTCCTTGAAACGCGAATAAGATCCTGTAGATAAGAACGGTTGTAAATACGCTTGTAAGGTCAAATTTGGTGAAAAAGTGAAATTTGCACGGATATTTGCAATGAAAGTAGTTTGATCAAGCTTACCAACAATATATCTTTTGCCATACATTACCGTATTATTTTGATCAACAACTGATGTAACATATTGATCTGTATTGATATTCCGTTGAATCATCGGACCAATACTTATGTCAAATTGATTATTTATTTTAGAATTTACTGTTATATCAAAATTCCTCTTCCGACTTCCGTTATCACTATATAAATAATCAATATGGGATCCAATTGTGATATCCTTTCTGCTATCAGTATGAAAACCCAATTGATTGATTTGAATTGCAGCCGGTTCGATAACCCTAGGACCACCCCTTAAAGCCGTATTGCTTAAATTTTCTAGATTCCAATAGACATCGCCATGAGCGCTCCAAAAATTATTAAAATGAATTTCACTGATCCATGCAATTTCATCGCCAATGTTTACTCCACTAAAATCATGATTATTGGCATAAATTAGTGCAGTAAACATCTCTCGATATTGTTTTGTAGGTTTGGTCCAATTGTAACCCAATCCAAAATGCTTATTTATAATATCGGTTCTGCCTTGATAGCCCAAGTCATTGATTTCAAATCCAGGAGAAATTAATCCTAATGCTGCATTTACAATAACATTGCCCGTTTCTTTGTTTAATTTAATCCTTCCAGCGTATCCATTGAGTTTAGTAAGATTTTCATCAATTTCAACATGGTCGGCATCTGGTCTTTGAAAGTAATGACCCGAACTTCTCTGAAGACTTAGAATTTTTTCTTTGGTACCAGAAACTTGAGTTGAACCAAACCAAGCTCCAATACTCCAATCATTATTTGCACCTAAAAATGTCCAACCATCAATTCCAAATGTTGCAGCATTTTTTGAGAGTATATTATCCATGTTATAATTACAGTTATCTGAGCATAACAATGAAATTCCATTCAAATAACGCGTTACAGACGTTCCCATAAATCCTAAGCCTTGTTTTCCTTCGTTAAATTCCTTCTGAGCTCTGATTACATTGTAAAAAGTAGCAGGTTCTACAAGTTCTTTGCTTTTTATACCATTATCATAGTAATTGGCATGTTCTTCATTTGTTAATGCGGATAGCGCACCAATCGACCAATTCCCTTTTAGTTTTCCACTGATTTTTGCAGCTCCTAAAATATTTGTTACACCAGGATATTTTATTGAGTCTGGATTTGCAGAAACCCAACCCTGAGGTTCGCGACCAATGCGTCTACTATAGAACAGGCTTGGTTCGCTGAAATCAATGGATATATTGTTTGTTGGTCCGCCACTTCCAAATAAAAATATATTTTGACCTTCGATAAAAAATGGACGCTTCTCACTATAATAAGTTTCATAGGCAGATAAATTTATTTCCGATGGATCTGCTTCAACTTGCCCAAAATCTGGATTTATAGTACCATCAATAGTTATATTACTTCCAACTCCTAATTTAAAGTCAGCTCCTAATCCAATATTTTTATCTTTACCTTCATAGAACGGATTGTTTTCCCGTCCAGGTAAAATGCTGACACCAGATGTAATATATGGTCGTATCTCGGTTCTGCCTGGTGGAGAGATATCATATAATCCTTTTAGTTCTGCGGCATGTCTAATTACGCCACCTTCTTCTAATGAGAAATACATGAAATAATCCCATTCAGCTTTACGCTGAATGTATCTCACAGGTATAACACCCCATGTATATTCATCTTTCTCATCGAAACGTAGTTGTGAAAATGGAATTCGTAATTCCGCAGTCCAACCTTTTTTATCTATTTTCGTCTTTCCTTCCCAAATACCATCCCAGCTTCTTTCGGTAAAGGCAGAATTATAATAAGTTTCATCATTTTTTGCACCAGCAGGATTTATCTGGAATGAAAAGCCGGTTCTTTTATCATTGTAAGAGTCAATAATAATTTCAAACAAATCACTATCATTATTGTTATCTCTCCTTCCTATTCTGCTAACAATAAGTTCGGGTTCACTATCCCACATACGGGCACCGACATATACTGCTGATTCATCATATCCAATCCACACATCGGTTTTTTCGGAAGCAGGACTACCATTGTATGGTACATATTGAATAAAATCTGAAGATGGTTGTGTTGAATAAATATCTTCATTAAGGTTACCATCAATATTGAGTGGTTGTGACAATCGTGTTGCTGTTATTTCACGTTCATCAAAAAGAGTTGGATCAAAATCTGTCGCATTTATTAAGGTTAAAGATATAGCAATCATGATAACCCAGATTTGATAAGTCTTATTCATTATTTACTCGATGTTATTTAATGATAATTAAATCTTATTATCTGTATTAGATTGATTATTGTTATTTTGGTTGTCACAAAATTTTATCATTTTAAATTGCTTTACAACAAAATCTTCATCAGTTTCAATTATTATGGCGACTTATAACCGTCCTGATGTGCTCAGGTATGCAATTGAAAGTGTTCTTTGGCAAACTTATAAAAATTGGGAATTATTAGTTGTTGGCGACGCCTGCAGTGAATCTACTGGTCAAATTATAAAAGATTTTAATAATCCTAAAATTAGTTAGCATAATTTTGAGGAGAATTTCGGTGAGCAATCTGGCCCAAATAATTTAGGACTTAATAACGTACAAGGTGATTATATTTCATTTTTAAACTATGATGACATTTATTTTCCCGACCATTTTGAGAATATGATAAAAATTACCTTACAATCTAAGGTCGAAATCATCTACTCAATGTAATTGACTTTTGATTCCGATGATAGAGTATACTATCATTGTACCACACCTTATCATTGCTGTTTGCTTATTTTACAAATCTAATAAAGTATTCTAAGTTTCATCTTCTTCAATAATTTTTTGTTGTTTTTCAACAGCTTTTTTGTGCTGATTGTCACCACGCTTCGTTTTGCGACGAGTATCAACATTTTTAATTTCATCAATTCTTCCATATACAATTAATACATCACCTGGTAAAATCTCTGTTGTACCTCTTGGGGTTCCTATATATTCTCCGTACGGACGATTGATTCCAAGTATTAGCAATCCTTCGTCACTCAGTTTAGTTTCTTTCAATTTACTGTAAGAAAGCCAATCTCCTTCATTAACTAAAAGCTCTGCTACTCTATAATCTTTTGATAAATGCATTAGACTAGCATAATCTTGAACCTTTAGAGAGCTGTATTTATTAAGTAGTCTATCAATAAGTTTCGAGAGGTGACGATTCACAAATTTGCTTTGAGATAGATAAAACAATGTTCCCGTTCCTAAAATCATTACTATGAACCTTGGCATACCTGATGTCTCATCTCCCCGATTAACAAAAGTTAGAATTAAGGTACTAATTACAGTGACAATACCTGCGTTACCTAATAACATTAACCATCCAATGATTCTTCGCCTAACAGGGTGGTTCATAATATCTTCTGATTCTTTTGTTGTAAAACCCGCCCCTGTTAATGCTGAACGAGATTGAAACCTAGCAGAATCTATCGATAGCCCCGTATGCACTAAAGCTATAGTCGCAACCCTATTTATTATTATTGATAAAGTAATGACAATTAAAAGTGTAAGAATAGCAAGCATGTCAAATCCCTTTTTGCATTTGTTGAAAAAAATTTAAGCAACAGCACTTTCGCTACCACCGTCTTTTATAAATAAACAGGCTGCATTGATATCGCTGACGATATCATGCATTGATTTACAGCTTAATTCAGTCGAAATCCCAAAGATATTAATGTCAGCATGAGGGACTTGAGATAATATTTCATTAAATTCTCCAACAGGAATATCAATATCAATCTTTCCAGGTATCCGTGCATGATCTATTATTGCATCTAGATATTTTTTAGTTATAGCTTGGTCTCGCTCATCAGTCGCGATACTTATTATTCTGATTTTAGTGTTAGACCAATTTCTTTTCAATTGTATGGCAATAAGAACGCTAAGATCAAGATTTGGTGTGCCTCTTCGTAACCAAAGATTAATTGTTTGCTCATTGCCAAAAGCGGCTTTTGCGTGATGAGATAAAATAATAATTCCGAGTTTTTCTCTTATAGAAATTCCAATCATTGCCATTAGGTCTTCATCCTTGGAAGGATCATTACTCATTGTAAAAAAGATTGTATTTGGTGGGAAATATGATCCTCTAAGTGCCTGTGTTGTAATACTTATACCCTCTAAGAAGTTGTCGGCATGGATTACATTTGCGATAGCAAATATTTTTTCTTCGATTATTGGAACAATCAATTCATCGAGACTTTCTTGTATCTTATCAGTATTTATTTCCTCAGTATTTGTATTTTTATCAATAGTTAAGAATTTTGATAATATCTTTGAAAAGCCTCTCTTGCGTATTGAATCATCTTTTCTTACAGAAAACAACCTTATTGATCCACTAGGAAAAACTAAGTTTCTAATGAATTTTATTATATATGACCAATTATCAGGGTCTTCAACTGGAATAAGAAGATTTGGTTTCCAAGTTTTTGCATGATAGGGCATTCGTGTAGAAGTTTTTGCACCCCATTCGGCTATTGCCCTGAAAACACCACTTCTAATATCACCCCAACCAGCTTTGATATGTCGCTTCAGTTGAAAAAAATATGTTAATATTATTAGCGAAATGGACACACCACTGAAAACAGGATTTATCAAAAACATCGTTACAAGGCACCAAAGCGATCCAACAATCGGAATAATTAGAGGAATATTAATACTTGGTCTAAACGAGGGTATTCCTATTCCTTTCTCAATTGCTACGACAGCATTAATTGAACCATAGGTAATTAAGAAAAACATTGTCAATAAAGGTGCAATTGTATTCAAATCCCCAAGTAGTATGCTAGCCTCAACAATTAAAGCTGTGAAAATTATGGCATATCGGGGTTCACCATTTTTACTGTAATTTGATAGTATTCTATGGAAAGGTACTAATTTATCACTTGCAAGGGCTGCAAGCGTTCTTGGTGCCCCAAGTATACTTCCTAAAGCTGAGGATGCTGTAGCGCTTAACAATCCGATTATAACAATAATTGGCCACCGTGAAAGATCGACCATAATTGAATAGTTATTTTGTAATTCATTAGAACTGGCGTTATTTGATAGCCAGATTGCTACTGAAATATATATTACTGCTGTTATACTAATTGCCGAAAGTGTCCCAACTGGTATACTTTTGCGGGGATTTACTAAATTACCTGACATTGATGCCCCTGCTGTTATTCCTGTTACAGCCGGGAAAAATATTGCAAAAACTGTCCAAAATGGTATTTCACTAGTTGTGCTTTGGATTTGTAAATTAACGTTGAGTTCGCCATTACCCCAAAAAAAGGAAATTAATGATAGAACAATAACTGATATCATCAAATATTGGGTTCTGATTGCAGCTTTACTATCTATAAGTGAGAGTAGTAAAATAATAACAAAAATCGTTGATGAGATTATTAATGGATTATGTTGAGGGAATAGCAATAACCAACCTTCGGTAAAACCAGCTACGTACAAAGCGCAACTGAGAGCTTGTGATAAAAACAATGGTATCCCAATTGCAGAACCCATTTCAGCCCCAAGTGACCTGGATAATAAATTGTAAAAACCACCGGCACCCATTTTTACATTTGTCGCTAATGAAGAGGTTGAAAGGCCGGTTGTTAATGTTACCAGTTTTGCGAGTACAATGATTAAAATCGCTTTACTTAATCCTACATTACCCACCATCCATCCAGTGCGTAAGTACAACATAACACCCAAGATAGTTAATGTGCTCGGTAAAAATACTCCGCTAAACGTTCCATACTTATTAAAAGTTTTAGTCTCTATATTATACACCTATTAATTATTGCATTGGGTAAAATACCATTTAATCTGATTATTATGCCACAATACTTTAATTGTAGAACTTTATAAATCTTTCATAAATACAATTTTATCATCACCATGTGCGTAAAAATAAACAAGTCGGGATTCTTGATTGTACCCGCATTTATTATAAAAACGTCATATAGCTTCATAAACCTTTCGTCCGGAAGTGTCAACAATATTTTGATTTGCATAATAACGTGTCTAAAGCGTGACTTAACCAGTAAAGAAAAGGGGTCATTAATTACGTCATTATATAAATATTAGCACTACCGTGTGAAGACAGTGTGCTAATAGGAGAAGTGTTGAAAGTGTGCTATACTACTGTCCATTACTGTCCACTTTTATCCTATTAATTGGAAATATATTCTTATCTTACAAGACCGGTTTTAAGTAATTCCTGTACTATTTTTTTGGATGAAGCTTTTAGTAACATTTCCATATCCCAGTCAGGATCAATTGAATCAAAATTAGCACGAGAATCAGCATCGCCAATCCACATTGTTTTATTGGACTCCAGGTCGACCAAAGAAACTCTAAATTTACTAAATGCTTTTTGTTCAGTACCTCCACCAGTAACAGTTGTACTTTTAACTTTTTTACCATCTTTTTTGCGTGTTTCAGTATGAACGCTCATTGGTTCTGTGGTTACAAAGTAACCTGAATCATCTAATTGGATTATAGCAAGTGCATCAATTCTATTATTTTTAAATATTTCGTTTTCTTGTTCAACTGTGAACTCACGAGTTGGGGGTATTAAGGATATGCTTGATACAGCACTAATACCATTGTCTAAAAATGTTTTAACCATTTTTTCCTCAATTGTGACTCTTTCAGATAAATCATCTACATTAGCCACTACACCAATACGGTTGTATGACTTTCCTCTAGCATCTGGATCTGTGAATGTAACAACTTTTGTATTGGTACAATTTGAAATAATAAATGCAATTAATAATATGATAGCTATTTTTATTTTATTCATGATATCTTCCTCTTCTAATTGAAAATCATTTTTTATTAATCCTGGTCATTTAGGAAATTATGATTGTGCTAATACATTAATCAGCGAATCGCAGCCACCGTTTTTAATATATTCTGAGTGTTCATCAACTGTATTAAACCGTTTCCCGCATATTTCATGACATTCCATTTTATAATCTGTTGCTTCATAGAACCTTTCTATTATTTTTTCTGAAACAGGATCTTTAAAACTCGGCTTCCACTCATCCTTTTTTATTAATTCTAGAATTGTCTTCCAAATAGTTGCAGCTAATGCCCCACAAGCATTACCACTTAAACCCAATCCTCCGGCAAATCCAGCAACCATAACCGATTCTTCTTGGCTACCCTCCATTTTTTTAACAACTTCAGTAGCACAACTTATTGGTGATTGTTGTTTCAATTCAATTGGCTGTTGGAGTCCCTCTTTTGCGGACTCTATCGCTTCCGGTGCCCATTTGTCGGCAAGTTTAAAACATCCGTAAAACTTTCCAGAGAACATATATTTAGCAAAACTCCAATTGTTTCCAAAATCAGTTTCAGTAATGTCACCACAATCAATGCTCTTTGCCCTTTTAAAAAATGATTCCATAATATATTTAGTTGCTGTAATTGCTATGGGAATAGCCTCATCCTTATCATCGAATCTGCGAAAAGCTTCAGTTCCTAAAGCCATTGAAGCACCCCAAACCATTCCACATTGATACCCCTGTTGAAGTATTCCTCCTGCTAGTGGATCTATAGCCCGTTCTTCCAGTTCTTTGGGATTACCGAACTCACGGTTCAGTAAATAAAAATATGTGCGAGATCATGTTCCCTTTTTAAGAAATATTTTTTTTACTTTTAGTTTAGATTTTTGAGATTTTACCATATTAATTATATTCGTTTATTTTATTGTACTACAGAAATCACGACATTACCCTTTTTGTGTCCCTTGTCGACATACCTATGTGCTTCAACGATTTGCTCCAACGCATAACCTCTATCAATTACAGACCGAAGATGCCCTGATTCTATAATTTCCCTTAGGAATATCAAGTCTTTAGTCTTCATCTTCAGTCCACTAGATGAAGTGATTACGTTAAGATAGGTTCCTGATTTTTTTAAAGATCTTTTAGCTTGTGAAGGTGCAATCTTGCCGACTGCATCAAAAATCACATCATAATTTTCAGAGTTTTTAGTAAAATCATCTACAGTATAGTCTATCACTCTATAAGCTCCCAGGGATTTAATCAAATCCAAATTTGACGTACTGCATACACCAATAACTTCTGCCCCAAAGTATTTACCGAGTTGAACAGCAAAGGTACCTATGCTTCCTGAAGCGCCATAGATAAGAATTTTTTGACCTTGTTGGATATTAGCTTTTCTCAGTATTAGTAGTGCAGTTAAACAACCGTTAGGAACAGGGGCAGCCTCCTGATAGCTCATGTTATTTGGTTTTCGAGTCATCACCGAATCTTCAGGCATGCATTTGTATTCTGCATAACCACCAAACTTAAATCCTTCGAAAGTAGATGCAAAAATTTGATCACCTTTCTTAAAATTCTTTACATCTTCACCTACTACTTCGATTTCTCCTGCAATATCCATACCGAGTATATTATTCCTTGGACCTTTGAATCCAACCATTATTCGCATTATCGGTTTGAAAAAGAAATCTTTCACTGGTCCTAAACCAGGTTTAAATGCTCGTATTTTAGTATCTCCAACATGGGCTGTTGTTGCATGTATTTTAATTAATACTTCATTTCTCTTGGGTATCGGTTTTTCTATTTCGACAAGTCTAAGAACTTCCGGTGGTCCATATTTAGTGCATACAACGGCTTTCATTTTTATTCCTTTTTAAGTTCATTTTATTTGTCTGAGATTTGTTTATGGCTCAGAATTATAAATAACCATCCCAATAATACTTAATTAAATAACTAAAACCAAAACACAATGGTACAGAAATCAGTACTACAATACGTAAATAATACGATTTTCAAGCGATAATTGATAACCTACTTCATTAAATCTTCAATTAACTCTATTTCGATTGGTAAGCTGTCGCTTAGAACTTCTCTACCAGAGGCTGTTATTAAAATATCGTCTTCAATTCGAGCACTCACATTCCAATAATCTGAATTGACTGTTTGATCACCACTAAAAAGATACACATGCGGTTCGAAAGCTAAAACCATATTTTCTTCGAGTATTTTATCACCATTTAATTCAAGAGGGAAAGGGTCGTGGACATCTAAACCAACACAATGACCTAATCCAGCAACAATATATTGTCTAAACCTTCCTGAGGATATGATTTCGTCTCTATTACCGCTGATAATATTATTTTCAATAAGTTTATCAATAATATACTCAACATTGTTCCAATACAAATCATAGTAACTCACACCTGGCGCTGCATTGGCAATTGCAGTTTTATGGGCTTCAAGAACAATCTCATAAACTGTAGCTTGTTCAGGTGAAAATTTACCATTTACTGGGACAGTCCTTGTTATATCTGAAGCATAGAAACCATACTCAGCTCCGAAATCGATCATTACCAAATCACCGTCCACCATTTTTCTATTATTGTTTTGGTAATGCAATATATTAATATTTGGTCCAGAAGCAATAATTGTTGGGAAAGCCAAATTGGGACACCCGTTTAACCTGGTTATGTAATTAAAGGTTGCTTCAATTTCATATTCATAAATATTGGGTTGAATCATTTTTAGCGCCGCCTTAAATGATTGGACTGAAACATCAACTGAGTTCTGAATAGTGGATATTTCGATAGATGATTTAATTTTTCTTAACTCATTTATGCTATCATCAATTTCTCTAATATCAAGAGATTGTAGACCTATATCATTAAAGATGTCTGATACTGTTTGATTAATTTCTATATTGGAATAAATAACATCGCCATTCTCAATGTAATCTTCAGCAACTGTTGAGAAATTTTCATAATTAAAAGCACTATCTGCGTAAAAATATTCCATCGCACCTTCTGATCCGTAGACAGGTCCAAGCCATTGAATAGCTCCACCTTCACGATGCTCTACAAACATTATTAGTTCAGATTCGTTTGGAACATTGTCTGATTCCCTAATAATCGCAATTGCATTGGGTTCATCAAAACCTGTTAAATAATAGAAATTAGAAGCAGGCCTAAAAGAATAATCAACACCACCATTTCTATTGTACCTATCGTTAGTAACTATCAAAATAGTTGAATTATCTGGAATCCGATTTACTATTGAATCACGTCGTTGTTTAAAAGTGGTTTGATCATAAATTATTTCATAAGGATATAATTTATCTGGTGTTTCATTTTCAACAGGCTCAGTACAATTATTTGTACAACTTTCGATAGAAAGAGTTAGGAGAAGATATATCGTAAAAATTATCATATATTTCATAATTGGTTCCAAGTTTTATGATATCATGCTTTGTAATACTATATATTAATACAATAGTTCAGTATTTGAAATTGTATATTTGTGGATTTAATAGTCATTAGGTGGATTATGGGTCCGCTGCTGTTCTGACAGTAAAACTTCCTTAGATCCTTACGAAAAGTACCCATAATAGATAAATTTGTAATTATAAAGATTAATAATCTATTGTAACGCCTCTAGATTCAAGTTCAGGAATATATGTATTGATTGATGAAACACTTAATGGATTATTCCTTAGTCTAACATAATCATCAGAACCAATTCCTTGATTGTCAATTAATGGTTTGATATCAGTTATAAGATTTGTAGATAAATATAATGTTTTGAGGTTTTGTAAATCTTTTAAGAAACCAATATCAATCAAGTTGTTTCCTGCAACTCCAAATATTTCTAAAAGCGTTAATGATGCAATAGTACTAAAATCGGTTGCTTGAATATGTCCCATATGAAGCCGTTTAAGGTTTATTAGATTGGATAATATTCTTATGTCAGTGATGGGATTTGTTCCGATACTTAAGAAGATTAATCCATCTAATCCGGCAAGCATACTAATATCTTCAATCTGATTATTGGTTATGCGGAGAGTATCTAAATTGATACAGTATTCAATACCCGTTATATCTGTGATGTTTCTTGTTGAACCATCAAGATATATTAGTGCTTCCAAATTTGTGTCTAAAATATCACCTGTTGGTATTTCTAATACTTCTCTAATTAGTAATTCAAAATTAGAATCTGGAAATGTTATTACTTTTGGTTCAGAATTTGTTGAAGATTTCTTACAGGACAAAACTGTCAAAATTAGGATACATATGATAAGGGTATTTTTGAAATTCAGCATATTAAGTCCTCAAATAGTATATAATAATTTAATATGATATTCTTCAGCTTTGCATCCACAAAAAGTGCATCCACAATGTCGTTATATTTGACTAACAATTAATTTAAGGGCTTTTGATATTTCAACTAATTTTTTTGAATCGACAATATCAATATTGTCCTTTTGTGTATGGGTGATTGTTTGATTATCAATGTTATCTGTAAACCACTGTGATGAAACAGCAATAGCGGGACAACCTTTTTGTATGAATATGCTATGGTCTCCTTGCACCCATTGCTTTCCTTCAACTATTCCATTAATATTATTTATTGTATTCAGAGCAATCCTATTTATATTATCGGATATTCCATAAAAAGAGAAGGCAGAATTGCCTTCTAAGTATCCTGCCCCATCAATATTAATATTTAGTATGATTTCATTAAATCTGTTCTGATTTTTTCTAAGGTATTCCATTTGACCTGGTGCGGAATAATAGTCTTCCCCATTAAAAGCTACAATTTCAATCTGTTTATCTCTGTTATAATCTTTTAATAGTTCAGCTAATAATAATAAGATTACTATACCTGTTGCATTATCAATGGCTCCAGGTGTACCCTTTTTTGAATCTATGTGGGCGGTTATAACAATTCGTTCAGTTGAATCAGTACCCTTTTTACCTATAACATTATAACCTTTTTCCGTAATCCTTGATGATGAAGATGACAATGAAACTATTTGTCCTTCAAGCAGCAGAAGCCGCTCACCAATTTCTTCTGATGTATATACTGATGGTATATTAAAGTCACCATCTTCAATTAATGGAAATGGGTAAACACCTCCTGCTAAAGCTGCGTTTCTACCAGTTGCACTAATTATAGCAGTTGGCTTTCTTCCCTCGAGCATGGCAATGATTTTTTGATGGGATTCGGGATTATAAAAAACAAAGTTTTTTGGCATTAGTTGTTCTTTTGCGATTTCTTTGCAAAGTAAAACTATCTTACCTTTTATATCTATTTGTTGAAGTGCTTCAAAATTATTAACAGCGATTAATTCCCCATTAGTGTCACAACCAAGAGAATATGGACTTACCAATACATTAAACTTTTCATTGTTGATAATAAGTTCTGCGCCCCCATCTTCCCAGTCAAACGCATCAAATTCCTGTGTTTCAACATTCCATCCTAATGAAGATAGCTTCTCTTTGAAATATTTAGTGGCGTCTCTGTTTCCATTGCTACCAACGCTTCTATCAGAGATTTCAACGCAAAATTTTTGTAAATCTGTTTGGGCAATATTAATAAGCCTATTGGTCATTTTTTTATAATTGTCTTGAAATAATATTTATTCAAAATTAGGGCTTTATCTACAGAAAACGTATCCACAATGTGGTTATATTTGACTACTTACAGGTCAAATATATTAGAAAGATTTATTTGTAGGTATTTGTAAATTATTTATGTTGAAGGAAGCATAAAATGAAAACTAAATTTATTTATTCCTTACTTATTTTTTTTCTATTATCCTTATCCTGTAAAAATTCCAATAACGTACTTGATAATAATGAAAAGGATTATCCGTGCAATCTTAACATAGAAAATTATGACTATTCCTATGGGATAAAATATGATAATCCTCAATTATATCTTACCCCTGGTACGCAATCAGATTTAAATGATGAGTATATCGAAGAAATCAAGACCATTATTGGGACTCCAGGTCAAAGCATACCTGGTATATTGATTGTGAGTGAATGGTTTAATCAAAACTTCACTTTTGTTAATGCTGGTGGTGATATGATAGGTCGAAAAACAATTAATGAGTTATATGAAAGCAAAACTTTTTATGGATGCCATTCGGCAGCACTTGTTATTTCAGGTATATTAAGAGAATTTGGATTCCCCACGGTTATGATTGAAACTGCTTCGATAGAATGGGCTTATAATTATTATGATGGAACTATTCAAAGTTTTAGTGGACACGTTATGACAGAAGTGTATGTTTTAGAAAAATGGATTTTACTTGATAATGATGGTACTTATGTTGAAGAATATGACTGTATGAATCCGTTTATCTCAAGAATGGATGACCCGGGTTTATTTACATATGCTAAAGGGAAAGATATATGGGATTATGGTGTTAGAGAAGAATCTAACACACATAGTTTAATGATAACCTTTTCCGGAAATATAGGCTGTTTTGAAGATAAAATTAATTCAACCAGTTATGAATGGAAAAATTAGTCATGTTCCTTTAAGATATATCTTTTAGCAGTTTTGTATCCACCCATAGAGTATCCACAATGACGATTTTTGGTATATTATTTCAAAACTTGTTTATATTGAATATTATTCCATCAATACTTACACTTGATATACAATTCTAAAACATTTTTATTAGTTTTGGAGGTTATTATGAAATTAAATCATTTCACTCTTTTACTGATTTTTACTTCTTTGTCATTTTCACAAAACATTACCCCCAGCGACTTTAACTATAGATATAATAAATGTCTTAAAACAGGTCGTGTTCTGGGTGTGGTTGGGGGCGGCACTATGGGGCTGGCTCACATATATTGGAGCACTACCAATATGTCAAGTACAAGTGAACCTCTATGGAAAAATATTGTAACGGGTGTCCCTTCGTCTTTGATAGGAGGCTATGTTGGATATAAGACATCAGAATGGGCAACCAAAAAAATTCTGAAAGGAAATCCTAAGCCTGGTATAGCAATACTTAAAGGTGCTTTATACGGTGGTATTGACGGAGCTATCACTTTCACTGCAAGCATGGTACCCCTGCTTGTTATTGGTCAATATATGGAAACAATACAGTTTAATTTTGATGGTGATGCGATATTATTTAAAGTCATAGGAACTGCTATATTGGGAGGAATAGGCTACGGAGGGACATTTGGAGCTTCTATAGGTATTATTTATGGTCCAAGCCTTTCAATTTATATGAAATTCTAATTAATTATCAGTACTATCATTAACAGACAGTGCGCTACCGTAAAAATCTCATTGTGAGACACTTCTATCAGTAGTTTTGTATCCACTGAAAGTGTATCCACAATGACTTTTTATTTGGAATGGCGGATAGGTAGCCCGTGATTCTTATAAGAACCACTTAGTTATTATACGTATATGCTACGATTGTTGGTGAATACCTAATCCACTGATAGAATAAAAATACAGAGTATAAATTATTCCTATTCTACAATCAAATTTGTAATAATCTCTAATTACACGTTTTTGTTAAAGCTTCAATAATTCCTTAACATACTTTGGTGGAGGTGAACCAAAAGACAATATTTCATTATGCATTGTTTTTATGTCAAAATCTTTACCATGCTTTGATTCATAACTGTTTCGAATATCATTTATTTCCATATTGCCAATATAGTAAGTTGACAGCTGTGTTGAACTCATGCATGCTCGGCGCCATTTTCCATACGCTTCACCTTCTTCTTGAAATCCTTCAGTCATCATTAACTTGATAGCATCCTCTTCTGACATTCCATCTGTATGTATTTTTTGATCAATAATACTATTTATAATTAACCTTAATCGCATTTTTAGTTGTTGCATTTTTATCTCATCTCCACCATAACCATACTCGACCATTAATTGCTCAGCATAGGTGGCCCATCCTTCAATAAAAGTACCACTTCCAAAAATACTTCTGATTAGCGTAGGAGCCTCATACTGATTATTATGTGCAAGTTGCAGATAATGACCAGGCATTGCCTCGTGAACTGTAAGATTCTCAAGCATATAATTATTATATTCCTTATAAAAAGATTCTACTCGAGTTGTTGGCCACGATTCTGGTGTTGGCGATATAGTATAAAACGTTTTTGCTCCTTTTTCAAATGGTCCCGGCGAACTACAATAAGCTACTGCTACTCCACGTTGATATTCTGGCATTACCATAATTTGTACAGGATCATCAGGGACTGTCACAAGATTCATTTTTCTAACAAATTCGGTGGTTGATTTCAGTGAAATATTTGCCAAATCAACTACCGTTTCATTGTTTGGTCGTTTTTCCGCGAGCTTATCAAGCACGGATTTTATTACTGAATTTTTATCAATTGATCTGGGTTCACCAAAATGTATTCGATAAAGCGGAAGTGCGGTTTCATACATCACTGCTTGTGTCTCAATCAAATCTTTCTCAGCACTTTCTAATATCTGGTTCTTAGTAAAGCTTGAGCTTAAAGTATAGTGTAGTTTTCTTTGCCATTTTTTATCACCTATACGAAATTCACCATCAGATCTTGGTAATAAATCATTCTCGAGCCAATCTCCGTAATCTTCAAGCGATTTAATAGCACTAACTCTCGCATTTTCCATGTCTTCTTTAATTGATGGTAGTCCGTCCAGGAACATTTCTAAATCATTCTTAATCAGTGATATATTACCTTTATTTTGTAAAATAGCTGTTTCAATATGAACGATTGGAGGATTTATTAAATTTAATTTGGCTTGAGATGTAATTTCCCCCACTTTCTCTAAGCGTTCTTTTACACTATTTAGTCTTGTTTCGATTGGAGCAAATTCACGAATCAATAAACCGTAAATGCCATCACCAACATTGTATATTAATGGATTCCAACTATATTCTTGAAGAGTATCAATTGAAAATATTGAATATTCTAAATGGGTTTTAAGAATATTGTAATCAATTTTATTATCATTTGATAGTTGATTTTCGTTGATCTCTTTTAATGACTCAAGTAATGAGTAGGTTTCTTCCCTGTCTGCTGTGATCGCAGATATATCGTAATTACTTAACTGCCCATCATATCTATGATCTCCTAAATCTGTAGCCCATTCAGGATTACTTTGAAGAAAGTATTCAATGTAATTGTTTGCTACTTCTTCGAAAAGTTTGTCATTGTTTACACTGCAGCTAATCATAAGAACTGCAATTATCAATATAAATAGATTTTTCATATACGAATCCTATATAATCGAAAAATAATAATAATAGAAAAATACAAATCGGGTGGTTTGAAATAAAAGGATTTATAATCCGTTGATTCTTTAAAGATCTGAAACAAGTGACACGCTTATACTACGATTTTCAATGGAGAAATAGTCCATGGGTTTTATAAGAATCGCTTAATAACTTTACGTAAATAATACGTAATTCTGTGGATTCCTAATCCTATAACATTCCAACGATAAGGATTCTTGTAGTACCAATATTCTGCGTATTAATCCATTTTAACTGAACAGAATAATATCTAAATAATTAAAACCCCGTCGTGAAACGAGGTTTTATAATGGTGGGCTCACAAGGATTAGAACCCCGAGCCAACGTATTATGATTACTCAGTTTGTCGATAATAAATTAATTAGGAGTGCTGAAATAAATATACACTATTGTCAATTACTATCCACCTATATTATAATTAGCTCATATTTGAATATCAGCTGAAAGATAGTTTTTTTAAAAGTTATATTTTATAACTGCGAATTATTTAATGTTCTTTAGAGCTTTGTAAAATTGTTGTTTATATATATTGCCTATTGGAATTTCCTTGTTTTTAACTTTTATAAAACCATCTTCGATAAGTTCAATATTTTGTAGTGACACAATAAACGATTTGTGTACTCTTATGAAAAGGTTTGATGGTAATCGCTCTTCCATATTTGCCATTGTTTCAGAAATCAGCAACATCTTGCGATCAGTGAATACTTTTATAAAATTCCCATATCCCTGTATGTAGTGGATTTCGGGAAATGAGACTTTATGAAGAGCTCTGTCAGCCTTTAGAAATATATACTCATTGTTATCTACATGTGTACTTGAGTTAGAAATAGCTCCAGTAGTTCGTTGAAAAGCCATATTGACTGCTTTTAGAAATCTTTCAAATGAAAAAGGTTTGAGTAAGAAGTCAGCCACAGAATATTCGTATCCTTCAATTGCATATTCCATATGGGCTGTGGTAATTATTACCATTGGTGGATTAGGAAGTGTGTTTAATAATTCCAATCCTGACATGTCGGGCATCTGGATATCAAGAAACATTAGATCTATATCATGTTGGTGTAAAATAGAAGCGGCATCTGAAGCATTACTACACTCCTTAACGAGCTCAAGTGATTCAATAGAAGTTATATATTTAACGAGAACCTTTCGAGCCAAAGGTTCGTCATCAACTATTATACACTTCATATTCATAATTGGATCTCCAATAATACAGTATAATATGCATCATCATCTTGAATATTCAATTTATGTCTGTCTGGATATAATAATTTTAACCGTTTTTGAACATTTTTTAACCCAACTTTTGGAGACGAGGATACTTGATTACTAATTTTCTTGGATTTTTTTCGGTTGCGAGTAGATAAAATTAATTTATTGCCTTCAACAATTATACCAATAATAATATACCATCCTTTAGCACTATTCACATTTCCATGTTTGATACAATTTTCTGCAAAGGGCATTAAAATCATTGGAGCTATCATTTTACCTTCCAAATCACCCGATATTTCAAACTTAATATTGTTTTCGTCTTCTGATCTTAATTTTTCAAGTGATAAGTAATTTTTTAAATAAGTTATTTCTTCATCTAATGGGACGATTTGTCTGTTGGAGCTTTCTAGGATATATCTCATTATATCAGATAGCTTAAGTATCGTTTCGGGTACTTTCTCTGATTTTTCCAAACTTAATGAATACAAATTATTGAGGGTATTAAAATAAAAGTGCGGGTTCATCTGTCCTTTCAGTAGCTGAAGTTCTGATTCAAGGTTTTTGGCTTTTATTTCTTGCATATTTAATCGTTCTGCCACCCCATTCCAAGTAATTTTTAGTGCTGAGGTCAATATCAGTACAAATGTAATATCAATGCACCACGCAATGTAGATATTAGTTGCCTTATATGCGTTAGTAAAGAAATAATAGGCAGTTAATGCAGTGAGGCTAATAATGGTTATCACTAAAATAATATAAATAAAATAATTCTTCCGATTGAAGAATTTATTTAAAATATAAAAATGTAGATAAGTTGGTATTGCTGCTGTTGCAGTTAAACAAAAAGCAAGCGATAACACCCAATTAGCAGGATAAGATTCAAGTACAACTAGAATGAAAATAATGAATAAGAATAATGCGCACCATGAAACACAATGAAGCAATAGCTTTTTATAGCCTATCTTATTTTGTTTATCAAATATATTCATAACCCTATTAAAATAAAGGGAAATATTCATAAATAACAATCATAATAGTACAAATTAGCTGTTTGGGCGGTTCAACTCATTTTATCATTTATATACAGTCTTTGATCATCTTTCCCCAAAAACGAATATCATGTACTAATAATTTCTCATCAAATTATTTAAAGATTAATAAATAATAAGGAGTTTATAATGAAAAATAGTTTAATAATTATAATTGGTTTTTTTCTTGGTGCTTTTATAATTGGTCAAGAATATACTTCAACTAATAACAAAAATATTTATTACTCGATCTTAATGGGAGCATTTAAAGTGAGTCCAATATTACCGGCTGAAGATTCAATTAAGTTTGAAACAAAAATAAACAGTATCACTGAAAAGATAAAAACTCTTACTAAGGAAATTGACGAATTGAGACAAATAGATACTGTCAAGGGTCCAAAACATTTCACATTATTTGGGGGATATTATACAAAGCCAAAACTTTATGAAGAACAAAAGCAGTCTGAGATAATAATTAATAAGATTAGAAATTTAGAATATAAAATAAAATCGCTCAACACAAAGAGATCTAATTACTTGAAGAATTACAATAACTTGAAATTGCAAGATGCGCAATTTGTACAAAAAGAACTGTTATGGGGATTTATTGGATGGTATGAGGAAAAACCATTTGAGTCATTAAATAGAAACCCGGATTTACAATAATTAAATTGAATGAACAATTTAATGCTTACTGTTTTAATCACAAAAGGAGTTTACATCATGAATGCAATTAGGAATATATTATTAGGCTATTTGTTCGTATCACTGAATATTTTTGGCCAAACTGATAATGAAATAATATTTTCGGATTTGGACGATATCAATCAATACCTTACAAAACAAACAATAGAGAATAAATTTTCAGGAACAGTTTTAATTGCTAAGGATGGTATACCAATATTTAAAAAGGCATATGGCTTTGCTTCAAAAAATTATGATATCCCAAATACTTTAGATACAAAGTTTAATATTGGTTCACTCAGCAAACATTTAACAAGCATTTCCATACTTCAATTAGCAGAGAGAGGATTATTAAGCTTAGATGATTTGATAGGAAAATATTTAGATATTTTCCCTGATGAAATTGCTCAAAAAGTACATATCAAGCACCTATTAACAATGAGTTCAGGATGGGGAGATTATTGGGAAAATAAAGTTTATATTGCAAATAGATATGAGTATAGAACTGTAGCAGAATATCTCAACTTTATTAAGGATATCCCTTTAGATTTTGAGCCGGGAACAGACATACAACATTGCAACATAGGATTTGAAGTTGCAGGTGCAATTATTGAAAAAATAACAAACAAAAGCTATTACGACTATATTCGAGATAACATATATATTCCTATTGGAATGTATAATTCAGATTCATATGATGTTGACGGTCCAGTTAAAAATCTTGCAACTGGATATACTAATGAGCATTATATGGATACAATCAAAGTCGGATTCAATTGGGAAAATAGCTATTTAAGACTACCAACCCGTGGCACTCCGACGGGAGGATCATATTCAACAGTGGAAGATCTATTCAAACTAACTCAAGCCCATAGAAATAATAAATTATTGAGTAAAGATTATTCTAATTATCTTTTGAATTTCTTTCAAGGTTCTTTTGGAGAAGAACCAATTATATTGAAAAGTGGGATAATTTTCATGTTTGGTGGTGCAGAGGGTGTGGGTGCGGTAATTGGGTTGGATATGATGGATGACGATACTAATATCGGATACACTATCATTATACTTTCAAATTATGATTTTGAAATCACGCAAAATTTGTATAGTAAAATCAAAGATTTTGTTAAGAAATTGAAGCAATTAGATTAACGTAATCAACAAATAAAAGAGCTGTGCAACCACTCAGCTCTTTTATTTTTAGGAACGCTTGTATTAAAACCCACCGTTTTGGGGACAAAAAGTCCCTCAATTATCAGGACTTTTTATTGATTAAAATTAAAAATAGTATAGGTAATATGTAACTACAATATTATTAAATACTTGATCCCCACCGGTATGCCAAACTCGAACTTTTTGGTTTTTTCAGAGTCATTTTATATCGAGAGATTTAATAATCAAGACTATCGATATTATTTAGGTCAAGAAGTAAAAAAAACTTCCTCATACAATAACAAGAGAATCAAAGAAAGAACGAAAGGTTAGATTTATCAAGTTATTGAAGAAAAATAATTGGACTCAAGCTGAATTATCTAGGCATTTAGGCGTTAGTCGTGCTTGGGTGACAAAAGTTTTGAATAGTTAAATATTAAAGCTATCGTATGAATACATTGTTCAACGATAAGCAATTTAAAAAGTATACTACATTATTATGCATTACTGTCCACTGTATCTAATAAAATTGAATCTTATGAGTTTTTGGTGCTTTCAAATTAGCCATTTGTTTTAGGAGACGGTTTTGGGACTAATTAGTATGACAACCTTATTAGGTATCCCTTGTCATATTAATTAGCTAAACGGATATTAAATATATGTACAGTAATAAATTTATAATATCATTTATTTTATCTTGGTTTATATTTATGTCACCGTTGCAATCTCAAGTTGGTATAAAAGGTGGTCCTGCATTGTCAGACATAATTTTTGAGATTGAGGGACAAATTCCCTATTTGGGGTATGGTACCAATTCTCTTAGCCATAAATTGCCGTATTTAACCTACCAATTCGGTATTTTTAAAACTTATCAAATAACTAATAAAATTGGTTTCCAACCAGAAATACTCTATGTAAAAAAAGGCTTGAACTACAGCACTGAATTCATTTACGATGATATTAAATATTTTGTAAAAATTCATTACCTAGAAATCCCAATGTTGGTGAAATATGATTTTACAAAAGAACCAAAAAATCATTTCGCATTCTTAATAGGTCCATATTTTTCGTATACTATTGATAATATCCGCTACATCAACACTGAAAATCAAGTACAAAAAGAGAAAATGTCTAACATAAAAAAGTTAGATTGGGGTCTTGCAGCAAGCATATCTTATGATTTTACAATTCAACAAAACAAATTCATTGTTGATTTTCGCACAACTTATGGATTAGCCGATATGATGGAACTTGCTGAGGGATATATAAAGGAATATTATGGTCCAAATAAAGAACGGTCAAGAAACGTAAATATTGCTCTTACATTTGGATATCTACTGAATTTTGGTGAAAAGCGATGAGTAAAATATCAGTTAAAAGGCACAGCATTATATTGTTTATTGTAATAGCAGTATTATTGCAATTCGGATGTAAAAAATCAATTAATTCTTCAGATATTGATGTAGAAGCAGAGATATTAAAGGAGATGCAGGATAATAGAATACCTTCAGTTGTTGCAGCTATAGTTAAAGACAATGAAATTGTATGGGAAGGCACTTTTGGATTGGCAGACGTAGAAAGTTCGAAACCAACGGATCGATTAACCCTCTATAATATAGAATCAATTTCAAAGTTATTTGTCTCTATTTCCGTATTTCAATTGTGGGAGGACGATAGGATTGATCTATATTCTGATATAAATGAATATTTACCTTTTACTGTACGCAATCCAAATTATCCTGATATTGCGATAACTCCCCACATGTTGTTAAATCACACTTCAAGCTTGGCATGGCCCGTCCAAACTGAAGATCATCTACCGGACTTTGAGTACTTTTTTGATTTAGACAATGTACCTCCAATTAGTGAGTGGATACCACAATATATTCTTGCGAATGGACTTGATTATCGACCTGCAGTTTGGAAAGACTTCAGACCCGGGAGCCAAGAATTGTACTCAAATATTGGTGTATCATTACTTGCGTTAATAATTGAGAATATAACAGGAATGGATTATAGAGACTATTGTCGGGAAAATATTTTATTATCATTAGATATGGAAAACTCTGCTTTCCGTCCCGAATATATGAATGAAGAGCTCTTAGTTACACCCTATTACAATAGTAATTATCCAGTTAAACAATTTACTTATAGACATTATCCGGCCGGCAATATAAAAAGTAATATTGTTGATTTTTCACATTTTATTAGTGCCATTCTGAACTTTGGCGAACTCAATGGAAACAGAATATTAAAACCAGAAACAGTAGAACAAATGTTTAAAATCAATAATTATGCGACCGGTATGTCAAATCTTTGGAATCGTCGTTTAGGTAATCGTATAGCCAAATACGGTGGCGGTACAGGTTATAGCGCTTTTGTGGAATGGCAATTTGATTCGGATATTGGTTTTATCATATTTTCAAATAAATATAATGAATCCGTATATCCACATGGACGTATTTACGATTTAATTCGGTATCAAAGTAATAATTATTAAATCTGTGCACTAAAATCAACCGTTTGATACACACATATTGTGCCATTTGTTTTGGGGCACGTTTTTGGGACTAGACTTATCTTAAAAAATTAGATGATTACTGTTCTTTAGAGGGAGAGCCACTGAAATACTGCTGAAAATAGTGTCTTTTAGTGTCATTTTCTATCATTTTCATTTTTTAATTTTTAATTGAGAAATCTCACTCTCTCCGTCGAGATAATGAGATTTTAAGGTGTGAGGCCATAGGGATTCGAACTCCGGACCACCGGATTATGAGTACTCAGTTTGTCGTCAATGTATTTTAAACGAGTGTTGAAATAAATATGCATTAGTGTCCATTACTGCCACTTTTATCCAATTAATTGGAAATATATTCTTATCTTACAAGACCGGTTTTAAGTAATTCCTGTACTATTTTTTTGGATGAAGCTTTTAGTAACATTTCCATATTCCCGTCAGGATCAATTGAATCAAAAATATATTTAATATGCGAGTCTTAAAATATAGTTCTGTTTATCAGACAATATAGCTGCTGAATTTTTACCTATTGTTAATGGCAGTACAAGCTTTGGGCTACCTTTACCGTAATCAAGTTTGTGAATTGGTATTCTGGATAGGTTCGTAACTAAACAACCTGTTTCTGGATTGTATGGTTTTAATGAGTGTACTGCCGAATTTTTTATTTGAGTCTCAAGTTTTGTTAAATATTCCAAATATGATTTTGAATCAATTACCGGTATTGATTCCCTCAATTTAATAGCCAATTCATCCGTATTAATTTTTTCCAACTCACTCACATTTAATTTCAAAGAATGTAATAGTAATCCATTCCCAAAATATTTTAAACCTAATTCTTTGACCTGTCTTCTAACATCCATCGGAATAGCTAAACTAAACTTATTCGATTTATAGGCTTGTTGTATATCAAATGTTCTTTTAAATACTTTTGCAGATAACAGATCATTAGTTGACACAACATTATTGTATTTGTTTTTTATATTTTTGATTTCTTGTTTAATGTGTGATTTCGGAATTTTTTCAAGTTTCAATACACAATTATTATGTTCGTGTGGTTTCTCAATATTTGTATTAGTAAAATTATAATCTATTAGACTTGTACGATTAATTTGTGGTTTAGATATCCTTTTTAACACCATTTTTTAAACAAAGAAATTGTAGGATTAGAAAGTGCCGCAAGTACTGATAAAAAGTAGAAATAGCTGTATCCATCACCGATAATATGATTTAATTTGGGTATGATAGCAGTTCCATTCTTATATTGAAAAATACTTATTCTAAATAAGCATTTATTATTCCCTGAATTAACATTACTGTATTCTTCTGATATCTTTCCTATATTCATATTGACACTGAAATCATCATCAATAATTTGCTCTATAAAGAAATCATTTCCATTATACTTTTTTGATGAAATTGAACCATTATTATACTCACCAAAAATAATCCAAAATTCTTTTGAAAGTGATTTTAAGGATTTAAGAATATCCTTTGTTTCGATTTTGTAATCATAGAAAAATATAAACTCTATTGGAAAACTTTCATCTACAAAAAATGTGTCGACTTGTGAAATATTGATTTTTTTCAATATTCAAATTCCTTTTATGCGAAAGTAGTTTATTCAATGCTCTGAATTTAGCAATATTTTGAGTGGATGTTATACAGCTCTATCTTAATCGGGCGTTGCTACACAGCTATTCTTTTGTCGTGAGACACTTCTTTTAACAGGTTTGTATCCACAGAAACCGTATCTACAATGTTGATAAATTTGATTAATTTGTAGATGGGGGAGTTAAAGTAAATCCTAATTGCTGTAACCAATGAAGATCATTTCCTGCAATCCATTCATCCTTTATTTTCTTGCCTACAATATGGAAAAGGCTGATTCCCTTTACTTCTACTCGTTTTCCTGTAGGGGGCATAGTACCCTGTCCAGTATGCGTAGCAGTTATTGTCCATCTGACAGCACCCTCATTATTACTATATATTTCTTCATCTAATTTGATGTGAAAATCTGGATAAGCAGTTCTCAGTTTTGTAATGACTTCCATAAATTTTTCAATACCATTCTCAGAATCGTATTTTGGAGTGGCAAATAACTCAAAATCTGGGTGGAGAACTTCAACAATTCCTTCAAAATCACCAGTATTCCAATATTTAACATATTTGTCTATTAACTGCTTTTGATAATCAATATTAGATTGCTTTGCACAACCAAATATTAGAATTGATACGACGAAAAACACCAAAATCATTTTCATACTAACCTCCCTGTTTTATATATTATTCAGTCAGCACGGTTTTAACTATCATTAGATATAGAATTTAATATTAATCTTAATTTGAAATACATTTTTACTTTTTATAAATATTATTGATAAAATGGTCTTAAACAACCTAATTTTTTTGCTTCTTCATACTTATAGGAGGTAATAATGAAGTTTAAAACTCTAATGATTATCAAAGCTATTGTATGTCTTGGCTTTGGTCCTTTACTCCTCTTCTTTCCCGCTTGGCTTTTAAATCTACTGGGTACTACTTATGGTCCAGGTGCTGCTTTGACATCTCGAGAATATGGAGCAACATTAATTGGTGGTTTGTTCCTAACTTGGATTGCAAGAGATGCTGGGAAGTCCATTGCCAGAAAGGCTATAATAACACACCTTTTTGTATATGATGCCATTGCATTAGTAGCCACAGTGGCAATTCAGCTTTCAGGGGGGTTAAATGCTCTTGGGTGGAGTATAGTATTTGTATACTTCTTCTTTACCGTAGGTTTTGGGTATTTCTTAATAAAAGAAAATAAAGAGTAGTATTTATAAAAGACGAGGTAGTTTCTCGTGATTGTAGTATAATCATTCCTGGAGACTTACTTCGTCTTTTGGTTCTCAATTATTAGTTCTGTCTTTGTAGGGCAACGCTACACAGCGATTCTTTCGTCGCGAGAAACTTGTTTTAACAGTTTTGCAACACAAGAGAAATTGTGTCAAAACTCAACGTTTTTGATACACCCATCTAGCCTGTTTGTTTTTGGTTACGTTTTTGGAACAAATTTACTGATAGTTTAACCATAATTTGTTAACATTGACTCTCATATGAGATATTTACCTTCCACCTAATAGTAGCATTATATTTATTTAATAACTTTTATTTTTATCTCATATATTTATTGTGGATTTCAAACGATAAAAGGACAAATATGAAAAATTTTAAACATAATAATTTTAAATTATTTATAACGATCTGTTTATTTTTGATATTAAATCCATTTGTTACAGGACAACAAGAATTTATCTTAGATAAAGCCTATAAAGACAAACTACTATATTCGATAAGTGATTTAATAGAAACAAAATATGTAATTCCTGAAGCTGCCCAGAAAAGTGCTGAGGATTTTAGGAATAAAATATCTTCAGGATGTTACGACTCTATTAATGATGCTATAATATTTACCGAGAAAGTAACAAATGATTTAATAAATATCACCAATGATAAACACATTCATTTTAGATTAATAGAATCAAGTGATCTGAGTGAAGAACCTGAATGTTCACTTCATCACCCAATTCGTTATCATAGATTAGGATTAAAAGAAAATAATGGATTCTCCAAGCTCGAATGGTTGGAAGGTAATATTGGATTGTTTGAATTAACCAGGTTTTATAATTATTCAGATGTAAAAGACATGGTTCTAAATGCTATGCACTTTTTATCCAATGCTGATGCAATTATCATTGATATACGTGAAAATGGTGGGGGCTCTGGCGATTATCTAAGTAGTTATTTCCTCAAGTATCCAACACAATTGAATAGTTCGTATTCCCGAATTGACAATTATCTGACTGAATCCTGGACATTAAAAGATATTGGAATGGAACCCATGACTGATATACCACTTTTTATATTAACCAGTGATAAAACATTTTCTGCCGCAGAGTCCTTTGCTTACAATATGAAAGCAATGAATCGAGCAATCATTATTGGAGACTCAACCAAAGGGGGGGCACACTCAGTTGATTTGTATAATTTATATGATCAATTTGAAATATATATTCCTACAGCGAGGGCGATTAATCCAGTTACAAGAGAAAATTGGGAGGGAATCGGTGTTATACCTGATGTTAATATTGGCGCAGCCGTTGCATTGGATACTGCTATCGTTCTTGCAAAAAAATTAGCCATAGAATATGCAAAAGTAAAGGAAGAAAAGCTCAAGTCAGCAGTTCAGGAAATGCAGTTTTATCTTGAGCAGACTGAATTATTAATTAGCGATAAAAAGATTAAAGAAGCAAATAAATCATTAGAGTCACTTCTTCAAGTTGGAAAGGAATTTCGCATTGTTAATGAATTTTTCTTTCATGTGTGGGCTTATCACTACTCTTCAATAGGTGAAGAACAAATGCTATATGCTATATTAGACAAGTATATAGAATATTATCCGAACTCAATAATTCCGTATGAAAAATATATATATGCCTATAACAAATTTGGGAAAAAAGAACGGGCGTTAAAATATGTCTACAAAACATTGGATATAGAACCCGATAATCAATATGCATTGAAAATGATTACACGTTTGCAAGATTAAATAAAAATATTGGAATATATGCAGAAGCATTAATAATCAAACGGTCAGTTTAATAGTTCGTAAAAAATGGTTTATGTGAAGTAATTAATCTTAGACTACATTCGTTTTAAATTGGTGTATCAAAACCCGTCGTTTTTGGTACACTCAAATCAACCCGGTTGTTTTGGTACGCGTTTTTGGAACTATTTTAACACCAAATAATAATTGACTATTATTTTGTGAACATTACTTTAATGTAACTTCTGTAAAAATATACCAATAGATTACAAATTAGATATGTTGATGTTATCAGTATTAGAAATTTTAAAAATAAAGGTATTCCAGTATTCAACATTATCAAGGCAATAACACCCATTACAATTACATGAATAATATATACACCATAAGAATTTTTGTTTAGAGTATTAAGTATTTTTCCTGTTTTATTCATATAATACCAAAATACAGTAACAAACACGTATAGTAAGTAGGCTAATGAAAGTGTAAAGCTTAATCTTGCTAAAGAAACATGAATAACTTTATTAATGATATAATTTTCAGGATAAATCAAAGCATAGATTATAAAAAAGATGTATAAATTAATTGGCAACCATCCCATAGAGTGTACTATAGTATTAATTTTTTTATTAACCTTGTTCGAGTCAAATGCTTTTATTTTGTAAAGCAGAGATCCGAGTATAAATATCATGAAATAAACCAGTAATCTCTCATTTTGAAAATCAATTAATATAGTTTTAGTCCATCCATGTAATCCAAAATAATCCATGCTAAAACTATATACAAACACAACTATTAGTGTAATCCATATTGATTGTTTTACGGATATTTTACTTGTAGGAATTTTTTCAAATAATAAATAAATCATATCAAATAAAAATAACACTGGCAAGAACCATAGCCAATTCTGGCTCCATAAAGATTTCCAATGAAAGTAACCTGTCCAGCTTTCTTGCGGTAATCCCCTTGAATACAAAAAAATCACCTTATAAAGTGGAATCAGTATCAGTACAGCAATTATCCAGGGTACCATTATTCTTTGAAACTTGGATTTTATAAATTTCCACCCGGATTTATTTTTTAATGTCAATGGCACAAGATAACCAGAGACAAAATAAATAGTAGCCATAACAAATATATTTAGAATTAAGAACAATATACCATTCAAGTCACTATTAGAGGGATCAATGACTATCCACCAAAGCGCACCCATGCTATATTTTTCAAATACAGTTGCAGCATGTATTACAACGACTAAAAAAATCATGAATGTTCTTAAATTATCTAACCAATATATTCTATTATCTGGTTTTACCATAATTATACCCAAGTTTGGTTAAGAAATATAAATAAATTACCCCAAATCTTCTTACAACTGTAATAAAAACTATTGGTTTACTACAACCTCTTATAGAGTCACAAAACCCACTGTTTTTGGTACAGCTGATTTTTGTAATTTGTTATGGGGAACGTTTTTGGGACTAAAAGTCCTGCTAATTAAAACATTGGTACAGATTTTAGTGAACTAGTTAAAGCTGGACAACCTTCATGATATATATTTGTCAAAAACTGTAATATTTAGTTTGCAAATTCACAAATCCGGGAAGAATTATGAAAATATGTACTGACAGGGTTCATGTATTAAACAATCAAGGAAAGTGTAAAACAATAATAAATGTAAAATCTATTTTGTTCTTAATAATAGCACTTCAAATCATTTTCTTGTTATCATGTACGGATACTGATTCAAAATTGAATATAGATCAAGCTGTATCTTCAGATAACAATGTAGATTCTTTGAAGATAACTGCGACAGAAATAATATCACATATGGAAGCTGAGCTTAGGCCACTTGTTATCATAAAAAACAAAGACCTTCAGGGATTTTCTTTAAAAGAACGAATGGATTATTATAATGTACCTGGAGTGAGTATAGCAGTAATTCAGAATGATCAGATGTCATGGGCAAAAGGGTACGGTTATGCCGACAAAGACAATAACGCCATTGTTGATGAAAATACTCTTTTTCAGGCGGCATCTATTAGCAAACCTGTCACCGCAGCGGGTGCCTTACGGTTAGTAGATAAAGGTACTTTAAAACTTGATACTGATATAAACCGATATCTTAAATCATGGCAGATACCAATAAGCAAATTCACATTAAATCAACCTATAACTCTAAGACAATTGCTTTCGCATTCCGCAGGTTTAAATGATGATCCAAGATCTGGCTATACTCAAGATGAATTGATACCAACCTTGGTAGAAATTCTCAATGGAACTGAACCTTCAAAAGCCACTGCAGTTATGTTAGATACAATACCAGGGGCAATCGCCAAATACTCAAATGGTGGCTTCTGTGTTATCCAATTGATTATGACCGATATGTTGGAAAAAAGCTTTCCTGAACTTATGAATGATTTAATATTTGATGATTTGGATATGACAAATAGCACATTTGACCAAACGCTAACGACAAAAAATCTATCCCAATTATCAATCGGCTATCTTTCAACAGGTGAAAAAGTGAGTGATTTCCCCTTAATTTATCCTGAAATGGCTGCAGCAGGTCTATGGACAACGCCAACTGATCTATCAAAACTTCTTATCTCAATTGGAGAATCGATTAATCCTGAATCCGAATCAATATTAAGTTATGATATTTCAAACGAGATGATAACAGCGCAGTTAGAACCGTATGGCCTAGGGTTTAAAGTTAATGGTGTTGGATCAGATTTAGAACTCTCTCACGGAGGTGCAAATAACGGTTATAGATGCTATATGGCTTACTACCCGAAACGTAAAGCTGGTGCAATTATAATGACAAATTCCGATAGCGGTATGGGCTTATATTACGAAATCCTATATGCGATAGCCCATGAATACGGTTGGCCGGATTATCAGTCTATTGAAAAAACTTTATTTCCTCTAAAGCCAGATGATATGATTGATTTCATCGGCAAATATCGTATGGAGAGTGGTACTGTGTTTACGTTTTCAATCGATGAAAATCATCTAATTTTTGATGCTGGGACAAACGCATATCATCTATACCCAGAGAGTAATACAAAATTCTTTGATATTCACTTTGGATTCACAATGGATTTCATCCATAATGAGGAGGGATTAGTCAATGAAATAGTTTTGGATCGCGGTGGGGTCGTTTCCAAATTACTTAGGATTGAATAGTGGTATATAAAATATTCTTAATCTTGTATCAAATCAGAGCATCGCGGAGTGCGAAGTATTTCTAACAGGCAGTCAATTAAATACTACAACTTTTAACAAATATTTTCCCTAGTTATAAAATATTGGGGTTGATGTGCATAGGGGATCGGACCACTTTTAAAGTAAATATTTTGTGGCTCAAAAGACCTATGGGTTTTAGAGAGACTCCTGTAATAGGTGTACTATAACAATGCAACACTTATGCCCATACTGTCCAAATTAAATGTTAAAACTCAGCACTAATCCCAATTGATGGTAATATTCCTATAGAACTTGAATTAATGATTGAATCATCCCAAAAATCGTAAGTTGGTCTCTGAGGAATTTTGTAATTGTATATATTCTGAATGTCCATGTAAACAATCAAAGTCCAACTTGGGAAATTAAAATACCTATCAACTCGAATATCTAGGTGATGGCCAGCATCTGTACGATTATCTAAATATTGTTCAGGAATATTCTGAATATAACCGGTTCTAATTGGATTATCACTTGGTCTATATACCGGTGAATATGGAACTCCTGTAAAATATCTAAATTTTCCTGCTATTTCCCATTTTGAGTTGAAAATATAACCGCCAGTTAGGTTAAAAATAAATCTTTGATCATATTGGCCGGGATAAGTTTTTCCATTATTAGCAACTAGCTCACTTTTGCTATATGAAATACTCATTAATCCATATAAAGGAATACTTGAATATTTTTTCTGGACTAGTAGTTCGGCCCCATAAGCGGAACCCTTTCCCTTTGAATCAAGATCAAAGTAACCAAACGACTGAAAATCATCTTCACGACCGCCAAACCCTGTTCCGGTATTGGTAATTACAATATGATCAGTAACACCAGGAACTATCCCGCTTGGTAGGTTAGTATAATCCTTGTAGTAACCTTCAAAACTAAAACGCACATCATCTCTATATAAATAATCTAACCCAAAAACACCCATATTATTTTGAAGTGCTTTTAGATTTTTATTGAATGAATTTATTGTCCATACATATGATGGAGATTGATAATATATTCCTCCACTAGTTCGAATTGTAAGCTTAGGCGATAAAGTATATTTAATGCTTAATCTTGGTGCAAAATATAGTTTTTCTTCTATGAATTGATAATAGTCGCCCCGAACACCTGCATTTACATTTAAATTGGGTGTTATTAACCAATCAAATTCACTATAAAAGGAGTATTTGTTTGCACTAATCGATTCATCAATGGACTGAGGCAGTCCAAATAGTGAAATTGGTAACTTATTACCGCTTCGATCGTAAATAGAATCTGCAAATGTTGTTGCATTTGTATTGTTCACAAATTTTGTGGTTATACCAGTTCTTAGTCCAAATGATTTACTCTTTACCCAGTAATGTTGAATTTTTGCACTAGTTTCCTGCTCATCGGCATTACTCTTAAAATATTCAAAGTCATTTTCATCCATTTGACTGAAATCATATCTAAATAAACTATTTGTTAAAGTCACATCAATATAACCTGAGCCTAGCAACCTCCGATAATTCACACCAGCAATACCTTGATATTGTGAATTATCTAAAAGTCCTGCATTAGTTACCTTATTCTCCAATGTGCTCTGATCACGTTCGATATTATTTATCGCAGATAAACCAATGAAAAACAATTTATCTTTTGGAGAAATGTCGTAGTTGCCAATAATATTAAAATCAGTATAGATTGGAATAAAGGGTAAACCAGCTGCTTTAAAAATAAGATCCAAGTAACTTTGCCTTGCAGAAAAGATTACGTTACCTTTTTGCTTGATAGGTAAATCAAAATCGAATCCGTATTGTGTAGCAGACACTGTCCATTTACTTTCAAAACTCTGTGGAATATTATCAGTCATTTTTAATGATAATACCGAAGACATTTTATCTCCGAACTTTGCACTAAAGCCGCCTGTTGTAAATGTGACGTCTTCTACAAAATCAAGATTTACAAAACTAAGGCTGCCGCTACTATTACCCTGGCTACCAAAATGATTAATATTAGGTACTTCAATGTTATTTATTACATATAGATTTTCAGAAGGACCGCCACCGCGTACTAGTAGATCATTTCTTCCACCTGCTGAATTAATTGCTACTCCGGGAAGTGTTGAGACAGTTCGGACAACGTCTTCAAATCCACCTGGAAAACGTCTGATTTCTTCTCTGGATAAACCAATTGTACTTGTTTGTATTTTTTCTTCTTGATTGAAATAACCAGCTGTAACTGTGACAATTTCTCCTTCAAGAACACTTTCAGTTAACTCTGCGTTCACATTTGCTGGATTAGCAGTGATTACAACCACATCTGTTTTTAGGACTGATTCATAACCGATAAAATCAAATCGTAATCGATAAGTCCCTACAGGAACACCCGTTATGAAGAAATTTCCATCTATATCAGTAGATGCTCCAAAATTTGTATCTAGAACAATTACGTTGGTCCCGATCAGTGGTTTTTGAGTGCGTTTATCGACAACTGTACCACTTATGCTACCAGTAATTTGTGCATAAATAGCACTTGTTATTAATGCTAAACCAATACTTAATATTTTATATTTCTTCATTTATCTTACCTAAATTCTAATAATTAATATGAGCGTTATGAGCGAATTTATAACGTTTACAATATAATTGCAAGTATCTTTATAGATTAATTTTGAAGATAATCAAGATTATCTGTTGAGAATTCTTTTGGTTTGATGTCGAATTCTCGAAATATATCTTCCGATGCGCAAATATTATCTTCTTTTAACATTTTAAGTTGATCATAAGTAATCGGAAAAAATCTAAACCTGTCTAACATTTTTGCAAATATTTGGACAATTATTATTGGAACAAGCAAAAATATTTTTTTCCTATTTGTCGTATTAGATATAGTTTTAAGCATTGAGTGCCAGGTGGTTTCTTGTAATCCCCCAACAGTAAAAATCACATTGTTTGCGTTATCACTTTGCAATCCCTTAACCACTAATTTTGCCAAATCTCCCACATGTACTGGGTTTGATTTAAAGAAAATATTGTACTTAAAAGGATTTGAACGGAAAAACAATGGAACTGGAAAATATTTATTAACAATATCTTTTTTTAATTGTGAAACAAACTCCATTTTGCCTTCAGGATCTCCAAACACTACTGATGGACGAAAGATTGTCCAATTGTTAAAATTGTTTTGTAAATATTGTTCAGCTAAATATTTAGAAGTTTGGTATTTAGTGCCAATAGGTTTTGCCCCATTTGCACTTATATAAATAACTTTTTTAATTACGGCACTTTTTGAAATATCAACTATATTTTTAAAATACTCATAGTGCAATTTTTCAAAAGTAATTCCTCTTTTGCTATATTCACGGATAATACCAACCGCATAAATGACTATATCACAATGCTTAATAGTTTCTTTTACAGAATCTATGTCTGACAGATCACCGTTGATAACATTAATATTATTTACTTTAGGTATTTTGTTTTCAGAGTCTTTTCTTACTAACGCATTAATTGAAAACGAATTATTTGATAATTCTTTTAGAATATAAGATCCGACAAAACCAGTTCCACCAAAAACAGCAACTTTCATTTTATTACTAATTTTTCCACAGACGGAAATAATTTATTCATAGAATCTTGTCTATAGTTAAATATTTTAAATAAAGATCTTCTAATAAATAACCCATGTGCTAAACGGCCAAAAATTCCAAACGGTAAACCATAGATTACTTTATCTTTAATTTGAGTACCACCATTGGATTTACTTAATGAATGTGTATGGTGCCAAAACGCATAAGGTCCTTTTAACTGTTCGTCTATAAAATTTTCATTTTTATTGTAATCAGTTATCATTGTTCTCCAATGAAAATTAGTACCAAATATTTTTATGGTATAATCGATTAGTCGACCCACAGTCATATTTATTGGCGTAGGCGTTAGAATTTTAAATTTCAAGTTACTTGGTGTTAACTGTTCAAGATTTTCAGCTTTTTCAAAAAAAGCAAACACATCATCAAGAGGATGAGGAACAAACTGATTATATTCTAACATATAAACTTTAATTATAAACTCCGGCTATTTAAACAAATAGTAATACTGCAAAGATGCACCTAATACGTTACCATTATTTTCATTTTCTCCAAATAATGGTATATAAAAAGTTTTAAGTGCTATCTTTTTTCTTTGATCACTGTCTAAAATGATTCCAATTGAATAGTTAATCATTGGTCCAATAGCGAAGAAATCTTCACCCCTATTATCTAAATCAGATTCATAATCGGGACCATAGTGAAAACTTAAACCGACTCCGGGTCCATGGATTAAAGTTTTTCCATTTTTTAAGGTCGACATATTTTCCCAATTCAGTTCGGGTTCGAATTGTAGCAACTTAAATGCAGTACCAAATAAAATTGGACGGAAAACGGGAATATTGAGTGAGATTAATTTTCCATCGTTTCTTTTAAATTGTGTTACAAACATTATATCGGCTATGGGGCCACCCTTTATTCCTGCGGGACTGCCAACACACATTCTCAGATCATCATACCGGCCACCACCCATTATCATTATTCCAAAAGATTTGCTCCTGTCAATATTGGTTTGCGCAAAAAGACTGCCGATAAGAAAAATTAACAATAAATACTTTTTCATTATTAATTACCCAATCCTTCAAAATCATCTAATATATTGCTCGTATGCGTAGTAACATCAACATTTTTATAAATATTGAAGATTTTACCTTCTGAATCAATTAAAAATGAATTTCTCTTTGCCATTAAAAAACCATCTGAATTGTACAACTTTGCCACCTTTTTTTCATTATCACTTAGTAGTGTAAATGGTAAACCGTATTTATCTGCAAATGTCTTATGACTCTTTGGGGAGTCGTAGCTTATACCAAAAACAACTATTTCATTCTCTTCAAATAGAGCATAATTATCTCTAATTGAGCACGCTTCCTTTTTACAGCCAGGAGTATCATCTTTTGGATAAAAATACACCACTATTTTCTTACCAAAATAGTCTGATAGGGTATGGTCCTGCTTATTCTGATCTTGAAGTGTAAAGTCAGGTGCAGAATCACCTATTTTCAACTCATTATTTTTTGCCATTGTTATTCCTATTATTATTGTTATTATTATTAATACTTTATTCATAATTCATCCTAACTTTTAAAAATTTCTTCAAAACTTAACAGACGTTGTTTAACGATATCATAATCAACATTTAATTGATTAAATGCTGACCCTCCAATGAATAATTCAAAATTATATTTTCTTGAAAAATTGTAGATTAGTGACAATTCTGAATTCTTAGCTTCAATTTGTTCATTAGTCCAATTTTCATCAAAATATGTGCAAGATAAATACACCCTTGTTGGTTTATGGAATGAAATTAATTTTTCAATGCTATCAGCCGGAGTGCTTTGACCACTATAAAAAACATCGAATCCACGTTGCTCCAATAATATTTGTATCATTTTTAGTGCAATATCATGCTGATCATCATCTAATGCAAAACAAAAAACTTTTTGTTTATCTTCAGTTGGTAATATTGCAATTTCTCTAATCTGCAAAATAGAGTCCCTAATTATATCGGAAGCAATGTGCTCCTCAGAAATTGTTAATTTACCTTTTTCCCATAATTCACCAATCTGGTGTAAAACAGGAGTTACCAATTCATCAAATATCTTATATAATGGATATTGTGCCAACGCAAGTCCTGTTATTATGAGATATACCGTATCGCGATGTGATTTAATCGCATTATTAAATAAATGAAGATGAAGTTCTTTTATATTATGCTTCTGAATGAGATGATTTAATTGTCGATGTTCTGATGTGGCATATGGAATTACCGTTACTTTTTTTGATTTGTCAGGCTGCGATTTTAGATATTCATTAAGATGTTTCATTAAAAATTTACGATGTCCTCCTGCAGTTTTAATACAATTCAACTTTCCGCTATCAGTCCACCTTTTGATTGTTGAAACATTTACTCCCAGAATATTAGCTGCTTCAACTGAGTTTAAATATTTACTACCCTTCATAATTAATTTACCTCTCTACTTTTTCCGGAATTAGGTAATGGAATCAATTCCTCAGGAAATGGCGCAAATAAATACTGACTATTTAAATATTCTTCTTCATATCTTATTATCCAAGCTCTCAATAAATGATTAATAGTACTCTGAGTCACAATTCCTTTCCTGTATTTATCTAGTAAGTCCAAAAACATTGCTTTTTCTGAAGACTTTAATTCATTTTTAAAGTATCCCATATTGTGTAAAAATATGTTTATCATATTATTTTTTCTAGGAACATGTTTAAATATTTTTAACAAAATTTCATAATAATTATCATATACTATATTGAATTTTTCCTTGTTTGGATTCGCTGCACTTTTACCAAGTTCTCGCATCAAGCTTTGGTTATAACCCATTAATAAGTATTTATGCTGAGCGTGAAATAACTGTAATTTTTTTATAAGTCCATTAACTTTAATCGCTCTAAAACGAGCTAAGGCAAAGACACTTGTTAAAAAATGTTCGCGTAACTCTTTGTTAGAAAGTCTTCCTTCATTTTCCATTGGAATTCCCGGATAAGATTGCTTCATTTTATCTGCAAATAATCCCATTGTTTTTTTCACAACCATGCCATGTTTTTCAGAATAGACTTTAACGTTATTAATTCCACATGAAGGGGATCTATCCTTTAAAATAAAGCCATCAATTTTGTTACTAAATTCATTTATCTTATTCTGAGAGTATGAAATCATGTTATCAGTTACATCCTTACCTGTTTTAGGTTGAACTAATCGTGTTGAACCATCTCGGTCAACGAGTCTAATAGGATCGCGTGGAGTACCAAGTCCAATTTCTTCTTCAGGACAAACTGCAATATAATTCATGTATGGCTCTATTGCATCAACCGTTTTATTCAAAATGATATGCCCATTGTATCTGCAGGCAGCAATACCTAAGCACTTACTAAGCACAATATTAGGCTTTGGGTACACAAGTTTATTATTTGCCAAATTATATGTCATTTTAATATTAATCCTATTCCTACTACACCGATACCGTTATGTGCACCAACAACCGGACCAATGTTTTCTATATATAATGGCGGTTTGCCGATTACTTTTTCCAATTCCTCAGCATATTTTTCCGCTCTAGAGCCATTTTTGCCATGCCCAATTGCATAATTCCATACTTCCTTCTTATCTACCAATTGAGTGATTTCTGACACAATCTTCTTGAAATTTGCGTTTCTAGAGAAAGTTTTACCATAAGCAATACCCTTACCATCATCATCCAATGAGACAATTGGTTTAATATTTAATGATTTTGCCATCATTCCTTTTAATGGACTAATTCTTCCCCCCCTAACCATATATTTTAAAGTTGCAATATCAACAAATATTTTGGTATTACTAATCCAATTTGATACATTATTTTTAATTTCATCAAAAGTACTACCGTTTTTTATTGCTTCTGCAATTCGAGCTGCTATCAATCCTTCTGACACTGATAAACTCTTTGAGTTGACTACAAAGAGTTCATTTTTGGAAAATTCTTTTGCAATTTTTTCAGTTTGGTCAAAGGTTCCACTTAATTCCTTAGAAATATGAACGCAAATAACCTGTTTATAGTGAGTTAATAAAAAGGAAAATAAATTTTTTACTGAATTAGGACTCGGTAACGCTGTTACAGGATGATTGGGATCAGTCTCAAGCAGCTCATAAAAACGATCATGATTTAATGTCACTCTATCGAGATATGCGGTTTCTCCAAAATTTATAGTAAACGGTATTACATTGATTTGGTTATCCTGAATTATAGTCATCGGCAGGTCGCTAGCCGAATCCGTAACTAAGGCAATAGGATATTTCTTCTCGTTACTAATCTCAAATTGCCTAATCATATCTTCAGCTTTCAAATTTGAAATATTCCCATTATTCCTTAATGATTCAAATAGATTGTCAGGTTCATTGGTGTGAATGTGAAATCTTAATTTTTTCTGTGAACCGGCAATTACTACAGAATCACCAAATTTATTTAGTTGTTTCTTAAGTTTAATAAAATCAATATTATCATTTGTTATGATAGCTTCTGTACAGTATCGATAGTTGATTTCATTAATGCTAGCATGAATATGTTCTGTTATTTTGGTATCAATTTTTTCGGGTTTAGGCATATTTTTAATATTACCACTCTGGATAAAATCATAAATACCTGTAAGAAAATCAACGAAACCTTTGGCTCCGGAATCCACCACACCTGCTTTTGCTAATACTTCAAGCTGTTTAGGCGTGTTTTCTAAAGCTTTTTGCGCATCATGAAGACTATTTTTAATTAGCTTTGAAAAATCGGCATATTTCCCAGTATTCTTTTCAAAACTTTTTGCCCACTCTTTCATAACGGTGATAATGGTTCCTTCAACAGGATTATTCAAGGAATCATATAAAATTTTAACACTATGATTTATGGCATCTGAAAATTCATCTGCACTGACTTTTTCATTTTCTTCTAGTTTTGAATTAATTCCAATTAAAAACTGAGAAAATATAATTCCCGAATTACCCCTTGAGTAAGTAAGTGCCGAATTGGCTATATTGCTTATAACAGCACCAAACGATTCTTCCAAAGTCAAATCGTGTGCGATGCCCTGCAATGTAGAAGCTAGGTTCGTACCGGTATCGGCATCAGGTACAGGAAAAACATTTATTTTATTCAAATATTCTCGATCATTTGTAACTGAATTGGCACCTGCCTGAAAGGCAATAGCTAACCTAATTCCGTCCAAATATTCAATTTTGTTTTTCATAAATTATCCTAAGACAATATCCAAATATAATCTCTTCCCGGTTTCTCCTTCCAATTGAATTGGGAATAATAATCATTATCTTTTTTCAATAAATTTGATCTGTGTGAAGCATGCAACTCTTCATTTCCTAGCCACCTCGGATAAACAATTGTATCGTTTAAAGTTTCTATAGCCATTTTATTATTATATCCACGATTTACCCATTCCTCTATCATGCAGTTTTTATATTCAATTAGTGCACTTTCATATCCCTTCCACATTTTAACAATTGGATGGTTTTTCCACCCATAATCTTCAATTTGTATGGCTTTTAAGACCTGCAGCGCTTCAACTCTCTGTTTTCCTAACCTTCTATAGTCAAGTACTTTAGCGGATTTTTGAAAGTTGGGATATGGTAAAAATGTTTGCACTTATTAATTCCAAATTTGGGGCACATCAACTATTTTGGTTATGTCATAGCCCTGCTGAACTAATTTCTCTCTGATAACTTTATTATCTTCAGTACTTAACTGAGTATCCCTTGCCATTATCCAAAGAAATTTTTTATTTGGGACTCCAATTACTGTATATCGATAATCATCTGCAAGGTCGATAACCAGATACTTGAATTTAAATGGCCAAAAGAATTGTACACGCCACTCAGAATTGGTTTTTTTGTTAAAAATAAATCCCTTCGGATGATACTCTTTAAACTTTCCATCAGGACTTTTTTTGTAATGTGTGAAGGTAATATCTATATTGCCTTTTTTATTCAATTCATAGGTTTCTATTGCATTTACCGCATCTTTTTCAGCAAAGGTAGGTATTACTCCAACCACATACCATTTTCCCATAAACTTGTCTATGTCAACATGCTCAACTGGTTTCAATTCTTTCATATCGTTTTTCGCTATTACTGGCGATGTTAATATTATAGCAATCAGTCCATGGATTAAAAATGAGCTCAACATTAATTATTGCTCCTATCTGATCTTTTTAATGCTTCATCGATAGCATCCTCAAATAAAGCAACTATGGCCACTTTATTAATGTAGTCTATTGCAAAATTTGGCACACTACCACCGGGATGCATAACTAAGCGGTATGAGATCTCAGCTTCTCCATTTTCTAATTTATTGACCAGCCATGATCCATAACCAATATCTATATAAACACCTTTTTTATTTACATTTTTGGACTCGTTAATGGAATCGAATGTTTTTTCGGGGATTAATTCCCAATCCACCCTATTTGTATTTCCGAATGGCTTGAACATATTGAATGCATAATGACGGTCTTTAACATACTTCAAGTCAAAATGCTGATGTCCAAATAATCCTTGTTCATTTTTATACAATAAATTTGCATCCATAGCTGAAGCGCTATTTAAAAATTTGCCATAATTTGCTACATCTTCCACTACTTCTGCAATTATATCTGCATCTATAGCAATATTTTGTTTTACCATAATTGCCTTAATAGGAATATCCGGTATATCTTTAACAGAAACACTTATTCCACTATCAAACTCCTCTATATTTTCCCATCCTTTTTCAACATGAATATTTTCTTTGATAGTCTGCAACAATAATTCTTCATTTGCAAAGATCAATGATATAGCCATCAAATTTGCAATAAATAATTTTTTCATTTCATTTCCTTTAAATAATATTTTTAATGAATATCTGATGTGAATATAAAACGCTCATAACGCTCTTGTCAAGCATTATTTCGGTCAAAACGCTCAGCGGACTCTAAATAAATCTCATGTCATCCACTGTATTAACTAATTATATTATTTGGTTTGAAATGCACGTGTCTTGACACTGCTTTTATCAATAAGCTAAAGTATCACTTACTTAGTGTCTTGATTAAACCGTTGAAAACTATCCCATGAAGTGGTAGTACTAAAAACCAATATAATCTTCCTAATAAACCTTTTGGAAGAAATGTTGCAGTTTGATAAAGCTTATTATCCTCCAACTTAAATTCAAGCCATGCTTCACCAGGTAATTTCATTTCTGCAAATAGCAGTAGTCTTCCACCTTCTTTATCTGAATGAAGAACTCTCCAGAAGTCAATTACATCACCTGTGTCAATTTGTTCGGCATGTGTTCTTCCTCTTCTAAGTCCCACACCACCGAATATTTTATCAACAAATCCTCTAATCCTCCATAACCAATTTGCGTAGTACCAGCCACTATTCCCACCAATTCTCCATATTTTATCAATGCATTTATTTCTATCTAATACAACTTTAGTGCGTTTATCAAAATAACAACCATAGGTCGGGACTTTATCATAATGTGTAATTTTCTTGTTAATTGTACCACTTATAAATGAATCTTTCCAACTTGAAAGGATTGAATCTCTATCGATATCTACTACTGTTTGTTTTAAAGCTTCCATGTATCCAACAGGAGTTATATTTAAAAGTTTATTAATTTTTGTATCGCGACATACGACCTCAATTTTCATACTGTCTACTAATGCAATAGCTAATTTGTAAGATGTTGATGTTATAAAATATAACCAGTAAGATGACAATTTGGGGGTCATGACAGGAACAGTATAAATCCATCTTTTAAGTTTTCTGATTTTTGCATAATCTAACAACATTTCCCTGTATGTCAATATATCTGGACCACCAATATCAAAATTATTATTGTAAACAGATTGATTATTTAAACTATTAAATAGAAATTGCACTACATCTTCAATGCTTATTGGTTGGCATTTTGTATTAAGCCATTTTGGTGTCACCATAATTGGTAATTTTTCGACCAGATCACGAATTATTTCAAATGATGCACTTCCTGATCCTATTATGATTCCAGCTCTTAATGCAGTAAAATTATAATTACCCTCATTAAGTTTGTTTTCCACTGCCTTACGCGAACCAAGATGCTTGGAAAGTTGTTTTTGGTTCACGATACCGCTTAAATAAATAACATGCTTGGCATAAGTAATATTTATTCGATTTTTAAAATTATTTGCACATTCTAACTCATATTTTTGATAGTCAGATGTAGATGACATTGAATGAATTAAATAATAGGCTGCGTCAATTTCCTTAGGAATATTTGTTAAGCTATTTTCGTTAAGAAAATCAACTTCAACAATCTCAATATTATCCAAGTATTCTTTATCTGTGTTAAATCTATTAACATCCCTAACGCAACAAACAACGCTATGGCCTTCTTTAATTAAAATAGGTAAAAGTCTTTTTCCAATATAGCCTGTAGCGCCCGTGAGTAATATTTTCATAGTATTGATTTTTTATTTAAAAACTACCATCCAGCAGGGTTACCTGCGCTTTCAATCGGATAACTAACAAAACTATTTTGTAGTTTCCAAAGATATAAATTTCATTGGATAAATCTATATTAGTTGAGTTGCCAAATAGTGTAATTAAGAAAAGCAGCAAGTGATACCCAGGTGATGTATGGAATCATCAATGCTCCTGCCCAATTATTGATTTTCCAAAAAAGTACCGTTGTGATTAGAATTAAAATTAAGAGAATAATAATTTCGAAAAACGCCAATTGGGGATTCTGCAATCCAAAGAATAAAATTGACCAAAGAGAATTAAAAATTAGGTGTATACCATAAACCCACAAGGCTATCTTAACACTGGATATATCTTTTTGTAGCCACACGATATATGCAGCAATCCCCATTAGAAAATAGAGTGAAATCCATACGGGACCAAAAATCCAAGATGGAGGATTCCACGTAGGCTTTGAGATTGTTTCAAACCAAGTATTCACGCTCGACGCTGTAAATACTGATCCGATAAGTCCAGATCCTTGTGCAATAATAATTGAAATGACAAGCGCTATAATTTTCATTGTTTTATATTGATTTGTGAAGTACTTACATTTTGAAAATTACATATTTTTTCATAAAATTAACCGAAAATAAATAATAAATATTAGTAAAAATTCCCTTTACCCTGTAAATTCTAAAATCCTCGGATTTGTCCCTCCCATGGAGGGAGCTTTCTCTCTTTATATTCCTCAACGCTCGGACCTCCAAGATTTGTGAGCCGCCAAGACCCATAGATATAACTTAATATCAAAATTAAAATTGTATAAGGCCATCCCAAGAATATCTTTACTGCTCCAGCTGCATTTATAGCATTCTGAGACAACAACCAATACTCAAGTAAGGTTCTTAAACCAAATGCAACTGCCCAAGCTATCGTTACCTCTGTATATGCCGATCTTACCTTTTCATGCATGTACCAACTTTTTGGCCACCGTCGTGTAATTCTGCTTGACCAAGCAGCGATTGGTTTTTTGATAAGTACACTACCAATACAAAGCAAAACCGTCAACGCACCAGTAATCAATCCTGGAATAAAAAATCCCGTATCGCTACCACTTATATATGCTATTCCTGCAGCAGCAAATACTCCAAGTGCTCCAACTAAAGCAAAAATAAGTTTGTCACCGGTCAATAGGCGATATACAAGAAATATTCCTGATGTAATCAAAGAAAATAACGTGGCTAAATTCAGACCAAGTATTTGATTCAATGCTAAAAAAATTACCAGGGGAATTATTGAATCAATAATTTTTAATTTTCTACCCGAAAATACATGAATTAACTCTTCCCGGATTTCCTGTATCTTAGACATTTGTTCGTCTCCCCATCCAAAACACATTCCAATTACCATTGCTTTTGTATAGAGCGATAAGTGAATATATACTTGCAGTGAAAAAGCCCAAAAGCATAGTCAGTAAAACCCAAACAATAGATTTCGGTAAAGAATTTTCGCGGAATATTATCCAGCCTGAAAACAGAATAAACCCAGTATAAAGATCAACTAGAGATACAATACCCCAGGGGTTTTGGATGATTTTACCGCCATCTACCCAAAAATCGCCTACTTTAAATCCATAAATTAGTACAACTGTCATTGCCAATATTCCAATTATAGATAGTATTTTTGCATAATTCATAGGTCACTATTCTCCCTTTGGGGGCATTGGTATTAGAACTGAGGTATATTTCTTATATGCTTCGTAATCAGCCTGTCCTCCCCATTTCTCATCGGCTCGTTTCTCAAGCATTGGAACACCGCTAATCTTGGTTAAAAGGATTGTTACAAATACAGGAGAAATAAGAGTAACCCATTGCCATCCTGACAATACGGGTAAAGCAATTATTGCAATTCCTATCCACAACACAATTTCTCCAAAATAGTTGGGGTGTCGGGACCAGGACCACAAGCCATTTTTAATAAATTTGTCTTTATTCGCAGGGTTTGCTTTAAACACACTTTTCTGTCGATCTGCGATAACCTCAAACACAAAGCCTATAATCCAAATAACAACTCCAACAATCACAAAAATATCAATCCTTGCTCTAGTTTCAGAAGTAATAACTACCAGAGCTGCAGCCAATGAGAATGTGACCCATAATCCCTGAAGCGTCCAGGTAAGAAGGAATCTTGAAAAAGATGTTTTAAGTTCTCTGAATCTACGATCTTCACCTGCTGCCTGGATACGCATAAACAAGAAAAGGCCCAATCTTAACGCCCAGATAGTAACAAGTATAAGTAAGATAATAGATCTAAAATCTTTTACAGGGCTCATTAATACAGCAGTTAAGGTAATTGTTATATATGTTAGACTGCCGGTTAGGTCAAAGAATTTTTCAGTCCGGTATAGGTATGAAGGAATGAATACAATCCACTGGATAAAAAATGCTAATATTATAGCGAGAGCATACAACGGTAACCCCAACCATATTGTGCTTCCTTGGCTTCCCGCTAATGCAATAAGAGTGCCAATGACTAACACTATAGCAATACTAACGTATGATTTAAAATTCTTAATTTTCAATTTTATACCTTTATAATATTATTAACAAATATATTGTTCTGTAATATAAAACGCCCATTTCGCTCAAGTCAAGAACTTTTTCGCTCATATCGCCAATAGGTGTCATAATGAACCGCTAGTAAACTTTGTATTGGTTAATTCGCTGTTTAAACTACTGGACGTGTATCAAAACCTGCCGGTTTTGGTACTCCTATTTTTAGCTACTTGTTTTGGGACACGTTTTTGGGACTCAAGTTAGGACTCTGCCGTGTGAAGTCAGCGTTCTACGAGGAACGATTTTAAAAATGTGCTATAATAGTGCTACATTAATGTCCATTTGGACCATAGTAGTATCAATTGTAGCTATGCCGTGCTATCTTGTATTCTGTATAGTTGTAAAACTTGCAGATCTATTAAAAAGACCAGTTAACAATTGGAAATATCGGGAATGTACCGCCCTGTTTAATTATGTTTAAAAGTCCTATCTGAATACCCTTCATGTTAACAGTATAATTCACTAGACCAAACTGCAATCCTTCCATATTATTTGCAGAATTAAAGATTCCTGCTTGGACTCCTATATGGTTGCCCCTAGTTATGTTAAACGTATTGTCCTGCCAGCCGGTAAAGTCTGATTCAACCAGACCAATAAATCCAAACTGTAAACCTGTCGACAGTCCTTTGGTTGAATGGTTGATAAATCCACCATCGATACCAGTTACAGATGTATTCCTACCATAAATTAAGTTGAATCGAATTCCTCTTATATCATTGTCTTCTGGTACCAATTGAACTGGTGTAATAAAAGCAATCTGAATTGGTTTAGTTTGTGCTTGAATGGATTCCAGAGTTATTATGAAAGCAAGTACAATAAATAATAAAGAAATATTATAGTTTTTGAACATTTTCCCTTAATCTCCTTGTAATAAATGAAATATTATCAGTCCGCATAGAAAAAGATTGATCCTTGATAGTTAAATATATCGTTAATTAATTATTCAACGAAAAATATTTATTGATTATAAGACCTACTTATCTGACTTTAACAATTAGACCCCCTGCAAGAATACAGGACTTACACACTGTTAGAATAGTACCCGGGACTGGACTAGAACCGACACGAACTCATCACTCGAGGAATTTTAAGTTCCTAGTATCCACAATGTGGTTAAATGTGACTATATGACTATTATTCTCCCAAATAAAGAGCAATAATCCCAATAGTATTATTTGCGCCGTGTGCCAAAGTAGCAGGCCAAATGGACCAACGACCAATAAGTATAACAGTGCCAAATACCAGTCCACTAAATGCTGATCCTACAATACCTGTTGGACCTTGATAAGCGTGTATAAGACCAAACATAATTGATTGTAAGATTAGTGCTGAAATTTGTGCTGAGCGTGAGTCACCAAATACATAAGACAGACCTCGCATCAGTAATATTCGATAAGCAAATTCCTCCCCAAAAGCAGCAAGCGTCCAATTTGTAATTAATAACATCACAAAAGATATTGTTGAACCCTCCACATCAGAAAAACGTTCTAAGTTACGCTGACCACTAAACAATTCTTCAATTATTGGATTTAATGTATAAGAGAATACACGTAGTACAATAATCGCAAATATCGCAAGAATAATATGATTTAATTTAAGTTTAGCTCCAAAACCATATTTGTTCAGCGGCAATCCTGCCCGTACCAACCATATTGTAAATAAAACGCTAATTAACACATATCCTGGAGTAGCAAGCCCTGAAAATGGAGTGAGAAAGTTTTCATTGGTGGCTGAATGCCTTAAAATTCCCATAAATGATAGGCCGATACTTAATCCAATTACTAAAATTGATATTTTTTTTCTTGAATTTTCCATATTATTTATTCCACAGAAAGTGTATCCACAATGTAGCTTTTTAATATTTTTAGATGATTTATAGTCTATTCAGATTTAAGTGTAATATTTCTATCAAATAAATAGGTGGGTTGTACACTAAACTTGTCATTAAATAGATATACTGCTGCTACAATATAAATTATAAAAAACCCTACAATGATTATTTGCGATTTTGAGGTTTTTTGAATCTCTTGTCTTTCGCGAATCTCACAAACTTCTCCCGGGCAATACTGAGCCTTATCCTTATAAAACCATCGGTAAAAGATACACCCTATGCAAATTCCAAATACTGATTCAAAAAATAAAAATATTAAGCAAATTAGACAGATTATACCAGTAATCGGGCTAAATGAGTTTAAAAGCACAATCAGTACAAACATTGTCATTCCTAAAACGATACCAATAATCCAGGCAAATCGCTTCTGCTGTGCGCCTACATATTCAGGAACCTGTTTTCTAACAAATAAACGGCCAATAATTAAAGTAGGAGAATATTTCGGATTGATAAACACTCGTATTATCATATCTGTAATAAATATTATTACTGCATATTTTAATAGTGTGAAATTGCCCGATGCAGCGTTCTGAATAGAAATAAACATAAATAAGAAAAGAATACCTGCTGCAGCTCTTATTTCACGTTCATTTAAGACAGGTATGTTATAACCAGATACGTTTTCTCCAAATTGTATAATTTTTTTCATTTTATTTCCATTATTCAGAATCAAATTATGAGAAATATACTTAACTATCAATACAGATTATCTATATTGCTGCAAAATTATTATTAAAATATATAGCTATGTCATAGTAAGACAGCGACAATTTTAATTTTGTCTAGGAGAATTGAAAAATATTATCGTTCCATTTATTAAAAACCAAGCAGTTTATGTCGTTTGATAAAGAAATACCACAATCCTGTTGAGATAAGCAAAATAATACTACCGGTATATGATGTTATTAATGCTGTTTTTAAGCCATTAATTAAAATTAAAGGTGATATATCACCCATATCGGATATTGCAGTAAATATCATGTTTATTCCCATATAAGTTGCCAGTATACCTATCACAGCGGTCAAAATACCAAGCAGCACAATACTATTAGTATGATAAGGTCCCTTTATATTTTTTATAGAAATAATAATAATGATACCAAATAACATTAAAATAATTATTATAAATGGGCCGCCTTTTAAAAATGTTTCTAACATTTACTGTCTCCTTTTTTTTGCTAATTCTTCAATTTATAATCCCATATCAACTAAATATCCGTCAAGATCCAATTCTTTGCCTGTAGCTTTTTGTAAACGATCTTGCCAAAGATATAATCCGCCATCCTTATAGAAATTATCTATAAGAAATTGTGCGACATTCATATTAGTTGAATATTCTTTTCCATATTTATCCTGAAGTGTCCTATGAACTTGCCAGGAAACAATCTCCGCAATAGCATAATTTTGTATATACAAAGGATATGAAACAATTGCCATATCTGCAACTGGTCTAACCCTTTCTGGCGGGTTATCTAATATTAAATATTTTTGTGTTAATTGACGTTTTAATTCATCTGGATCTTGACGGATATTTAGTTGATATGGGATTATAAATTGA
>JBHPEE010000001.1:0-75764 GCA_042577295.1 Fidelibacterota bacterium | reverse complement strand
TTTATCATTCATGGGTACTCCTTATTAAACAAAACCCCTAACATTGTGTTAGGGGTTTCCATAGTACATATACCTGAAGATCAGACAGAATTGCGATAAAACTAGCTAATTGTTTTTTGAGATATGATTATTATTCTTTAATCTCTTTTTCTATCACCTTAAATACTTTTTCACCCGTTTTCGCCATCCTGTATTTTTCGCGGGCAAGGCGTTCTATATAATCTAAATCGGTTTCTAATCTATTTTTTTCATCCTCAAGCAGCGCTAGTTCAGTTTTTAGTTCTTCAATGCGTTGTTGTGTTGCTTTCCTTTGTGTTTTTATTTTGTACAGCTGATATATTCCATGATCGCCGAATAAAAAAATAATTACCAAGAACGAAACGACTAATAAAATTATGGTGCGAAAGAATTTACGTTGTGCTTCAGCAATATATTGCTTTCGTAGTGATTTATTTAATGTCCGTCTTTTTCTCAATTACGACCTAATATATTTTTATCAGGAAATTGTGCTTTTCCACCGAGTATCTCTTCAATGCGTAATAGTTGATTATATTTACATATACGGTCAGTTCTTGAAGCGGAACCGGTTTTAATTTGTCCCATGCCCATAGCAACCGCGAAATCAGCAATGATAGTATCCTCGGTTTCGCCTGAACGATGCGAAATTACAGCGCTATAATTATTTTTACGCGCGAGGCTTACAGCCTGAATAGTTTCAGTAATAGTCCCGATTTGATTTAGTTTAATCAAAATTGAATTCATAGATTTTTCATCAATTGCACGTTGAAGGCGTGTAATGTTTGTTACTGTTAGATCATCTCCAACAATTTGAATCTTATCTCCTAGTTTTGAATTAAGTATTTTCCAACCATCCCAATCGTTTTCTGCAAGCCCATCTTCTATAGAAACGATAGGATATTTATTAACTAACTTTGCATAATAGTCTACCATTTCTTCGGATGAGAGTGTTCTGTTTTCTGATTCAAGACGGTATTTCCCGTTGACAAAAAACTCACTGGAAGCAGGATCGAGAGCGAAAAAGATATCCTTTCCGGCTGTATAATTAGTTCTGGTTATTGCCTCCATTATAACTTCTAGAGCCTCTTCATTTGATCTTAAGTTAGGTGCGAAACCACCTTCATCACCAACGGCTGTATTGAGTCCCTTTTCCTTTAGTACATTTCTTAATTGATGGAATGTTTCTGTTCCCATTCTCAGGGCCTCAGAAAAGGATTTAGCGCCAAGCGGGAAAACCATAAATTCCTGAATGTCGACATTATTATCGGCATGACTGCCACCGTTAACAATATTCATCATAGGAGCAGGTAATAAATTGGATACTGATGTTCCAAGATGTTGATATAGCGGAATATTTAAATGATTAGCAGCGGCTCTAGCAGTTGCCATGGAAATGCCCAAGATCGCGTTGGCACCAAAATTTGATTTATTTGGTGTTCCATCTGCTTTGATCATGGCATTGTCAACAACTGATTGTTGTAAAGCATCAAGTCCTATCACAGTTGAAGCAAGAATCGTATTCACGTTATTTACAGCATTAAGTACACCTTTACCCAAAAACCGACTATTATCGCCATCGCGCAATTCAACCGCTTCGTGTTCCCCTGTTGATGCTCCTGAAGGAACAGCGGCGCGTCCAAAACGCCCATCTTGCAATGTTATGTCAACTTCCACTGTCGGATTGCCGCGTGAATCAAATATTTCCCTTGCGTGTACTTTAGATATTGCTGTTTTATTCATAAATACTCCTGTAAAATTTGATTATAAATTAGATATGGTATATCTGAGTTACAAACAGGTTTCATTATTGATTAAATCACTCTTAACTTTCAAAGTTTGACAAGGAGAAGTATTTATTAATATTTTTAAAATGACTAATTCAGGTGAAGGCATTTGGTAGAAAAGAGAAATTTATGAAAATCGTTATTAGCAGATACTATACAAAAGACGAAGCAGAGTGGGATTCTTTTGTTAAAGATTCAAATAATGGAACCCTTTTTCATCTTAGAGCATTTTTATCGTACCATCTTAACAAAAAATTTATGGATCACTCTCTCATTTGCAAAATAGGAGAAAAAATCAAAGCGGTTTTTCCTGCTGCGATTATCGAAGAAAATGGGAAAAAGATATTGTTTTCCCACCCAGGGACAAGTTATGGTGGGTTTATAACCGATGATCCAACATTTACCTTGGCTTCTGAAATTCTAAAAGCATTTGAGGTATATTGTCAGAAACAGAATTTCCAAGAAACATTTCTAATTCCTCCCCCATGGATTTATCATACACGCCAAAGCGAATCGTTTGAATATGCTATGCTATGGAACAATTATATTGTAGATGAAATATATATTTCCAGTGTGATTCCTTTAATACGTGACAATGATGAGATCATAAAAAACGTGTGTAGGCTAAAGCATAGATCGCAGAAATACTTTAAAAAAATCATCGAGGAGTTCTCTATTACAACTGAGTGGAACAGTAATTTTGATGAGTTTTACCCGATCCTTCTGAACAATAAAAAAAGACATAATTCAAAACCTACCCATTCTCTTTTAGAATTGAATAAATTAATGCAGCTTTTTCCAAACAGACTTCATCTTCTTATGATGTACTCAAAGGGGAAACCTATAGGTGGTACACTAAATTTTATTGCTAATGAAAAAGTTGCTATCATTTTTTACAACATGGTAGACTATGATTATATACAAGCCCAAGCGGCAACACTGCAAATTATGGAAACAATAAAATGGGCAAAAAAAAGAGGTTTTTCCTATTTGGATTTTGGGGTTTCTCAAGACCCAAAAGCAAAAAACCCTTTGACGCCAGCCCCATCACTCATTCGGTTCAAAGAAGAATTTGGTTCACTAGGCATGATTAGAAAAGCTTTCCGGAAGGTATTTTAACACAGTATGAAAAATATATAGAAACAAGAGAGTTAAACTTGTTATTCTATTTCATATTTGATTGGGTCATTAAAAATGATTTTAAAGTATTCGATTCCGGAATTTTATGGTGAAGGAGGACCGGAATTTTGGTCTTGCCCGATTTAAGGAAAATATTGACGCAAGCGGGATGTTACGTGACACATTTGAAATAATCCTTTAAAATAGAAACATAGCAATTCACAATGTATAATAATGTCTATTAGAATACTAGGAAAACAATCGCTGATATACGGTATTGGCACAATCCTTACGCGCCTTGTGACGTTTTTACTGTTACCTGTCTATACAAATGTATTTACACCTGAGCAGTATGGCGTAGTTTCTCTATCATATGCATTCACAGGGTTTGTGATAGTATTTTATCGTTATGGTATGGATACAGCATTAATGAAATTTTACATTGATGCTGAAGGAGATGAAAAAAAGAAATACTTTACTATTATTTTCAGCACACAAACCGCCACAAGTTTAATCTTCTCAGGAATTGTATTTGTAACTGCCAGTTTTTTATCACCTATATTTCTTGGTGGTGAATATAAAACGCTTATGCAATTTGTTGCCATCATTCTGTTTCTAGATGCACTTCGTGAACTGCCCTTGTTAGTATTACGTGCTAATGAAAAACCACGACAATTTATCTTTTTCAGTTTAATAAATGTTCTATTATTAATGGGACTAAATATCTATTTAGTAGTTTTTTTGAAAATGGGAATTGAAGGTGTCTTAGTTGGCAATATTTTGGCTTCAGCTATAGTATTACTCGCTACAATGCCAATAATATTTCAAAATTTTAAGATTGATTCGGTTAATTTAAATGCTTTAAAAGTAGTAATAAAATTTGGGATACCGTTCTTACCGGCTGCTTTGTTTGCAATGATTATGGAACTTTCCGATCGTTATCTTTTGGAATGGCTAGCCGATACGACTGCCGTAGGGCTGTATTCGGCGGGAAATAATTTCGGTAAATTTGGATTACTGATTGTAATGGGTTTTAATATGGGATGGACGCCATATTTTCTAAAAAAAGGTAAAAATAATGACGCAAAACAAACATTTTCACAAATATCAAAATACTTTTTAGGGATTTCGGGATTTTTTATTGTTTTTATTTCATTGTGGATTGATTCAATAGTGCGATTTAAAGTTGGTGGAGTATCATTCTTTGGTGAAGATTATTGGACATCGACTCAGGTAGTTCCGATTTTACTTCTAGGTTATTATTTATTTGGAATTTACGTATTACAATTGCCCGGTGTTTTTATAACAAATCGTACTAAGTGGGTTCCAGCATTTCGTAGTATTGGCGCTATACTAGCAGTAACTATTGGTATTTTGCTAATTCCCTTGCTTGGAATTATTGGTGCAGCTACAGCAAAAGCAATTGCTTATTTTGGAATGGCTTTTGCAATTTGGATAAATAATAAGAAATATTATAATATTCAACAGTCGTGGCGCGGAATATTGTTTCCAATTGTTTATTTAATAATAGTAGTGGTTATACCGTTGAATTTTACGCTAAGAATAGTTCTTTCGTTTCTTTATCTTGTTTTATGGTATTTAGTAGTTGCTGAAAATACCGATAAACAGAAAATCAAAAGTTTGATAGCATGATAGCAGTTGTTACCTGTGGTCATCGTCCTGACGATGAAAGAATTTACGAGCGTGAAATAAAGACGTTATTAAAAGCAGGATACAAAATTACGTACTTTACGCGATGGGAAAGAGAAAGTTGTTTATCAGAAGAAAGTTTATGGCATCGAAATTATTCCCAAAAAGATGTTTCCATCAGAGATTATATACAAGGAATATTAAAGGATTTTAAAATTCTTAAACCGTCAGTTGTTCATATTCATGAATTTGAATTATTGCCACTAGCGAAAAAAGCTAAAAAATTATATAACACAAAAATAATATATGATGTACATGAAGCCAATATAGAATTATGGGACACTTTTTCGTCAAAACCAAAAGTGCTAAAACAAGTAATTAATAAGACTCTAAATCTATATGAAAAAAGGTTTTTAAAAATAGTTGATTTTGTGATCACAACAACCCCAGGTTTAGTGAACCGATATGAAAAATGGGGAGTTAAATCAGAATTTGTTCCAAATTATCCTATTACATTTCCTAGAAGAAATAAAAAGTCAGTAATTCCTACAATAATTTACCATGGTCAAATATCATTAGAGAGAGGTTTAGAAGATTTGATCAACGCAATACCGCCATTAATCAAGAAAGAATTGTCATTTAAGGTGGAAATTTACGGTTCTGAAAGAGTGCCGGGTACTGTAGATAAGCTTAATAGATATATTAGCTATTTACAATTAGATGATATAGTCAAAATTCATAGTCATCAACCGCACGACGAAATGCTTAAAGTATTAACTAAAGCACATATTGCCATTATACCATTTCGAGATTACCCGATGTTCAGAATTGCCATTCCGGTAAAAATGTTTGAAGCTATGTGGGCACGCTGCGCGATTATTGCCAGTGATTTGGATTCAATTAGAGAATATGGAGAGGAATTTATTGAGCTGTATCACCCGGGCGATGTTGATGCTCTCAGTAGGGCAATCGAGGAGATATTAGTCAATGATGAAAAGCGCAAGCGTATGGGTGAAGAGGGCTCTAGGGCGGTAAAAGAAAAATACAATTGGAATAATGTTGAACCAACCTTATTCGAGGTTTATAGTCAGGTAGTAATTTGAAGGTTCTATATATATCGCCCGAGAATACAGTAGGCACATTAAGTCTATGGAAAAAAGCTCATGAAAAGGTTGGAAATCAGTGTGATTTTATCACACTTTATCCTACCAGGCATGATTATGATCCAGGATATTGTTTAAACCTACCGCTGGTTTCATCTAATTCTTTTTATATAAAATTTCGCCATAAATATTATAAATATCATAAAGGTAGTGAGGGATCATATAAAGAGAAAGAAGGATTTCCGCCTGTATGGAAACCTAATTCATATTTAGAAAAAAAGTATTTCCACTTTCGTGATTGGTTATGGCATTTTAAGATAGAAAAAGTGATCAACGAACTTGATTTGCTAAAATATGATCTTTATCATATCGAATGGGGTTTGGAGTTTTACCGAGATGGGCGTTTTGTTACAAAATTGGCAGAAATGGGTAAACACATAGTGTGTAGTTATCATGGACAAGATTTAAGAAATCGTGGTGTTATCGAAAGAGTAGACCGGGTAAGCAATTTAAACGTAACAAGCGAATTGGATTTATTGGAAAAACACCCGAATATTAAATATCTATTTTTACCATTTGATACAAGTTTATACGAACCTCGTGAGGAGTTAAATGATAAAATTAAGATTTGCCATAGTCCTACAAATCGCCATTTTAAAGGTAGTGATACAATAATTCCAGTATGTGAAAAAATTGCCGAAGAAGAAAATGTTGAATTTATACTTATTGAGAATAAATCAATTACCGAAGCAATGAAAATTAAACAAAGTTGTGATATTTTGATTGACCAGGTGCATAATCGTGGTGGTTGGGGATATGGTATGAATTCAGTCGAGGCTATGTCAATGGGATTGGTTTGTGTAACAGAATTGATTCCTAAATATGAGGAGTTTATCTCCGACCATCCTTTCGTTAATGTAACAGGAGATACATTATATATAACTTTAAAAAAATTGGTGCGGGATCGAGATCGAATACCAGAGCTAAAAAGAAAAAGTAGGGAATGGGTAGTAAAATATCATGATTTACATAATACAGCAAAAATACTATATCGTTATTACGAAGAACTAAAATGGATTTAGCAGAATTTCCAACATTATCAATAGTAGTCCCTTGTTATAACGTAGAGCATGTAGTTGAACGTTGCATTAACGCACTTCTGGAGCAAGATTATCCGAAAAACAAATTATCTATTATTATCATTGATGATAAATCAACTGACAATACGGGTCAAATAATTGAGCAATATCATAAAAATACCCAAGTTAAGATAATTAAACATTTTCGGAATAGGGGTCTCTCTGCGGCACGAAACAGCGGAATAAAAGCAAGCAAATCTATAATTATCGGATTTCTTGATAGTGATATGGTTGTTAAAAAAAACTGGGCAAAACAGATGATATGCGAATTATCAAAAGATGGAGTAGTGGCCTGTATGGGGGGAATAAAATTAGCAGAATCTTTAATTCCAAATACTTTAGATAAATTTTTATACAATCCAACAAGAGGTGTGCTCAAACATGGAGAAAACAAGGCCATTCGATTTAAATGGTTTCTATTAAATAATACTACCGTTAAAAGAAAGGCCATAAATGAAGTTGGTATATTTGACGAAAGTATTACGAGCTATGGTGGAGAGGACACTGATTTTGCAATCCGTTTGTGGGATCAACACCCGTTTGGACTTAGATTCTTATCTACAGCTGTTGGTGAACATTATCATCAGCGTCCACTTAGTGAATTGCAGGAAAAGATGGAAAACTACGGTAAAACAAACTACTTAAGATTATTAGAAAGATATCCTGACCATACTGAAGATTTGGCGGGTGACTGGATAAATTCACTTAAGGGTAAATTAGTTTTTAATCCAATGGTTAATTCAATCGTTAAGATTATTTATCTTGTGATTCCAAATCCATATTTAGTACGGTTTTTCATAGCATATAGTCTTATGAAAGGGTCTCGTAACCCGGCAGAAGGAATGCATAAATTCCAATCAATGTAATTATGATTACACTAATTTAGTGTACTCATAATATTATGCATTATTCCTTAGTGAATATTTATTTTATTAAATAGACCCTATATGTGTCTCTATGTTTATTTATAAACTAAAGATATAATCAACATATAATTCTTATCCCTATTTATTATTTATAATAATTAGTAAGTTATTGTGCAATATTAATGTTTATAAATAAAATATTTTCGAGCCAACTTAAAGACTATAAATGCAATGTATAAAAAAATAATAGCTACAACAGTTGTGTTTCTTTTCGTCTCAAATCTATATTCCCAAATATTTATTACTGCTGATCCGTTTTACTTATTAGAACAAGAGAAAAAATCGTATACTGTTTCTAACAATACTTACAAAAATTTGCTCATTAGACCTTTTTTGAATCATGCCGATACAACATTATATGGCACTTGGTCTGTTGGTTTCCGCACAGAATTATTTTATAATGACAATGTACCTAATTTAGAAAATGCGTCGGATAGATGGATCGGTAAAGGAATGTCTTTCTTTCAAGGGATACAGTTAGCTTACACAAATAAGTTTTTATCACTTAGCTTGGAACCGTTTTATTTTACAAATCAAAACAAAGACTATGCTGGACCTTGGCAAGATTTTTTTAATAGTTTACCTGATTCTATTAAATATCAAAAATATAAGGATCATTTTAGATATGATCAACCCTTTCGTGAGCAAAAATTTTCTAAATTGAATGACAACCGACCACATGGCAACGACCGTTATAGTAAGACCGGTATTCGTGAAGCGCAATTATATTTACATTATAATGGACTTGGGGTTGGGTATTCCAATGCAAATATGTGGTGGGGATCAGGTTATCATACTAGTTTAAACATGACAAACAATACAACCGGTTTTCCTCATTTAGTGATTGGCACAATTAAGGAACAGCGTATAAAAGACTTTGGAATTAATTTTCGATATATATTTGGCGACTCTCTTAAATATAATGATGCAAAACCATTTTTTACAGCAATTACGTCGTCGATAACTTATTACTCTGAACCTATCATTACTCTTGGTTTTTCACGATCCTACTTGACTGGTGGTAACCGTGTTACCGAAGATATAACCCGTAAAGAAGCCATGCTAATTCCATTCGAATCAATATATTTAGAAGACAAAGTAGATAGTACCGGAAATCCGCTTAGTGCAGTGGATATTTGGGATCAAACTCTTGTAGGTTATCTAACGATGACTTTCCCAAAAGTAGGATTAATGGTTTTTATTGAATACGGAAGAAATGACCATGCTTGGAATAAGGATGATTTTATTAAACAACCGGATCATACGGGAGCTAGTGTTATCGGTTTACGAAAATACGGTTTTTTCGACAATCCCAATTTGGTCGGTGGTATAGAATATGCAAATTTGATGAAAACCAAATACTGGAATGATCGTCAAAGCGCTGATTGGTATGATAGATGGAATTTTGATTATTGGGGATATGATGGCAGGCATTGGGGCGCACATAGCGGACCCGATTCTGATGATTTATATTTATATTTTGGATATATGAGCGATAAACTGACCGTCATTCCATCTTTCAATTACGAAAGGCATGGAGTTATTGATAATAAAATACCAGAGAGAGAATACGAATATAATCCAACAGAATATCCTTGGCTACACATTTGGGGCAATCGAGATTTTTGGCCTGAAGTGAAATTGGAATATCGTTTAGACTTGAGGTATAAATTTAAAGGATTCATCTTTAATTTATATTATGAGCATGAAAAGATTAAAAATGATCAATTTCGCGGATGGGCTGACAAAGCATTCCAAGAACGAAAATCCAATGTATTTTGGTTGGGCGTTGAGCGTCGATTTAATAAAGATGAAATAGTAAAGTTATTTAATCAATATATTATAAAGAATTAATGGATTTTCCTTATTTTCTGTTACTTATTTAGTGCGGCTTTTAATAGCATATAGCCTTATGAAAGGGTCTCGAAATCAGGTCGATAGTGATCCTAGGTTCAAAAAATAACATGAAAACACAGCAAGTTACTATATTATCAAAATTTATTATTATTTATATCATTATTTTTACTCCGATAGATTTAATGTTTGGTGCGTTAATGTTTGAGGTCTTGTTATAGCATCAAGGTTGCCTCAGATTATAACTATATGATAACTTCAAAGTTATGAAAATATTACGCATTTTTCTTTTTATCATACTCTTCTATTCATTTAATATTGACGCATCGCCGATAAAAGTAGTAAATCGGCTAGAAAACACAGAAGATGAGTTGAAGGTTTTAGGTAATACTCCGGTTGTATATTGTTCAGTTAAAGATTTGGCGAGAGTATTGTTAACCACTATTTATGAAAATATCGAAAGAGAAAAACTAGTATTATATATTGGTGCGCATCGTGTAAAAATATCTGCCGGCACAAGTTTTATAGTTATTGATGATATAGTATATCAAATTCCATCACAGGCAATTATAGTTGAAGGAGATATTTATTTACCGACCAATGCACTCTTTCAAATATTACACGACACTGTATTGCCGAGTGTTTCTTATATTGTTGAAAAAAATGAGATAGTTATAGTTCCCACTGAATACAATATTCAGTCTATTCAAGTAGATGAAAAAGCGAACGGAACAATTGTACGTGTTAAAACTCTTGAGAAGTTTAAGAAGAAAGAAATCAGTACATTTTTACATAAAAATGGCTGGTTTTATCTTACAATCCAAGGTGCAGCCGCAGATTCGAATAGCATATTAAAAACAGATACTCGTGGAATAGTGAAGGAAATATCAATGGATCAGCTCGAAGGCAGTTTACAATTAGCATTTTTCCTGAGATCCGAAATTGAGAGGCACGAATTTTATCAGAATAAAAACACTAATGAAATTGTAATAACACTCTGGGCACCATTATCAAAAAGCGTAGCCAAGATTAACGAAGTAAAAAGTCAGTGGGAAATTGATACAATTGTTTTGGATGCCGGTCATGGAGGAAAAGATCCGGGAACAATTGGTAAATATGGAACAAAAGAAAAAACCTTAGCTTTAGATGTAGTTAAAAGAGTAGGAAAGCTTATCACAAAAAATACTAATGTGAAAGTTGTTTATACTCGCGATGAGGATGTATTTATTCCACTCTGGCAAAGAACAAAAATAGCAAACGAGAAAAATGGCAAGATATTTATAAGTGTACACGCAAACGGGAATCGGAATCGGAATGCACACGGATTTGAAACCTACTTATTGCGACCGGGGAAAACACAAGATGCCATTGATGTTGCAGCTGAAGAAAATGCTGCTATAAAATATGAAGAATCACGTAACGGGAAATACCAGGAATTAACGTACGAAGGGCTAATCCTGGCAACAATGGCTCAAAGCATGTTCATGAAAGAGAGTGAAAGTTTTGCGGGCCAAATTCAACATGAACTTGATAAGGAAATTAAATCGCCAAACCGAGGGGTGAAACAAGCCGGATTTTATGTTTTGATCGGAGCTAGTATGCCAAATGTTTTATTAGAAGTTGGGTTTTTAACAAATCCCGAAGAAGAAAAAAAATTACGGACAGCAGAATATAGGCAAAAAATTGCAAACGCGATCTATAGAGCAATTATAGAATTTAAGAAAAGTAGAGAATTTGTTATGGCGGAGGGATAAATGAAGAATCAAAACCCTATTGGTTTATTTGATTCAGGCTTAGGTGGACTTACTGTTGTCAAGGCAATACGGAATGTATTACCAAATGAATCAATCATATATTTCGGTGACACAGCACGTGTACCGTACGGAAATAAAAGTCCGGAGCTTATTAAAGAATATAGCCTGCAAATAGCAGATTTTTTGTTCGAGCGTGGTACCAAAATAATTGTTGTGGCTTGTAATACTGCAACTGCTTTGGCTCTCCACACACTGCAGGATAAATTGGATATTCCCATTATCGGAGTTGTGAAACCTGGGGTCGATTCCGCATTAAAACTTACTCAAAACGATCGTATTGGTGTAATTGGAACAATTTCAACAATTGGTTCCGGTGTATATGAAGCTGAGTTAAAAATCAATAATCATTCTGTTATGGTCACCTCAGCTTCCTGTCCATTATTTGTACCACTCGCTGAGGAGGGTTGGATCGATGAACCGGTGACTAGGTTAATTGCTGAAAAATATCTTGAGCCCATCAATGAAGCAAATGTTGACACGTTGATATTAGGCTGTACGCACTATCCGTTACTAAAGAAAGTCATACAAGAGGTTGTATCCTCTAAAATACAATTAGTTGATTCCGCGCAAGCGATGGCTGCTGAAACAGCGGAATTATTAATGAATTATGGATTACTGAATGACCAAAACACTAAAGGCGATTTAAAGCTTTTTGTATCTGATCTTCCAGCAAGGTTCGAAACTGTTGCAAGTCGGTTTTTAGGTGAAAAAATATCAAATGTCGAAAAAATCCAACTCGGCAGAGTTTAATCAATTATTAGAAGATTTATATGCTTTACAGCGACTTGGTATTAAAGTCGGATTAGAGCATACTCAAAGGCTAATGGGAGTTTGCGGTAATCCTCAAGATAATTTTGAATCAATCCATATTGCCGGCACGAATGGCAAGGGTTCTACAGCAGCAATGATTGCCTCCATACTTATCAAAGCAGGATATAGTGTTGGTTTATATACATCACCGCATTTAATAAGATTCAACGAGCGTATAAGAGTAAATGGTGTACCTATTTCTGATGAAAGTATTGTTGAATTTATGTCACAATACAATTCTGCAATTAACGAGATTAAGTCTACTTTTTTTGAAGCGACCACAGCAATGACATTTGATTATTTTAATAAGAAAAAGGTAGATATAGCAATTGTTGAAACTGGTCTCGGTGGACGATTGGACTCGACTAATGTGATAAAACCAAAGATTACTGTAATTACTTCAATTACAGCAGATCATACTGAGATATTAGGAGATGATTTAGAAACCATCGCATTTGAAAAGGGTGGTATTATTAAAAAAGGAGTGCCGTTAATTCTGTCATCGCAGAGTAAAGAAGTAAAAAATGTGCTACTCGAAATAGCGGATAGAAAAAATTCAAATGTTACATATTGTAAAGAGAATGGTATAAAAAACATAAATATTAGCGAAAGGGGAACAAATTTTAATTGGTATGGTGTAAACTACGAAACCCGTCTGATTGGAGAGCATCAAGCTAGAAATGCCGTTCTAGCAATAGAGGCAACAAAAATATTAAGCAATAAAATCAAGTCTGATATAATAATCAATGGATTAAAAAAAGTGAACTGGCCTGCACGAATGCAGAAGATGCACGAAACATTTCCAATTTTCTATGATGTTGCCCATAATCCACATGGCATCCAAGTTATGTTGGATTCATTATTTATGATATATCACGATAAACCAATTGGATTAATAGCATTAAAAGCAGACAAAGAAATTGAACTAATTGTTCCAAAATTAAAGAACCGATTTAAAGAATTAATAGTAACAAGTATACCGAAATTAGGACTTATGGAGGCCAAAGATTTGTATGATTCGTTAACGAAGTTTGGAATCAATACTACGTTAGAACCGGATATAATTAAAGCACTAAAAATAATTAATAACGCAGTTTCTAATACAAATCCCGGTCTAATCTTTGGCAGTCATTACATAGGAGAAACAATTTATAAGGAATACGATTTTTTCTTTGACATTGGTATCATTTAATGTAACTTAGTATTACCGATAAGACGCGCACAGCGCCAGATTTTATTTATATATTTTTAATCAATTGAAAAACCGAAGGATAATTTATTATGGATGTCAACGAACTTCAATCTTTGAAGGTTAAAGACTTAACAAAATTAGCGAAGGATCTAAAAATTGAGAATATTTCCGGGCTAAACAAACAGGAATTAGTCGTGCAAATTCTAAAAGCCGAAGCAAAGGATGATGATGCACTCTTCGCGCGTGGTACTTTAGAAGTATTGCCGGATGGTTATGGATTTTTGCGCAGCGCCGATTCTAATTATTTACCAGGTCCCAATGATATTTATGTTAGTCCATCTCAAATAAAACGATTTGGTCTTAAAACGGGGCATGAGGTGGCCGGACAAATAAGACCGCCCAAATCAAAAGAACGCTTCTATGCATTATTAAAGGTTGATACTGTAAATGATCGGCCACCAGAAGACGTAAGAAATGTAATGTTATTTGATAATTTAACACCATTGCATCCCGATGAAAAATTTACATTAGAGACAGAGCCAAAGAATTTATCAATGCGGATTATGGATTTAATGTGCCCGATTGGAAAAGGACAGAGAGGATTGATTGTCGCACAGCCAAAAACCGGTAAGACAATATTATTACAACAAATAGCTAACTCAATAAGAAAAAATCATCCCAAAACAAAGATGATAATACTACTAATTGATGAACGTCCGGAAGAAGTTACAGATATGGCACGCAGCGTTGACGCTGAAGTATTAAGTTCAACTTTTGATGAAGCACCGGAGCGACACGTCGCTGTAGCTGATATGGCATTACAAAAAGCCAAACGAATGGTAGAGTACGGAGATGATGTTGTTATTTTACTAGACAGTTTAACTCGTTTAGCTAGAGCGCACAACGCTGTAATCCCGCATAGCGGAAAAATATTATCCGGTGGCGTAGATTCAAACGCACTTAAAAAACCAAAGCAATTTTTTGGAGCAGCACGTAATATCGAAGAAGGTGGATCATTCACGATTATCGCTACAGCACTAGTTGATACGGGCAGTAGAATGGATGAAGTAATTTTCGAAGAATTTAAAGGTACCGGCAATATGGAGTTGGTATTAGATCGAAGATTGAGCGACAGAAGATTATTCCCTTCATTTGACGTTGTTAGATCTGGCACTAGAAAAGAAGAATTATTATTATCCAAAATGGTTTTAGGGCGCGTCTGGATTTTGCGAAAACTATTGAACGAAATGCAAATAACAGAAGCGATGGAGTTTTTACGAGATAGGATGATAAGAACAAAAACCAATGATGAATTTATGGAGACAATGAGTCGATAATTTTGCGAATACTGATTTCATTTTAATTTATTTATAATCTATATTAAAGTCACAAGGATTGCGATCTGTGAAAACAATTGTTGCTCGATTAATAACTGATAAGCCGGTAAAAAAGACTGCCTACCAAGTAAAAGGCGTTTTTATGAAACAATACCCAAATAGTTCTGCAATACCTATGTTGGATGGTCGTTATCGTGAGAAGTTTTTATATCCACGAATTCAAGTTAAAATTTTGAATGAACAGATTTATCTTGTAGGTATCAAAGATGGAACTGACCCTGTATTAGAAATGTTAAAAGAATTGGAATTGCTAAATTTTGGGAATATTACCTTTAACATTTTAGGAATAGATGTTGAAGAAAGTATTGATCAATTTAAACATGTTGATCAATTGCTCAGATATAGATTTGTGTCGCCGTGGGTGGCGTTAAGTAAAAATACACAGAATCGCTATAAATTTTTAAAAAACAAAGATAGGACAGCATTTTTAAACCGTTTGTTGGGTCAAAATATAGTGTTTTTAGCTCGAGAGATGGGAGTTGAACTAAATGATAAAGTATATACCAAGCTAAAACTCGATTCATTATTCCCAAAACCGGTTCATGAAAATGACTGGGGCTCATTTTCCGGTGAATTCCAAACAAATTTTTTATTACCCAATTATATTGGTGTAGGCAACGGTATTACTCGGGGTTATGGGGCAATCCATGGTTTATATAATCCACAAGATTTTAAGTTTGATGAAGAACTTTTAAACTCGAAGACTATTGATAATGAGGCAGTAAATATAATTGAAGAAGACGATGACTTGCTAAGTGTAATAGTAAAAAATGTACCCAAACCACGTAGAAAGTCTAAAAATATAACCAGTAAAGGAAAAAGTAAAATCAAAAAGGTATTGTCGGAAGATTATGAAATTGAGAAAAAATCGGTAAAATCAATAAAAACCACTAAACCGAAAAAGAATTCTCAAGATGATAAAACCACTCCAAACGCCTCATCCGAGAACAATTTTAACACCGCAGATTATCACAAAAAACAGCACGCCGTGTGACCTGTATCGAGCTAAAATCCGATAATTATCAAATATTATTATTTTAGTCTTTTCGGCCCGGCATCAATAACAGGTTGAGAACATTTGTTCGCAAACAGCTTAAAATTCTGATTAAAGCGAGCCGCTAAAGAATCGTACTTCTTCCAATAATCTTTTTTGTCGCCCCATGAATTTGCCGGTTCTAATATATCTTCAGGTACATTAGGACAAGATAACGGGACTTCGAATCCAAATAGTTTGTCTTTACGAAACTTAACCTTTTCTAGTTTACCGTCTAATGCTGCGTTGAGTAAGTTTCTAGTATGGTGAATGCTAATACGTTTACCAACGCCAAAGCGACCACCAACCCAACCAGTATTAACTAACCAGCACTGGGCATCGTGCTTTTGCATACGTTCTTTAAGCATAGCGGCATATATCGATGGATGTCGCACCATGAAAGGTCCACCAAAACAGGCACTGAAAGTAATTTTAGGTTCAATCCCTAATCCGATCTCGGTACCCGCTACCTTTGAAGTATATCCGCTTATGAAATGATATTGGGCTTGCTCCGGACTTAGACGTGCAATTGGTGGCATTACACCAGACGCATCACACGTCAAAAATATTATATTTTTTGGATGAACATTAACCATACCTTCCGGAACTGTATTCGGAATGTAGCTAAGTGGATATGAAATTCTAGTATTCTCTGTATGAACATCATCATCTAAATCAATCTTCCGGGTTGTTTCATCAAACACGACATTTTCCAAAATTGTACCAAACTTTTCTGTACAGGCAAATATTTCAGGTTCATGTTCTGCGGAAAGACGAATCACTTTTGCATAACAACCACCTTCAAAGTTAAAAATTCCATCAACTGACCAACCATGCTCATCATCTCCGATAAGGAAACGATTAGGATCGGCCGAAAGAGTAGTTTTGCCGGTTCCGCTCAGCCCAAAAAAGAGAGCAGCGTCATTTTTTTTACCTACATTTGCAGAACAATGCATAGGCAAAACATTATTGAAAGTGAGTAAAAAATTTAAAACGGTAAAAACCGCTTTCTTTATCTCGCCACCATAAAGTGAATTTGCAATAATAGCAATTCTTTGTTCAAAATTTATTACAATTGTTGTATCGCTATTGGTGCCATCAATTTTGGGATCCATTTTAAATTCAGGAAGTGCTATCACAGTAAATTCGGGAATAAAATGTTTCAATTCATCTTGATTAGTGGTCGTGATGAGCATATTGCGAGCAAATAAACTATGCCACGCTTTTTCAGTGATTATTCGTACCGGTAGCCGATAATTTGGGTCATTACCTGCGTAACAATCCTGAACAAATATTTCTTCCCCTTGCGCATAGGCTTGCGCCCGCGTATATATTGTATTAAACTGTTCGGGACTTAATGGACGGTTATAATCGCCCCACCAAATATCATCGAGTGTAGTATCTTCACGAACTACAAATTTGTCATTAGCAGCGCGTGCAGTGTGCTTACCGGTTTTTACTAAAATCGGACCTTGATTAACAATTTTACCCTCATTTCTAAAAATAATCTCTTCATATAAAGCCGGCGTTGAAAGATTCCAATAAACTGTATCAAGATGCTTTAACCCATGATTAGAAAGCCCGTAGGTTGAAGCAAGAGTACGTGCTTGATTGGCGCTAGGTGATTTTATTTTTAAATATTTACTCATTACCAATCCCTCACTAATTTGCGTTCACCAATATACAGTTCGTTTGGAGCGTCCGGATCAAGAACCCATTGAATCCTTTCAATTCCTTCTCGAATATCATTAATACCACCACAATAACTCAAACGTAAATATCCGTCAAGACCAAATGCCAAGCCCGGAACTGTAATCACTTGGACTTTCTCAAGGAGTAATTCTGCAAGTTTCACTGAGTTGGAATTATAATGACTAAAATCTATAAAACAGTAAAATGTACCATCCGGTTTTGTTACCTTTAGTCCATCAAAGGAATTTAGATTATCAATCATAATATTTCTTCGGTTTTCCAATGATACTCTAAGATTTTCAACCGAGGATTGAACTCCATTAATTGCACCAATAGCCGCTTTTTGCGATATTGTCGGCGGACCGGAAGTTTGATGACTTTGAATATTGATCATAACGTCTATTAAATTTTTATTTCCAATTGCCCATCCAATTCTAAATCCCGTCATAGCATATTGTTTCGAAACTCCATTGATGAGGATCAGTTTGGAGTTATCACCAAAATCTTTAACATAATCAAAACAATTGCTTGGTTTGCGATTGTCAAAGACTAATCGATTATAAATATCATCCATAATTAGATATAAGTCGCGCTTTCGGCAATATTCGACAATATCAGCAATAAATTCTTCAGAATAAACAGCGCCTGTCGGATTGTTCGGACTATTGATGATGACTGCTTTAGTATAAGAGCCTACATTCTCTTCAATATCCGATAATTTTGGATAAAATGTACCATCTTCCGGCAGGACGGGGATTGGTATACCTTGACAAAGTTTCACCATATCTGGGTAGCTTACCCAATAAGGTGCAGGGAAAATTACTTCTTCGTGTGGATTTAGGATGGCCTGTAAGGCAACCATTAGTGCTTGCTTTGCGCCGTTGGACGCAATGATTTGACGCGGTTCAACTAAGCGGTTGTAATGTTCTTCAGTATAGCGGATAATCGCCTTTTTCATGGCAACAGTACCATCCGGTGGAGAGTATCTAATCTCTCCTGAATCAAGCAATCCGGTAGTTGCTAAAATAGCATCAAAAGGTGCTTTGCTTTTTGGTTCTCCGCCACCCAAATGAATAACTGGATCGCCTTTCTGGCGCAATATTGTGGCTTTTTCATTTAATTTTAATGTAGCTGACGGGGTTAGACTTCTTGCGATTTGACTAATGCTCATAATTTATAGTTCTTATTATTATAAGTTTAAATACTGTTTTTAATTAAGTTTGAAACTAACTAAGTGAAAATTACAATAATCTTAAATAATTAAACTATCATTATTCAAAATTGAATTAAATATTCTTGTGTAATGTTGCTTTTTAGTGTATGGTACCGCCAATAAAATATTATAAGGAATATTATTATAATTTTGCTAAACTCTGCCCCCGTAAATCGGGTAAAATTTAGATAATTATTTATTGTAAGTTGAATAGAACAGGAGAATTGGATGAAAGAAAAAATACATCCTGAATACAAGCTTGGTGCCGTGCATTGTGCATGCGGTAATACATTTAAGGTTTATAGTACTATTGGCGATCAACGGATAGATATTTGTAATGTTTGTCATCCGTTCTTTTCCGGTAAGCAAAAATTAGTAGACACTGCTGGCAGAATCGAAAAATTCGAAAGAAAATACGGAAAACGTCAAGCTCAATAGCAATATATTGAAAAGGACTTCTGCTTTTTTTCGAAAGATAGAAGTCCTTTTTGTGTCTTTGAACATTGTAAATGATTAAATTGACTAAGGTTAAGCAGAAAAATATGGTATTAAAAAATATTATAATCAATACATTGATGAAACCATCAATTTTAGTTGGTGGGCAAGCTGTGATAGAGGGCGTAATGATGCGCGTTCCGGGGGCCTATGCAACCGCTGTTCGCGATGCTGAAGGTAAAATCCACGTTGATAAACATGATTTTACATCAATGGTTGAAAACAGCAAGATATGGAAAAAACCGGTATTGCGCGGAATAATATCTCTTTTTGAATCGTTAAAAATGGGAATGAAAACATTACAATGGTCAGCTGAAATCGCAACGCCGGAAGAAGACAAGAAAAAAGAACCGGGCAAATTAGCTCAATTTTTTACTACGTCTACAGCAATATTGATTGCGCTTGCACTTTTCATGGTAGCGCCGTACTGGATAACAACAAAACTATTTTTAGTTAACAAAGAAGCATTTTTATTCAACCTGATTGCCGGGGCTTTCCGGATTACATTTTTTGTACTTTATCTTATATTGATATCATTTATGAAGGATGTGAAAAGGTTATTTCAATATCACGGTGCCGAACACCGTGTTGTATATAATTTTGAATCGGGGAAGGCTGTTACGATAAAAAATGCTCAATCATTTCCTACTCAACACCCGCGTTGCGGAACAAGTTTCTTATTTATTGTAATGATTTCTGCTATCATTGTTTTCTCGATAATAGACACTATTTTCATAGGATTTTTTGGTAATCTCACTGTTATATCAAGAATCATATTGCACTTACTAATGATGCCATTTGTGGCCGGTATCGGCTATGAAGTGTTAAAAAAAAGTGCCCGTAAAAGCGATAATGCATTCTTCAAAATGTTTAGAGCACCTGGTCTTTGGCTACAAAATATAACTACCAAAGAACCGGAAGACGCAATGGTAGAAGTAGCGATTGAATCTTTAAAATCTGCGTTTGGTGATAAGTATAAAGATATCACCGGTAAAAAATATGTAGCCGAGGCAATTGGATGATAAATAAACTACAGCAAATAATTAATCGCTTCGAAGATCTTGAAAAATTATTAATGGATCCTGAAATTCATTCTGATAATGCCAAGGTCACAGAAATTTCTAAAGAGCGGAGCACACTTGAGAACGTAGTAGATCAAGCCAAGGTTTATATTGCTCTTAATGAGCAAATTAAGGAATATAAAGACATTTTGAATACCGATGATGATGAGTTAAAAGAAATAGCTAAAGACGATTTGCCCAATATTGAACATGAACTTAAAATGTGTGAGGAAAAGTTAAAAATTCTGCTAATCCCAAAGAACCCTAATGATGATAAGAATACTATTGTTGAAATGAGAGCAGGTACTGGAGGAGATGAAGCTGCCTTGTTCGTTGCAGATTTATTTAGAATGTATTCCCGCTTCGCAGAACGATCCAATTGGCAATTTCATGTTATGGACGCCAACGAAACGGGAATCGGCGGTTTTAAGGAAATTATATTTTCAATTGCAGGAAAAGGTGCTTATGGCAAGATGAAATACGAAAGCGGCGTTCACCGAGTGCAACGCGTACCAAAAACTGAAGCTAGTGGCAGGGTGCACACGTCAGCCGCAACCGTTGCAGTTTTACCGGAGGCGGAAGAAGCTGATATTGATATAAGAAGCGAAGATCTCAAGATTGATACATATCGCGCAAGTGGTGCGGGCGGTCAGCATGTTAATAAAACAGAATCTGCAATTCGTATAACTCATCTTCCTACCGGCTTAGTTGTTACTTGCCAGGATGAAAGCTCACAGCATAAAAATCGTGCTGCAGCATTAAAGGTGTTGCGTTCACGTATGCTTGCTGCGGAGGAAGAAAGAATTGCTTCGGAGCGCGCTAAAGAGCGAAAAACTTTAGTTTCTACCGGAGACCGATCCGCAAAAATACGGACTTATAATTTCCCGCAGGGACGAATTACAGACCATCGTATTAATTATACTGCTTATCATCTTGATGAGATGCTGGATGGTGACATTTTGGAAATGATAGACCAGCTACGTATTGCCGAACAGAAAGAAATTCTAAAAGGCGAATAAATGACGGACACTACCCGCAATTCACACGAAATTTGGCGGGTGATTGACCTATTGAATTGGGGTGAACAATATTTTAATGATAACGGCTTTGATTCTCCACGTAAAGAAATAAATATAATCCTTCAGGATATTTTGGAATGTAGTCGAGTTGATTTATATCTAAGATTTGAAGAGCCAGTGGCAAAAATGCAACTAGTAAAACTTCGAAACTGGGTACAACGAAGAAAGAATCGAGAACCGATACAGTATATCACCGGCAAAGCCGGATTTCACAATTTAACGCTCAATGTAACACCTGACGTTTTAATCCCTCGTCCAGAGAGCGAACGATTAGTCGAAGAAGTAATAGAAATGGTCGGTAAAAAATCAAACATTTCGATAATAGATATAGGAACCGGTTCCGGTTGTTTGGCTTTGGCATTAGGTAAAGAATTGCCAAATGCGAATGTTACAGGTATTGATAAATCAGCTAAAGCAGTTGAGACTGCAAAATTAAATGCTGCTACATTACAAATTAAGAATGTAAGTTTTTTAAAAATTGACTTATTTGAAAATAATATTGATGGGAAATTTGATATACTTATATCTAACCCACCCTACATACCTCGAGAAGAAATAGAATCATTAATGCTGGATGTTAAAAATTTTGAACCACTTTCCGCTTTAACTGATTCAGCAGATGGATTAACTTTTTACCATAAATTTTCTGAAATTAGTCCAACAATAATAAATCCAAATGGTTGGATATTTTTTGAAGTTGGATTGGGTGAACATCCTAAAAATGCTATGAAATTATTTTCAAATGAGAAATTTAAAAATGTTGAATTGATTAAAGATTATAACGGTGATGATCGTGTATTGAAAGCTCAAGTTGCATGAAAAGAGTACTAGCACATATTAAAATTATGCGTCCTCTAAATCTTATAATCGGTGCTTTTTCGGTAATTATTACTGCATCTATTTTGAAGGAAATGGATCAGGTTTCAGTTTGGTTTACAGCATTATGTGTTGTGGTTTTTTATAATGCAGCTGCCAATTCCATAAACGATTATTTTGATCTAGAAATAGATAAAATCAATCGACCAAATCGGCCATTGGTTACAGGTCATGTTAAACCACAAACTGCATTAGTCTTATCAATAATACTATTCGCTTTTGGTACCGTTTTGGCTTTTACGTTACCATTCAAGGCTATTTTAATCGCAGTTGCGATTGCTTTACCATTGATGATATTTTACAGTATTTGGTTTAAGGGAATGCCTTTAGTGGGCAATCTTATTATTGCATTGATTTTAGGATTAACATTTTTATTTGCCGGTGCTGCATTGAATAATATTGAAATTATGATTATACCGGCATTGTTGGCCTTTGGATTGACTGCCGTAAGAGAACTTGTGAAAGATATTGGCGATGTGGAAGGTGACCGTAAAACGAATTTAAAAACATTCCCAATAATTGCTGGAGTGGAAAAAGCTTGGGTTTTGATATCTGTTTTTGCAATTTTTATGGGCATTGGCGCTATTCTTCCATTTATGATGGGTAAATATAATATTTTGTATATAATATTTGTATTATTTGGAGTTGAGATTCCTTTAGTAATAACTGTATTTTCAGCGGTGAAATCCCCAACAATTATTACTGCAAAACGAGTTGCACAATTACTAAAGATTAGTACAATTGCCGGTGTTTTTGCTGTCTGGCTGGGGTCATATAATGGCTTCTGATTTCGTACACCTTCATAATCATTCAGATTACAGCCTGCTTGATGGTGCGCAAACCATTGATGTTATGCTCGATACAATTCTAGCACTGAAAATGGACAGTATAGCACTTACTGAGCATGGCAATATGTTCAGTGCTTTAAAATTTTATCAAGCTGCAATAAATAAGAGAATCAAACCAATTATTGGTAGTGAAGTATATGTCGCTAAAGGGAAACATACTGAAAAAAGCGGTCAATTAGGCGGGGGAAGTAATCACTTAATATTGTTAGCACAAAATTTTGTTGGATATAAAAATCTTATGAAATTAGTAACCTATGGTTACCTAGATGGATTTTATTATCGTCCGCGCATTGATAAAGAATTATTGAGAAAACATAGTGGTGGTTTAATTGCATTATCTGCCTGTTTAAAGGGTGAAATCCCCGAAAGAATAGTAAAAAATGATTACCAAGGCGCTAAAAAGGCTGCTCTAGAATTTGCAGAAATATTCCCGGGTCGATTTTACCTTGAAGTACAAAATCATCGAATTCCCGAAGAGCAAATTAATATTACCGGAACTAAACGCCTTGCTGAAGAAATTGGTCTTCCCATTGTTGCAACAAACGATTCACATTATGCTAAAAAAGAACATTACGATGCTCACGACATTCATATTTGTCTTGCCACCGGAAAAGAAAGAAATGATCCGAATCGGATGCGATATGCAACAGATGAGTTTTATTTAAAATCTCAAGATGAAATGCATTCACTATTTAAAGATATACCCGGCGCAATAGAGAATACACGTCGTATCGCCGATAGCATAGATTTGGACATACCATTAGGTAAATATCATTTACCGAATTTTCCCATACCGGAAGAATCAGCAAGTTCTAATCCTGATGATTACTTACAAAAATTATGCATCAAAGGATTAAAAGAACTCTATGGGACAATTAGTGAAGAGATACAATCTCGACTTGATCATGAATTAGGTGTCATAACAAAAATGGGTTTTGCCGGATATTTCTTAATAACTGCCGATTTTGTAAAATATGCTAAAGAAAATGGCATTCCTGTTGGGCCCGGCCGTGGATCTGCTGCAGGAAGTATAGTTTCTTACGTTTTAGGTATTACAACTATCGATCCTTTAAAATATAATTTACTTTTTGAAAGATTTTTAAATCCCGAACGTATTAGTTTACCTGATATTGATATTGATTTTTGTATTGAAAGACGCGGAGAAGTGATTGATTACATCAAACGGCAATATGGCAAAAATGCTGTAACTCAAATTATTACATTCGGTAAAATGAAAGCCCGGCAGGTTGTGCGAGATGTTGGGCGCGTGATGAGTTACCCATATAGCGCAGTTGATAAAATAGCAAAAGCAATACCGGAAGAAATAAATATTACCCTAGAAGATGCAATTAAAAAAAGCACTGAATTGAGCGACAATGCCGAAGGTGATTATAGGGAGCTTATTCAGCATTCCTTTGTTTTAGAAGGAATGAATCGCCACGCTTCGACGCATGCTGCAGGTGTTGTTATCGCTCCGAGCGATTTAACCGATTATGTGCCGCTTTATAAATCGTCACAAGGTGATATCACAAGTCAATACGACATGAAAGGATTAGAAGATCTTGGCTTGTTAAAAATGGACTTTTTAGGGCTAAGAACTTTAACGGTTATTGATAAAGCTGTAAAGTTAATCAAGCTTCGTGACATTGAAGTAGATATTGATAGTTTGAAATTTGATGATCAAAAAGTATTTGAGCTGTTTGCAAAGGGAATGACGGCCGGTATTTTTCAGTTTGAGTCATCGGGTATGAGAGAATTCCTTAAAAAATTGAAACCGACAGAACTGGAAGACTTAATAGCAATGAATGCACTTTATCGTCCGGGACCCATGAATAACATCAATGATTATATTGATAGAAAACATGGAAAGAAGAAAAAAGTTTTTCCGCATCCTGATTTAGAACCGATATTAAAAGAAACTCAAGGTATAATTGTTTATCAAGAACAAGTGATGCAAATTGCTAACGTGATTGGTGGATTCAGTATGGCGGAAGCTGATATTATGCGGCGTGCAATGGGCAAAAAAGATGCAGCGTCGATGAAGAAAAGTGCGGAAAAGTTTATCAAAGGTGCTGTTAAGCAAGGAATAAATAAAAATAAGGCGACTGAAATTGTAGAGTTGCTTGGGAAATTTGCACAATATGGTTTTAACAAAAGCCATGCTACCGCTTATGCAATAATCGCTTATCAGACCGCTTGGTTAAAGACATATTATCCGGCGGAGTTCATGTCAGCTAATTTAACTAGCGAAATGTCAAACAGTAATCGCGTGGTTATATTAATTAATGAATGCCGAAAATTGGGGATTAAGGTGAATGCACCGGATATCAACGTTTCGCATGTTGAATTTCGTCCAGTAGATGATACAACTATTTCGTTTGGAATAAATGCTGTAAAAAATGTTGGCACAAAAACGGTGGAAAAAATAATCGAAGCAAGAGATAAAGATGGAAAGTTTATAGATATTTTTGATGTGTGCAGTCGAGTAGATCTCCATTCACTCAACAAAAAAGTATTGGAAAGTTTAATAAAAGCTGGTGCAATGGATTCACTTAATGGCAGTAGAGCGCAGATGTTTGCCTCTATTGATAATGGCCTTAAATATGGACATCAGAGGCAAGATGATGCCTCAAGCAATCAAGTTGGATTATTTGAATGTTCAAGTTATACGGAAAGTAAAGTAGTTGTAAAACCGCCGCCGTCGGAAGCAGAAGAATGGAGCGAACAAGAATCCTTGGACCAGGAAAAGGAAGTTTTGGGATTATATTTATCCGGTCATCCATTGTTAAAATATGCAGATGATTTGGAAGAATTTAGCAATTTTGATTTTTCTGAAAAATTTTCGTTGAAGTCCGTGGGAACAATTCAAATCGGTGGAATAATACGCGATTTGCGCCATCATTATGATAGAAAAAATAAACAAATGGCCTTTTTCAACTTAGATTGTTTAGGCGGTCAAGCAGAAATCTTAATATTTAGTGATACCTTTGAACGTTATAAGAATTTGATAGAAGATAATAAAATTATTTTTGTACATGGAAACCCAACCGATCGATCTGACTTTGCTGATCTAAAATTAATAGCAGATCAAATTGTACCATTGGAAAATTGCAGAGAACTACTATCAAAGCGGGTAAACATTCGGTTAACTCCACAATTGGCGGAGGAAATGGATCTTGAAAAGTTACACATGTTAGCAAAGCAATTCAGCGGGAACTGTAGTTTAATATTCCACATTGCCAATGGTCAGCTACAACAAAGAATTCTTGCGCAAAATATAAAGGTATCATCGAATAAATTGTTTTTGCAAAAGTTACGCGAAGAATACGGTGAAAAGAATATCTGGGTAGAATGATTGCAGTAATCCAACGTGTATCTGCAGCAGCTATCTATATAGATGAAAAACAAATCGCCAAGATTAATAAGGGGCTTGTAATATTATTAGGTGTCATGTCAGATGACGATGAAACAGATTGTCAATTTCTAATAGGCAAAACAGTACATTTCCGAATTTTTAATGATGAAAATGACAAGATGAATCTTTCTATAAAAGACATAAACGGCGAAGCATTAGTTATAAGCCAATTTACTCTTTGTGGAGACTGGCAAAAAGGCCGTAGACCAAGCTTTATTAAAGCAGCGATATCGGAGCGCGCGGAGAAATTGTACAATTTATTTGTTGAATATTTGGAATCTGCCAATATTCCAACAAAAACCGGTCGCTTTGGTGCAATGATGGAAGTATCGTTAATCAACGATGGTCCCGTTACGTTCGTATTGGATAGTGCGGTAAATAAAAAAGTGAATCGATTGGAGAAATGAATATATGATTTTTTAGACATCTAATTGTAATTTCAACGATAAATAAATAACGAGTATGAGCATGAAACAAAAAATTAGAATAGTGATGGCAAAACCAGGATTAGATGGTCACGATCGCGGAATTAAGGTTTTAGCTGCCGCATATCGCGATGCCGGAATGGAAGTTATATATTTAGGGTTACGCCAAACTCCGGAAATGATTGTATCTGCTGCATTGCAAGAAGATGCTGATGTTATTGCTTTATCTATTCTGTCTGGTGCTCATAATACAATTTTTCCACGCGTATTACAATTAATGAAGGAAAAAGGATTGGAAGATATTTTACTCACTGGTGGCGGCATTATTCCAGAAAAAGATATGAAAGATTTACAGTCGCTAGGTGTAGGAATGTTGTTTGGTCCAGGAACAACTGTCCAAACCACAATAAATTATATTACTGATTGGGTTAAAAATAATAGAAGATAATGAATCTAAAAAATAAGACTGAACTTGAGAAATATTTTGCTAATCATTTTGACACAGTACTTTTTCCGGTACTAGCTGATATTTACAAAACAGAAGGGGACCTGAGCAGAGCAAAAAAAGTATGTGAAATAGGTTTAGAGTACCACCCCAATAATGTTGATGGTACATTTGTTCTAGCGGAAATAAATCTGCTAGCTGGTGATTTGATCAATGCTGAGAAGCTATTGAAAAATGTAATGGCTGTTGAACCATTGCATTATAGGGCAGCAATAAACTTAGCAAAGATACAGTTAAAATTAAAAAGAGCCCCCGCTTCTATCGCTAAACTGTGGCAGATAATTGCAGAAATCGATCCAACTCATCCGGAAGCAAAAGCATTTTTAATACAACCTATATCTCAAGAAGATGAACCAGACGAGGAAAAGGAAATTGCTGAGATCAAGAAACCTACTAATAAAAATAGTGAAGTAAAAAAACTTAAGCAAAAGATTGAGACAGCCTCTGAAATAAAAGATACTCCTATTGACGCGCCACAGAAAACGGCTCAAAATGAGGAAAATATTCTTGGTCCTAAGCCACCGTCAATTAAACCGCAAAAAATAAGCGAAGAAGAACTACAATCGTTAGATATTAGTCCACGTATGGCAACCTTCACAATGGTCAATGTTTTAAAGAAACAAAAACTTTATCAGCAGGCAATTGTCGTATTGTCAATGTTGGAAGAAAAAGGAGCAGATTCAGCATTAATAAATCAAGAGCGGAAAAATCTCCAAAAATTAATCAAAGAGAACGAACCGCAATAATTTTATAAAACCATGTCTGTGGAAATTTTCAAGAATCGTCAAAATAGGCTGAAAGCTGTTTTAGCGGAACAAGAACTTGATGGAATACTAATCAGTAGATTGTCGAATATTCGATACATCTGTGGATTTACTGGATCAGCCGGGTCTTGTATAATAACACCAAATGCAAATTATTTTATAACAGATGGTCGTTATAAGGAACAATCTAAAAAAGAAGTAAAAGGCTTTGAACGCTTCATCGATTACGGTACACATATAGAAATTGCTCAGAAGAATAATCTAATCCACAAAGGATTAAAGCTGGCATTTGAAAGCGAAATATTATCGTATAATTCATATAATCAACTTACAGAGTTATTTCCTAAAGTTAAGTGGGAAAGCACAAAAAAGATATTAGAAAACTTGGCTGCTGTGAAAGATGCAAGCGAATTAAAAGCACTGCGAACTGCGATAGAAATAACTGATAAAGTATTTTATGAAGTGTTGCACATAATTAAAATTGGTGTTTCTGAAAAATATATTGCCTTAGAAATAGCTAACCGTTATTGGAAATATGCGGATGGCGAAGCCTTTTCTACTATTGTTGCTTCAGGTCCAAACAGTGCTATACCTCATGCTCAACCTGGTGAGAGAATATTGAAAAAGGGCGATTTTGTAGTAATAGATACAGGCGCAAAATATGACGGTTACCATGCTGATATGACTCGAACAATTTTAATGGGTGAACCAACTGAAAAACACTCTGAAATATATGAACTTGTAAAAAAATCACAGCAAGCAGGGATTGATGCTGCTAAAGCTGGCGTAGCATGTAAAACCGTTGATGATGCAACGCGGAATATTATCGCAGATGCGGGATACGGCGACAAATATATACATTCCGCAGGCCACGGTATCGGACTTGAAATTCATACTTACCCGCGCTTAAGCCAACAAAGTGAAGAAGTATTAGAAGAAAACAACGTTGTCACTATTGAGCCAGGTGTGTACTTGACCGAATGGGGTGGAGTACGAATTGAAGATGATATTTGGGTAAAAAAAGATGGAAATGAGGTACTTAATAAGACCTCAAAAGAGTTGATGATTGTCAATTAGGCGTTTTAATTATTATTCTCTCAAAACAATTTAGATTATAATTTCTATGATCAATACTATATTTTTTGATATAGGTGGTGTTTTATTGAACATTTATCCCGAAAGAACAATAAAGCAACTTAGTGCACTTACAAATTTGACTGAAAAAGAAATTGTAAAATCCTTTCCTGAAGAGGCACATCATAAATATGAACGCGGTGAGATATCGGGCTCGAAATTCTTTAATGAAGTAATGTATAATTTACCGGTGGCAAATAATTTAACTGAAGAACAATTTTGGAATGCGTGGAGTTTGTTGATCGGAGAAGAAACCGAGGTTGTAAAAATTATGAATAGCCTAACAACAAAGTATCCAGTTTGGTTGTTATCAAATACAAATCCATATCATATTTTAGAAGAAGAACGCTTCAAATTATTTGACAAGGTAACGGGTGGAATTTATTCCTTTGATGTAGGGGCTCGTAAACCGGAAGAAGATATATATTTTAAGGCTTTGGAAATCGCCGGTACCATTGCGGAAAAATCTTTGTTTATTGATGATCTAATCGAAAACGTTGAGAAAGCAAGATCTCTAAATATGAATGCAATACATTACAAATCAATTGACGATTTGTACGAAAGACTAGATAATTTCCTCATAGTATAAAAATATTATTACTGCCTATAAGCTAAGTATTCTGTATAATGTACGTTAGGATTAATAGGCAATAGGATTAAAATGAGTGAAAAAATAATCCACATTGGTGAGCCTACTACACCGCGATTCGAGTTTCGTACTTTTGGTCATGATTTTACTGACTATCATAATAAAATGGCAGAACTGTCCTTGCCGGTTCCCGACGAAATGCGTGTACGCAAATTTGACGAAATTTATATTATATCAAAAACTGTTGATAATACTAATATTAAAGTAAAAAATAATAAGTTAGATGTTAAAAAGTTAATACAAGTGCGGGATAATCTTGAGAAGTGGAATACAATGATGAAATTTGATTTTCCCGTTTCCAAGAAATTATTAATGGATGAAATATTTCCTGCTCTTAAAGCAGACATTCTATTATTAAAAAATAATGCATTGGATGAAAAGCAATTTGTTGACATCATAAAACGGCATAAAGATTTACTCGTTATTCCGGTTCTTAAAAAAAGATATGCATATATTTTGAACTACACAATTTGCGAGTTTGCCGAAGTGATATTTGGAAATGATTGTTTATATACGGTCAGTGTTGAATCTACAGAAGCAGAAGAAGTTACTAAGACGATACAAGAATTAAATTTAGATTCACTTGAAAACATTAACTATGTACAAGCCATTAAACGAATAAACAATATTATATCTAAACCATTGGCTAATTGAAAACAACTTAAAATTTTTATATTTTACTTTATGTATGTAAAGCTACATTAACCAACCATTGGTACAAATCGCACAGAAAGGGAACGCTTAATTTTTACTGCTCCTTTTTTGTTCTTCGTAATAATAAAAAGGGATTGATCAAAAATACTACCTCCAACCGGAATTATCATTCTGCCTAGTGGTGCCAATTGTTCAATTAATTTGTCCGGCATGGATGTAGGAGCAGCAGTTCCGATTATTCTGTCGTACGGTGCATTTTCTTCCCACCCATCCATTCCGTTTGCATTGTAAATTTGAACATTATGATGGTCGAGTTGGTTCAATCTTTTACGAGCAGTTTCAGCTAATTTTGCTACATATTCCAATGAAATAACCTCTTTTGCCAACATTGATAAAACAGCGGATTGATAACCGCAACCCGTACCAATCTCTAATACTGAATGATTTGCTAGAATTCGTAATTCTTCCGTCATAAAAGCTACGATGTACGGTTGACTGATTGTCTGTCCATGGCCGATTGGTAAAGGTCCATCAAAGTATGCTAATCGCTGTTGATGCTCATCTACAAATAGATGTCGTGGGACGGTTGCCATTACGCTCAGAACGCGTTTATCGGAGATTCCTCTGCTTCGGATTTGATCTTCCACCATTTTTGTGCGTTGTTGATCAAAGTTATTCATTTGTTTTAATGTTCTCATCTAAATTCACAACGGAATTTATGTAAGTACATGAAGAATACTGTATTCAAATTTATTATACTTTTTCCATTGATTATTTTTAGTCAAGCTATCAACCCAATATATATTATTCTAAATGGGGACATTACTAGTCCTAACCAAGAAATCTCTGGACTGGCTTGGTACAATGGTAATTTAATTTTATTACCTCAGTATCCAAAGGATGTGGTATACTCTATTCCAAAAACACAAATTATTGAATATCTTGATTCATCCCGAACTACGATTTTGCCAAACGAAATTAGGTGGAATTCATCAAGTCTTGATAAACAAATAAAAGGGTTTGAAGGATACGAATCAATTATTTTTAATAATGATACGGTTTACGTTACAATTGAAGCAGAAAGACGTAAAATAAATTCGGGTTTCATCGCCCGCGGAATTATTGACAATAATAAGAGTGAAATCAAAATTAATAGCAAAAGTTTAAAAAAAATCAACACACCGGTTACTTTGCGTAATATGACTTACGAAACAATCATAATAAATAATAATTCTGTAATAGCAATTTATGAAGTCAATTCTGTGGAAGTTAACGGATCACCGGTTTATCATCAGTTTGATAAAAATTTAAAATCAGATACAATAAAACCATTTCCGTTCACAGAATATCGGATTACTGACGCGACTGAAATCGACAGTGAAGGCGGGTTTTGGGTGACAAATTATTTTTGGCCCGGCGACTATGATTTACTAGAGCCGCAATTGAATTATATAATTATAAAAAAAGAGGATATTAAACCGGTAGAACGATTATTAGAATTTCAAATATTAGATGGACAAATAGTCAGAACAGAAAAACCGCCAATTGATATTCAATTATCTGAATTCGGAGACTCGCGTAATTGGGAAGGTATTGTTCGTTTGGATAATAGAGGTTTCTTAATTGTTACCGATAAATTCCCCGGAACAATACTAGCTTTTATTCCTTATGTTGAGCGGTAAACTAATCTAAGTTTTATTCTTTTTCTGCATCAAAACCAATATGAAACTCAAACGGGCTTGGAAAATCAAAACCCTCGACACCCGGGAAATGCACAATTGATGTAATATATAGCCAGGGTATTAAAAGTGAACCGGTAACAGATTGATAGATTGGACGTTTGGGTTTCTCTCCTTTAGCTGTTTTTATTTTTGGTATTTTAAAGTTAGAAAATTCAATCCACAATCCATAATCATCATAGCCAAGAACTTTGGCATAAATTGTTTTTTGAGTTACACCGATATCAGCCAATACTTCAGTATTAGCAAGGATTAGTAATACCACATCATCGGTGATATCCTTCATACTCATCATTTCATGTTTATTCATAAGCGCCTAATTTAATTATTTGTTATATATTTGATTAAGAATAGTTCTAAATTTTTTTTCGGATAAAATTTTAATACCCAATTGTTTAGCTACCTTTAATTTGCTACCCGCTTCGAATCCCGCTACTAAATAATCAGTTTTTGAGCTAACCGAACCGCTTACTCGCCCACCAAGTTTTTCAATAAGCTCCTTTGCTTGTGAGCGAGTAAGCGTTTCTAATCTGCCGGTCAAGACAAAAGTTTTCCCTTTCCAAATTTGTACCGAAAACAATAAATCCGGCTTGGCAATGTTTATACCATTATCGATACAGGATAATACAACATTTTTGTTATCATTATCTGTCCAAAACCTGATAATCCCCCCAGACACAATTGGACCAATTTCAAAGATATTATCAAGCGCATCTTGATTCGTATTCATAAAATCGTAAATATCAGCATTAAAGTGTTTTTCCAAAACTTTGGCGATATGTTCACCAACATTTCTAATTCCTAATCCATAAACAAATCTCGCGAAAGTTGTGTTTTTAGAATTTTCTATTGCTGATAAAATATTTTTTGCTGATTTATCAGCCATTCTATCCAGTGTTGCAAGGTCATCGTATTTTAGAGTAAATATTTTATCTACTGAAGTGAATATGTTTTTATCAACTAACTGTTCAACAAGCTTTTCTCCGAAGCCATCAATATCTAAAGCATTGCGCGAGACAAAGTGTTCAATTCTCCCTTTTATTTGCGCAGGACACGATAAATTTTGACAACGCAATACTGCTTCATCTTCTGACCTATATACTGGATGTTCACATACTGGACAAACACCTGATATTTGATATTTTTGCGTTTTTTGTGGCCTTTTTTCAATTATAACTTTAACAATTTTCGGAATAACATCGCCCGCTCTTTCAATTAAAACTGTATCGCCGATACGAATATCTTTGCGGTCAATTTCATCTTGATTGTGCAAGGTTACATTTTTTACTGTTACTCCACCAACTTGAACTGGCCTCAATCTTGCTACAGGTGTTATAGCTCCAGTTCGGCCGACTTGTACTTCAATATTTTCAATGACAGTTGTTACTTGCTGTGCTTTAAATTTGCCTGCAATTGCCCAACGCGGAGATCTGCTGCGAAGCCCCAAAGCGTCTTGTTGTGCAAAAGAATTGACTTTATAAACGGTACCGTCAATTTCATATGGCAAGTCATTACGTTGTGATTCCATATTATGATGATATTCTTGTATTTCGTTTGCGCCGAGAATATTTTTAATGTATGGATTTACCGGAATCCCCCAATTTTTCAATGCTCCAAGGAATTCCATGTGTGTCGCGAATTCGACACCATCAACCATCCCCGGCTGATAACAAAATATGGAAAGTGGTCTTTTGGCAGTAATGTTTGAATCTAGTTGACGTAAACTGCCGGCAGCTGCATTACGCGGATTCGCGAATAGTTTATCACTTTGTTTCTCTTGGTTGTAATTCAACTTCTGAAAATTATCCTTTGTAATAAAAACTTCACCACGGATTTCTAATATTTGTGGAATTGGTTGATTGTCACTTCTCAGTTTTAACGGAATTGCTTTAATAGTTTTTAAATTTTGTGTTATATCTTCACCAGTTATGCCATCTCCGCGAGTTGAGCCATGCGTGAACACACCGTCTAAATAAACCAATTCAACGCCGAGGCCATCTAATTTTGGTTCAGCAACATAATTTATTTCTGATTCTGTATCTAATAACTTTTTTATGCGAGCATCAAATTCAATCAATTCCTCATCATTCATAGCATTTGATAGCGATTGCATAGGAATTGTATGTCTAATTGTTCCGAATTCAGCTAATGACTCAGCTCCAATGCGTTGTGTCGGGGAATCCAATGTTATTAATTCAGGATGTTTATTCTCGAGCGTTTCTAATTCACGAAGTAGTTGATCATATTCATAATCAGAAATAATTGGATCATTTAATACATAATAACGATAATTATGATCATTTATTGTATCTCGTATTGTTATTATGCGTTCAGCAAAATCCATAATTTTATTGATTATAACTTTTGTAAATACTCGTTAATAAATGATTCTACGTTGAATAAATCTGCTTCATGCGGTCTAAAGGTTTTATGACAATATATTCCTGTTCCATCAAGAATGTAAAGGTTGGAGTATTCATCGCGTTTGGCGCCAATATCTTTTAGAGCCAAAACTAATGCCGTAACATCATCTTTGGTGCTATAAATACCAAATGATGCTCTCACCATTCCAGCCTTTACCTTAAACTCTGCATCAAAATCAAAATCATCAGAAACTTTTGAGCCCAATAACTCCTCAATTATCATTTCCTTTACGTATGGATGTGCACAAAAGCACTCATTTCGAACAGCTATATTATGATAGTCATTGAGAATTGCTGCAACTAAACCATGATCCATTCCGCGAATATTAAATGATATAGATGCTGCCCGTGGGCAGAGCGAGCAATTAGTCTCACCATATATTATTACATTCTCGACCTGTTTCATTTGGTCCAAAGCATCAGTAATTAATAAATTTTCATCTTCGTAAATAAATTCCATTCCGATTTTATCTAATACGTCAATTGCGGCTGCAAGACCAATTGCCCCGGGAATATTTGGTGTCCCCGCCTCCTCACGGTCAGGAAATTTATCAGTTATTGTGTATCTACTTACATGTACTTGATCAACCATTCCACCGCCAACTTCTTCCGGTTCCATAGAACTTAAAATATCTTTTCTACAAATTACGACTCCGGGCGATCCGGGCACATAGGTTTTATGGCCGGAAAATACTAAAGCATCTATATTTCTTAAAGGATTGGTATGTCCACTCATTTTAATTGGAAGGTGTGCAGCCATTTGAGCTCCGTCAACTAAAATTAAGGCGCCATATTTATGGGCCAATTCGGCAATATCATAAATCGGATTAATAATGCCGGTTACATTACTTACGCCGGTCATCGCAATATAATTGATGCTATCCTTATTTTTTTTTAATTCCTCTGTGAGAACTTCCATATTAATACAACCCGGCTTTCCGCTGTGATTATCGAGTGGTATATGAACTACTTTTCCCGCATGTTTGCGATGCGGTAAATCATTGGAATGGTGTTCCATTAATGATACTATGACTACGTCCCTATCGCGCTGATAATCGCGAAAAACACGTGCCATGCGATTTATTCCTGCAGTAGTTCCACTACCAGTAAAAAAACAAGCATACTTATTGGGATCTGCTTTTACAAAGGATAAAATTCTATCATGCGCCCATTTGTAATTTTGTGTAGCAGTTTTTGCTGAAAAATGTAGAAGACTATGTGTGTTAGAATAATGATTATAGAATGACTCTATCGCATTATAAGCGGCCTTCATCATCAATGTGGAAGCGGTAGAATCTAAATAAATGCGTTTGGTTTTTTTGCCATCCGCCCGAGTATATAGAGTGTCCAACCCAATAAAATCTGATTGTATATTTTTTAAATATTTATGTGAATTATCCATGGTCAAATTTACAGTAATTTTAGGCAATTGACACGATGGGTTACCGTAAATTAAACAATATTATTTTATTTTCTGACAATGAAGCCTGCTAATCTGTTCGATTAAGTTCCCTTTTTTTAAAAACACCAACTATATTTATATTATAACCTATCAATTTATTAATTGGAGGTTAATATGAAATTAATAAGGTCATTATTTCTTCTAATATTTATATGTCCATTCCTTTCTAATATAATATTCGCCCAAGCTTACAATAATCCGGAAAGCGCTGTTTATGATCCTAACAATAACTGTTATTATGTTTCAAATAAAGGTGATGGGAAAATATTAAAAGTTGACGCTAATGATACTAATTCAAAAAGTGTATTGAATAGTGATTTAACAAGTGTTAGAGGACTTTGTATAATTGGAAATACGCTTTTTGCAGCAGCAGATGAAGGCGTTGTTTTTATATCGCTTCCTGCGGGTACAATTACTCAAACAGTTGTAATTCCAGGTATGGGATTTTTAAATGATATAACCAGTGACAATTCGGATATCTTATTTGTCAGTGATACAGAAACAGGAAAAATATACAAATTAATCATTAGCGGGGGATCATATGAAACATTAGCTGAAAGTTTATCAAACCCGAATGGATTGTATTGGGATGGTGATAATAGCCGGTTAATATTTGTTCCGATGATAAGCAATGCACCAATAATGGCTGTCAATATGGGTGATAGAACAATATCACAAATTAGAGCAACCACATTAGATCAGCCTGATGGTATTGCATGCGATATGGTTGGTAATTATTATATATCTTATTGGGGAAATAATTCCATCTATAGATTTAATAGTGATTTTTCAGGTGTTAATGGTGGTTTATCTGATAATCCATATTTGGTGTCGAGCCAGCATGATGGACCTGCAGACATTTTTTTTCATGAATTAACTTCCACGGAAAAGATTAATAAATTAACCAAAACAAATAGTAACACAGGTATTCTAATTGTCCCCAATTTTAATAATCATACAGTTGAGTTTAATGAATTGACAAATTTGTCTAGCGTGGAAGAAAATCTTACAATTCCAAATGAGTTCCAATTACACCAAAACTTCCCAAATCCGTTTAATCCGACTACGACAATTTTTTACGATGTTAGCAGAGAATCAAATATAAAGATTTCAGTATTCGATCTATTAGGCAGAGAAATTATTACATTGGTTAACCAAATCGAACCGGTAGGGAGTAGATCAATTAATTGGGATGGCAGAGATTATACAGGTAATTTGGTAAATGCCGGTGTTTATATTTATCAGATTGAAGCTGAAGGATTTATACAGACCAATAAAATGGTCTTGCTTAAATAATATTATATTGATTGCGGGCAATTGGTTATTTGAAAATTGCCCGCAATTTTTTAAGATATTATCCGTATACTTGTTTAATCGGTCGATAGTTTTATGTAAAAATTATTTGAGCACCGGCAGATTTTTCATAGAATTCGCCAACTGTCATTATTCCACTAACCTGTGGCACAAAATCATCCATAGTTAAACCATACATATCAACAGTCATTTTACAGGCATAAATTTCGACACCAGCATCGCTCATCATTTCTAAAAATTCGCCAACGGGTGGCACATCTAGTTTTTCCATTTCTCTTTTCATTAACCAAGTTGCAAAATTTGATACTCCAGGAATTGCACCTAATAATGTTGGGAATGGCATTGTAATCGGCATTTTTAACATTGGCATCGCAAGGTTTAACGCAGCGTTACCGACAGTGGCAACCTTTAAGTTTCCATGTGTTTTTTTAACAATAGCGTTCAGACCAAAAAATGTAAAGAAAATAGATGCTTCAATTCCTTCCATGCGGGCGCCGTTGGCCATAATCAATGATGGATAAACTTCTTCCAATCCACCCTTAGCACAAACAAGCGAAACCTTTTTTATTGGCTCATATTCACTCATGATTTTCTCCTATTCTTAAATGCAACCTTGAGGTTTTGGTATTCCGGCAATAAGTGCGGCTTTCTTTGCAGGCCCACCTGGGAAAAGCTGGTATAATTCTTTAGTAGAAACACCGCTTTGTTTATTTAATTTCCGTATTGATGGTCCGGTACCGTTTTCTTCAAATTCCTTACGCATAAATTCGATAACGATATTGTGACGATCAGTTAATTCATCAATTCCTTGTTCTTTTGCAAAGGCTTCGGCTATTTCTTTATTCCATGATTTGTAATCAGTCATGTAACCATCAATATCAACATCAACTGTAACCCCGGCAATTTCTCTTGCTACCATATTTAACTCCTTTGTTTATTTTGATTTTCTTGTTCTGCTGTAATTTTCTTTAAAAAGGTGATCACATAACCGATACCCCTTTTCATTTCTGGTGTATTTAGTTCACGCATCACTTTCCAAATAGAATACTGAGGTGTATCTTTGGGATCAAGATTCTGATAAATACCAACGGCATTATTCATTGCCGATAACATTTCCGGTTGCGTTAAGCCTTTAACAGTTTCAAGGATTGTAATAATGTTATCACCAAGTAACTTGACATCTTTTTCTGAAAAATGTTCTACAACTCGATCCGCTACATTTATTAACTCTTTGATAAATTGAAAATAGCCCTTTTGATCAAATTCATTTAATTTTTCTAGAGTATCATTAAATAATTCTTTGCCAACAGGTTTTGCATCGGCAAAGAAATCCAACCCACTTTCAAATTTTGTCATTACCATAGTGATATTTTGAGTGTTTTGTAGAATTTTCTTCAACAGATGCAAAAAATCTCCGGTTTGAACAAACGGTGCAATATCTTCGAATTCATCAATTGCTGCACTAAATAAATCTTTTGCAATAATTGTTAAATCTTGTTTTAATTCGTTCAGTTCTTCTCGTTGCCTGCGAACCACGGCCAATTCTTCAAAAATTAGATCTAATTTCCGATCGATCGACTGTAATTGTAATTCTAAGTTTTGATCAGCCATTTTATTTTCTCTTGCCCGCCATTAACATTTGTGATTCTATTGGCAGCTCGGCTCCGCGTAATAACAAATTCCAATACATCCATCGGAACATTATTTTCCCGTAGTGGTTCATTTTTGTTTCTTCCAAAAGGGAGAATGGCCCAACTCCCGGTAGGGGGTATTTCCCCGGTAACGGTTCAGTATCATAATTAAAATCTATTAGAATACCTTTACCAAAACCTGATTCAATGTAACAATTAGCATGTCCATCAAATTTTGCTCTCAATGGTCTATTTTCAATTGCACTAAGGAAATTCTCAAACAATACATCAGCTTCAAAATGAGCTACAGACCCGGCTTTTGAACTCGGTAAATCGGTTGCATCGCCCATAATAAAGATATTTTTATGGCTTTTAGATTGAAGTGTTTGTTTGTCAGTAGGCACAAAATTTAATTCATCGCCCATGCCGGAACGCTCAATTAATTCATCGCCCATATTGGTTGGGATAGTAACTAATAGATCGTATGGAACTTCTTTCTCTTCCCAAGAAATAATTTTATTATTTTCATGATCAACACGGCTGATGCTAAAATCAGGAATTAAGTTTATATTTTTTTTAGATAGAAAGTCTCCAAATACTTTAGATGCACGTGGTTTAGTGAAAGCCCCATCCAAAGGTGTAACAAATGAAATTTCTACTTTATCACGAATCCCCTGTTCCGTAAACCACCAATCAGCTAAGAATACAAATTCAAGTGGTGCGACGGGACATTTAATCGGCATCTCCGTAATATTCAACACCATTTTTCCACCTTCCCAATATTTAAGAAAATGTGCTAATCCTATTGCTCCTTCAATTGTATAAAAATCAAATATATTTTTGTGCCAACCGTCTTCTGCTAATCCCTCAGTTTCACCTGGATTAATCTTGCATCCAGTTGCTATTATTAAATAATCATAGTTCAACACTTTGTTGTTTGCAAAGAGAACTTTATTTTCATCTGGTTGTATCTTATCAATTGAATCGAAAATAACATCAACGCTTGATGGAAAGAAGTCTCGCTTTGGTTTTATTACATCTTTTTTGTTATAAATACCAAAGGGAATAAACAGAAAGCCTGGTTGGTAATAATGTGTTTCATATTGATCTACTATGGTTATTTGCCAATCCTCTTTATCCAGGACAGGTTCTAATTTATTTAAAATCATTGTGCCGGCTGTACCGGCTCCTAATATGACTAATTTTTTCATTTATTACTATTTACCTTACTTGTATTGTTTTGATAATTCATTTCTTCATTAAATTTTTTAAATATTGTTTTTAAATCATTACACTCTTCTGGTAATCGGTAAACTTTACAAACACGACAATCAACGTCTTGACAAGTAGGTCCTTTAACAGATACTTGCCAACACGGTTGGGTAAATGATGTATACGCATCACATTGTTCACAATCGGATTCCGTACAGGGTTTTATGAGCCAACATGGAACTGCAGCAAAAAGTGCCTTGATTCCGGCAGTGTTTAAACCGTACTCATCAAGATATCTTCGGATACATAGAATCCTTTGGATATCAACCCTGGAATATAATCTTCGATTAGTAGGGGTTTTATACGGAATGATTAGACCTAAATCAACATATTGTCTGAGAGCATAGACTGAAGTACTCGTTAAGTCTGCCGCTACCCTTAATGGGAATAATGGAGTAGTAGGATTTTCTATTAAATTGTCATTCATATTATTGTATCTGTATTTGCCAATGCTGAAATACTGCTGTATACACTACAGAATTTAAAAACAATAATTACACCATTACAAGACAAAAAGGTCTTTTTAATAATTTTTTATTTTATCTAAAGAAATATTTTTTTCTATGATTTAAACTATGGAAATTCTTTCATGCCAGAATCAATATTATCAGTTAAAGCGTTGACAAAATCATTTGGTAAACGTAAGGCTGTCGATAATTTATCTTTTGAGATTAAGGAAGGAGAGATATTTGGTTTCCTTGGGCCGAATGGTGCTGGTAAATCGACAGCTATTAGATCAATGCTATCGTTAATTAAGCCTGATGAAGGTGATATTGAAATATTCGGTAAATCGTTAAGAAAAAACAAGAATTCGGCATTACAGAGAGTTGGAGCATTGGTTGAGCGTCCTGATTTTTATGAATTTTTATCAGCATATAAAAATCTATCGCTCTTAGCGACAATGGATAACGTTAAAAAAAATAAAATTGACGAAATATTAGAGATCGTTGGATTAACCGATCGAGGAGAAGATAAAGTAAAAGCTTATTCGCAAGGAATGAAACAACGCTTAGGAATTGCTCAGGCATTATTAAGTGACCCAAAATTATTAATACTGGATGAACCCACAAATGGTCTTGATCCACGCGGAATGAAAGAAGTGCGTGATCTTATACGGAAACTATCGAACAAAGGCATTACAATACTATTGTCATCACATATATTACATGAGGTGGAACAGGTCTGTACTACGATGGCTATAATTAATTTAGGTAAATTAATTAAAATTGGTAGCGTGCATGATTTACTTAGTGAATCTGACACATTTATTACTGAGATAAATATCAAACCGCTATTAAAAGCAAGGAAGATTCTTGAGAACTTAGACTATGTATCAAATATTACTGAAAGTGATGGAATCTTTAAAATTAGAATCGCAAATAAAAATTTGAAGCAACTAACGCGCGAATTGGTAAAAGCTGATATTGACGTGTCAGCTATTATTCCGCGAACTTCGTTAGAAGATTATTTTCTATCACTTACTGGAGACAGTATTTAAGATGTTGTTAAAATTAGTAGGTATTGAGTTAATTAAGATTTTTGGGAAAGTACGAAGTATGCTCGGTTTCTTGGCGCTGGCAATTTTAATGCCACTTATTATTTGGGGATTTTCTAAGGGTGCTACGGGTATTGAGCAAGACATTACACGTCAGTTAGGCGATTCTTTTATTATTATTGGTTCAATATTCAATGGATTTTTGGTAACATATATTACAATGAATTTTCTTTGGGTACACATCCCGTTCTTATTAATGTTAGTAGCTGGGGATGTGGTTGCCGGCGAGGGTGCCGCAGGGACCTTTAGAATAATATTAACAAGGAGAATATCCCGTTTTCAGATATTAATCGCAAAATTAATTGCGACATATATATATACTATTATCTTAATTACATTTTTTGTAATAACGAGTCTTGGTTTGGGTTCTTTATGGCTTGGAGTTGGTGATTTGGTTGTTTTCGATCAGGGGATATTAATATTACCACAGGAGATGGCTTGGGCAAGATTTGCTCTTGCATTTCTTTTTGCTTCCTTTGTTATGATAGTTGTAGTTACTTTATGTTTTATGTTCTCATCAATGGTTAATAATGGTATTGGACCAATTATCGGAGCGATGGCGATAATAATAATTGGATTGGCTATTGCAAATATTCCTATCGATATTTTTGAAAAAATTAGCCCTTATTTATTCACATCATATTTTGATATTTGGCAAAAAGCATTTTTTGATCCAATTCCATGGGGAGACATTGGCAATGATGCTCTCATTTTAGCTATATACACGATGATATTCATATCAATAAGTATTATTCAATTTGTAAGAAAGGATATTTCAACTTGATGAAGCAACAAATAATATTTATTGTACTTATCACAATATTTATCAATCTAAGTGCTCAAGGTAATAACAAATCCTCGGCAAGTATTTTCCCTACAGCTGAATCTGTTTTGGATAGTTTGGAAAAAAAATACAATCAAATAGAAGATTATTATGTCCGTATCGATATATCTATAAAAACACCAATGCTTAGGATGCCGAAAAAACGAGTTGAATTTTGGTTTAAAAAGCCCAATTTGAAAAAAATAGAGACAAAAGGTTTTGCCGCAATCCCAAAATCAGGAATTATCACATCTCCGGTTGATATATTTGACAATCTATCTGATTTAGCGGTTGTAGGAGCTGAGTATTTTGATGATAAACAAGTTTGGATACTGCAAGGGAGGCTCAATCCCGATTCATTGACATTTAAAAAGATGAGTGATATGAGTTCTGTACCAAATTTGAAAATGCGGCTATTGGTTGACCGTAGTAACTGGACATTAATAAAATCTGAAACTTGGATGGATACATCAAAAGTTGTTGAAATAGAAACAGAATATGGATCAGTTGCCGAAGATATTTATTTACCAAAAGAAACTATCATTAGCTTTAAATATTTAGGCGTAATGTCATCCGGAATGGAAGATACGTTTGGAGCGAAACATCAATTTGGTAGCCAGCAGGGGGATTCACAAAAAAATGGAATATCAGGAATGATCACCCTAAAATTTTCAGATTATAAAGTTAATAAAGGTATTAATGATACTTTTTTTGTGGAAGAGAAACAGAAATAACTAAAGCAGTGCTTTAATATTCTCAATTTGATATTTGGCTTGCGTATATCCTTCTTGTATTGACTGTTCGGCTTGATCAAAATCAAACATTTTCAAGTTTCCCAATCGCGGTTGAATTAATATATCAGGAGGATCCATTGCTAAATTGATGCGCGTTATCTGCTCTTCCATAATACCGATGGATGAACCCAGTACATCGAGAATGTTTGGTCTGGAACTGGGCGTATACCAACGACTTATTTGCTTTTTAACCGCTTTTTCGGCATTGCCGTATTGTGCGGAAATGCGGGCAATTAATTCATTTCGTTCTTTAAGTGATGGTTTGGCTTTGTCTGGCTTCTTTATTTTTTTTGGAAAATTGCTATTCGAAAGCCGGGAGTTGAGGTCAATACCAATAACTATATCGGCGCCCATTTCACGTACGACTTTTACCGGAACCGGATCTACCAACCCGCCATCCACCAACCACTTATTGTTTAAATTAACAGGAGTAAAGACTCCTGGAACTGACAAACTTGCGCGAATACTTTCAATGATATTACCGGAATCAATTATTACTTTTTCTCCGGTATTTAAATCGGTAGCAATTATTTTAACAGGAATCTTAAAATCGTCGAAAGTTCTTGCTTTAGTATGAATCGAGAATAATTCGTGTACTTTTTTACCGTCCATTAATCCGGAACGTGGGAAAACAACGTCAAAATACGATAAAACTTTTTTCCAATCCATCTGTAAAGCAAATTGCTTTAAGCTGTCAAGATCGCCGGTTGCATAAACTGCCCCCACAAAGGCCCCAATACTTGTACCTGCAACATAGTGAATCGGAATTCCGGCTTCTTCAATTGCCTCAATAGCCCCAATATGCGCCCAACCGCGAGCGGAACCACTCCCTAACGCTAAGCCAACTTTAATATTTTTCTTTCTCCACATGGAGCAAACTTAACACTCATTAAGAATATATTGCGCTGTTCATGACTTGTTTGAGACATCTTTTTTGGCGAAATTCCCGCCCAAATTTTATGAGATTATGAATAAACGAATAGCACTCAAGACCATTGGATGTAAATTAAATTTTGCTGAAACTTCGACCATTTCCCGCAAATTTCAAAATCAAGGATTCGATATAGTGGATTTTAATTGCAAAGCAGATGTCTACGTAATAAATACTTGTACTGTTACTGCAAATGCTGATAAAGATTGTCGAAAAGCTGTGCATCAAGCCAATCGTAACAATCCTGATGCTTTTATTGCTATGGTAGGATGTTTTTCTCAATTAAATCTGGAAGAATCTAAATCTATACCTGGGGTAAGTACAGTATTAGGCAATGATGAAAAATATAATGTATTTGAACATTATCAGGATTTTCAAAATAACAAAGGTATGTTTGATTATCATGGCAATATTGATAGACTAGACAAATTTCATTCTTCTTATTCTAGAGATGAAAGAACCAGAACCTTTCTCAAAGTACAAGATGGCTGTGATTATGAATGTACTTACTGTACAATTCCCTTAGCACGTGGAAAGAGTAGAAGTGATAATATCAAAAATACGATGCAGCAGGCAAAAAAAATTGATAAAACAAATACTCGAGAAATTGTACTAACCGGTGTAAATACTGGTGATTTTGGAAGCGGTACAAATGAAACATTTTATGATTTAATAAAGGAATTAGACAAATTAGAAAATATTGATCGTATTAGAATTTCATCAATTGAACCTAATCTATTAACCACAGAAACAATTGAATTCATCGCAGAATCAAAACTATTTGTACCGCACTTCCACATTCCTTTGCAATCCGGTTCAAATAAAATTTTGAAAGATATGCGTCGCCGGTATCAGCGGGAATTATATGCCGAACGGGTTGATAGAATAAAATCTGTCATGCCTGATTGTTGTATTGGAGTCGATGTAATAGTCGGATTCCCTACCGAGATAGAAAAATATTTCCAAGAGACGTATGATTTCATAAATAGTTTAGATATTTCATATTTACATGTATTTTCCTATTCCCCACGTGACAATACTAGAGCATTAGATTTCAAAAACATTGTTACCCATGCTCAACGCAAAGAACGAAGCAAAATTTTGCATGAATTATCCGATTCAAAGCAAAAAACATTTTATAATAAATTTATCGGACAAGAAAGAAAAGTGCTATTTGAAACACATTTTAATGGCAAAATACAGGGACACACCGAAAATTATATAAAAGTTATCGCAGCGGGGACAGAAGAATTACAAAATAGAATTGTTACAGTGAAGCTGATAGAAAACGAAATAGATTATTTGGTTGGTAATATACTTTAAACAAAAAATCCTTGCAAAGGTTTGGAACCTTCGCAAGGCTCAAGTAAATAAACATAAATGATTCAATTAGATAATATATCAAAGGAATATCCGGACGGAATTTTATTTAGCAATGTATCATTATTGATAAAAAAGAATATGTGCATTGGATTAGTTGGTCCAAACGGTTCCGGCAAGACAACACTCTTACGATTAATGCTTGGTGATGAATCTCCCGACGGAGGTACTATTCTGAAAAACAAAGGACTTTCGATAGGTCATTTACCGCAGGACATTATTATTGGTACTAATCAATCAATACTTGATGAAGTGCTGAGTTCTTTTCCTGAAATACGAGAGATTGAAAACAAGCTGGCAATTATTTCATCAGAAATAACAAACAATCCTAACGATACAAAAAAACTAAAGATACTTGGCGATTTGCAACAACGATTTGATAGTATTGGTGGATGGACTATTGATAAGAGAGCCAAAGAAATTTTGGGTGGTCTTGGGTTTACAACAGATCAATTTCAAAGAAATCTTGATACATTCAGTGGTGGCTGGCGGATGCGTGTCGCTTTAGCGGGAATATTGCTACAAAACCCCGATGTATTATTTTTAGATGAACCAACCAATCATCTTGATTTAGACGCAACGTTATGGCTGGAAAGTTTTCTTGCGGACTGGAAAGGAAGCATAGTAATGATTAGCCACGACCGGGAATTTCTAAATAAATCTGTCAATCATATTGTTGAAATTGACCAGGCCAAAGTAATACTGTATAATGGCAATTATTCAAGCTTCCTAAAACAAAAACAAATTAGAATAGAGCAACAGCAAGCTGCATATTCTAACCAGCAAGATATGATTGCCCAAACTAAGCGTTTTATTGAGAGATTCCGCTATAAAAATACTAAATCAAGACAAGTACAAAGCAAGATCAAACAATTAGAAAAATTAGAATTGATCGATGAACCGACTCAAAATAAAAAACGTATAAATATAAAAATACCTCTTCCTTCGAGGAGTCCATTGAAAGTTGTCAGCCTAAAAAATGTCAGTAAACATTATGATGAGATTTCAGTGTACGATAATCTTAATATTGAAATAGAAAGAGGACAGACGATAGGTCTCGTTGGTCATAACGGTGCGGGGAAATCAACTTTATTAAAAATGCTTGCCGGTGTTGAACCGATTTCTACAGGAACGTTGCGCCCCGGGAAAGATGTGACAATCGCTTATTTTGCCCAACATCAATTAGAAACACTAAATCCTAATCATACAGTATTTGAAGCACTGCAAAGTGCCTCGAGCGGTAAAAATGAATCAGAAATACGGAGTTATTTAGGCAGTTTTTTATTTTCAGGTAATTCTGTAAGCAAGCTTATTAAGGTGCTTTCCGGAGGTGAAAAATCGCGTTTAGCGCTTGCTAAAATGCTAATTCAACCTGCCAATTTATTGCTATTGGACGAACCAACCAATCATCTTGATATGATATCGCGTGATGTAGTGGAAGCAGCCTTGAAGAAATATGTAGGTACAATTGTATGTATTTCTCACGACCGACATTTTTTAAATGAAATAACCAATACTACATATGATATTGGAAATGGTGGAGTTGTAATATATTCCGGCAATTATGATTATTATAGCTGGAAAAAGGGATCAGAGATCAATAAGAACAGTAAAACTGAAAAAATTGAGAAGCCAACAACTAAAAATAAATCAAATTATAAAGAACAAAAGAAGATTGAAAATAGAATCAGGGTGTTAAAACGAAAGCTCAAAGAGCAAGAAAAAAATTTAGAAAATATTAAAATGGATTTATTAAATCCTAATATTGCAAGTGATTATGAGAAGATACAAAAATTTCTGGAGCAAGAGAAAAGAGTTGAGGAATCCTATTTCGTTTTATTAACGGAATTAGAAGAACTGCAGAATAATTAATAAAAATACTGTTTATCTGTATTATTCATATTCCTCAATTGGTGGACAAGCACACACCAAATGCCTGTCACCATAAGCATTGTCAACACGCCCAACTGAAGGCCAAAACTTGCTTTCCTTGAGCCAATCGGTGGGGTAAGTAGCTTGTTCACGAGAATAGGGGTGACTCCAATTATCCGAAGCAATTTCCTGTGCAGTATGCGGAGCGTTTTTAAGAACATTATTGGTTTTGTCTGCCTTACCGTTCTCCACATCTAAAATTTCCTGCTTTATTAAAATTAATGCCTCACAGAATCTATCTAATTCAGTCTTGGATTCACTTTCGGTCGGCTCGATCATCAGTGTTCCGGGAACAGGAAAGGACATCGTGGGAGCGTGGTATCCGTAGTCCATTAAGCGTTTGGCAACATCTTCTTCGGTAATCCCTGAGGTTTTACGTAGGGGACGCAGGTCAATTATGAACTCATGTCCAACTCTTCCTTTAGCACCGTGATAAAGGATGGGGAAATGTTCTTCCAAGCGCTTTGCCATGTAGTTGGCGTTCAGTATCGCAACTTGCGATGCCTGGGTTAGCCCGGCACCATTCATCATTGTAATATATGCCCAAGAAATTGGTAGTATATTGGCGCTGCCCCACGGAGCAGCTGACACAGCAGTTGTGCCTTTTACACCAGTAGTATTAACGACACTGTGTTTAGGTATAAAGTCAGCAAGATGTTTGGCAACACAAATTGGACCCATTCCGGGACCGCCGCCACCATGTGGAATAGCAAAGGTTTTATGCAGATTGATATGAATTACGTCCGCACCGAAATCAGCGGGATAGCAAAGCCCAACCATTGCATTCAGATTGGCACCATCCATATAAACTTGTCCGCCATTTTTATGGATTATGTCACACATTTCACCGATTGCTTCTTCAAAAACGCCGTGAGTTGAGGGATAGGTAACCATAAATGCCGCCAAGTTTTGGCTATACTGCTCGGCTTTGGTTCGTAAATCAGTAATATCTATATTGCCATTATCATCACATTTGATAACGACAACTTTCATACCTGCCATTATGGCGCTTGCCGGATTTGTTCCATGTGCAGAAGCAGGAATTAAGCAAATATTGCGCCCGGATTCATTATTACTTTGATGAAAGGCTCGAATTACCATTAATCCGGTATATTCTCCTTGAGCTCCTGAATTTGGTTGCATAGAAATAGAAGGTAGTCCGGTAATTTCTTTCAAATAATTTCCCAATTCCTCAATTATTTGATGATATCCTTGTGCTTGTTCAGTTGGAACAAAAGGATGTAATTCAGTGAACGCAGGCAAAGATATTGGCATCATTTCGGATGCGGCATTCAGTTTCATAGTGCACGAGCCAAGCGGAATCATACTGGTGTTTAACGATAAATCTTTAATTTCCAAACGATGTAAGTAGCGCATCATCTCAGTCTCGGAATGATATAAACTAAAGGTTGGATGCGTCAAGTAGTCCGATTTCCTTTTTAATTTAACAATGTATTCATCCTCTTTGTTTTTAATATTAGAGTTATCAGCCTGTCCGCGATAGCCTCGGCGTAGATGGATGTCATTTGTGGCTAAAGTTTTTAAAATGTCATCAATATCTTTTTCTGTTGTTAGTTCATCTAAACTAATTCCAATATCTCCATTATCATAATATCGGAAATTAATTTGTGCTTTTTCGGTGAGTTCACGCACTTCATTAGCGGATTTTCCGTTTAACGATATTCTTAAAGTATCGAAATATGATTTGGTTATAACTTTGTGACCAAGCTTTGAAATCCCATGCGCTAAATATTTTGTTTTTTGATGGATAGATTCAGCAATTTGTTTTAAGCGTTCCGGTCCATGATAAACAGCATACATTCCGGCCATAATTGCCAATAATACTTGAGCTGTGCAAATATTGGAAGTGGCCTTCTCACGTCGAATATGCTGTTCACGAGTTTGTAGTGCCATACGATATGCTTGATTGCCGTGTCTATCTATCGTTACGCCAATTACCCGGCCGGGAATTTTACGCTGAAATTTTTCACTAGCTGCAAAATAAGCGGCGTGTGGACCACCGTATCCCATTGGTACACCAAATCGTTGAGTATTACCAATGGCAACATCGGCACCAAATTCACCGGGTGGGGTTAATAATAATAAGCTCATAATATCGGCCGCTACAGCAACATAAGCTCCCGAACTGTGGGCAGATTTACAGAAATTAGTATAATCGAATATTTCACCATCGCTTGCCGGATATTGAACAAGTGCGCCAAAAACATTATCATTAAATTCAAAGGATTGATGATCCCCAATAATTAATTCAATCCCAAACGGAGCGGAGCGAGTTTTAAGAACGTCAATTGTTTGTGGATGACAGAATTCCGAAACGAAAAATACATTATGGTTATTGTCTTTTACTTCGCGGAAGAACATCGCCATCGCCTCGGCGGAAGCGGTTGCCTCATCAAGTAACGATGCATTTGCCAAGGGCAAGCCGGTTAGATCAGATATCATTGTTTGGAAAATAAGCAAAGCTTCTAATCGACCTTGAGAAATTTCCGCTTGATATGGTGTGTATTGCGTATACCAACCCGGATTCTCCAAAATGTTACGCTGAATTACAGCTGGAACTTTTGTACCATAATATCCCTGCCCGATAAATGAACGAAACACCGTGTTTTTAGCAGCAATTATTTTGGATAAATGTGTAAGATCATATTCACTAATATCTTTGCCAATTGTAAGTTGTTTCTTGCTTAATATTGATTTAGGAATAGTTTCATTTACTAGATCTTCTAATGAGTCCAAACCAATAACCTTTAGCATTTTGTGAATGTCTTTTTTTGACGGACCTATATGGCGCGGGATTAATGAATCGTTTGATTTTGTCATAGAAATATATTTTTTATTTGTTTGAAATGTATTTTTATTCTGTAAAATTAAGCTTGAATTTAGAACCTCTTTTTTGTTTGCGAAAACAAGATTAAATGCTATAGCGTAATACCGAACAATAATTGAAATTGGAGTTTTAATAATGTATCGTATCTTATTATTTATTTTATCCATTGGTTTTTGTCAAAATATAATCTTCACTGATTATTTTACAGATAATACACTTCGGTTTGATTATTTTCATAGCGGTGTAACCGACACGGAACGCGTTAGTTTAGATGAACTTCGCTTGGAGGGTGCTTGGTCAGGCAGTAAGACCAATTTAATTGATGATATGCATTTAGGTCTTTACCGCTTTGAAGTAATCGACGTAGCGTCAGATCAAATAATCTATTCCTACGCTTTTGCAAGTATTTTTGGTGAGTGGCAGACTACCAGCGAAGCCGCAGACGGCGTGTGGCGTACTATCCATGAATCACAACGATTCCCGGAACCGAAACATCCATTCCGATTAGCCTTGAAAAAGCGCAATCCTGACGGTACTTATAAAACAATATATAATACCGAACACGATCCAGCAAGCCGTTTTGTGAATCGTTCGTCTGTGGCAAATAATGACAAAGTGTGGAGAATATTTAATAATGGTTTAGCAGAAAATAAAGTTGATATTCTAATTCTTGGCGATGGCTATCGCAAGGAAGATGCAAAACAATTTAAAAATGATGCTAAGCATTTGATTGGGGTGATGTTTAATACCGAGCCTTTTAAGTCTCGTAAATCAGATTTTAATGTTTGGGCGGTTGATGTGTTTTCAGAGGATATAGGTATCAGCAATCCGCGGCAAAATGTGTGGATGAAGTCCGCACTAGATTTACGTTTTAATTCCTTTGATTCAGATAGATATGTTCTAACATTTGCCAATAAAAAAATACGAGAGATTGCCGCTCAAGCTCCCTATGATGCAATTATGATAATCTTTAACGATCAAAAATACGGCGGTGGTGGCATATATAATTTGTGGTCAACGGTGTCTGCACTATCCAACGAGGCAGATTATGTATTTGTACATGAATTTGGACATTCTTTTGCAGGATTAGAGGATGAATATTATACATCTGATACTGCCTATGAAATATCTTCACCAAAGTTTGAGCCAAATAAACCAAATGTGACTGCTCTATTTGATCCTGAAAAATTAAAATGGAAACATTTAGTTGAAGAAAATACACCGATTCCTACATATTGGGATCAATCTGATTATGATAAAATTGCACTTAAGTATTCAAAAAATCGCAAAAATATGGTTGATGAAGGAGCAAGTGTAAAAGAAATGGAAGACTTAACAGATGAATTCAAAAAATCTACAAGTTCTATATTAAAATCTCAGAAATATTATGGAGAAGTCGGCGCTTTTGAAGGGGCACGTTATCTAGCCAAAGGACTATATCGTCCGGAGGTGGACTGCATCATGTTTTCTCGTAATCGTAGCGAGTTCTGTAAAGTTTGCTCTGAAGCAATTGAAAATATGATTGATTGGTATGTGAAGTAATGCTTGTTTAGTCGTTCAACTTTGCCAATGCAGTCTTTCTAATAAAAGCATAATTCAAATCATTTAATGAATTGAAATGTGCTACTGATTCATATATCTCACGAGCCTTATCGACGTCCCCGAGCGCTTCATAAGCTGTGCCAGTCAAATATAATATAAGTGGATTCTGTTGGGTGGCTTGTTTGTATTCACGAATGGCATTAATATAATTTTCTTCCAACAATTTAATATGACCTGCGAGTTCATGAACGTTTCTTATTTCATTTGGATTCAGAGTTTTTTGTGCAGAAGATTGATACTTGTCTTTGTATCTTTTTAATGCGTCGATATCCTTTTCAAAATAAGCGACCCATCCTGCAGTTCTAAATAATTGTCTGCGCAAATAATATTTCAAGTCTTGTGAAATTTTGGATTTCTCAAAATATTCTATTGATTTTTCTGAATATTTCAAGGCTTTTTCATAATTCCCATGCAATAAGTGTAAAACACCCAAGTTTGTTAGATCTTGTCCAATTGCCAAATCATCATCAATGCTCTCTGAGATTGAAATGTTTTCATTTATTTCCTTAATAGCTCTTTCGAAATTTCCAATATCTACATTTACTACTGCTTTGGCAAAATGCATAGCTTTTAGGTTCCCAGGATCATTAGAAAGAGATTCGATGCGTTCTAATTCATCACAAGCATCTTCGTGTCTTTCCATAAGCATTAAATTATTTGCAATACCAATAATGGACGGGATAAAGTTCGGTTGCATTTCAAGGGCTTTTTGATAATATTTAATGGATTCTTCAAACTCTCCTTTTTTAAGTAATAATTCAGCATATGAATCATAGGGATTTGGATCGTCTTGAATAATATCAATGTATTGTTTGAAATACTTTTCAGCCTCATCATAATCTCCGAGTTGTCGGTAAGTATAACCTAACATATTATATGGCTGCGATAATTCAGGGTTTATTTCTATTGCCTTTTTCATATGTCTGATTGCATCTTTATATTTTGGTAAACTGTATAAAAAATTACCATATCTATTTTGAACCTTTTCATCATTTGGATATTTTTCAATTAATTCTAAATAGTAATTATTTTCTTTTTCACGGTCATTATCAAAATTTGCTTCAACAGCAAGAATTGTGAGCTGTTCTCCTTCAGAAGTATTTTTACTTAATGATTTTGCCTTATCTAGATATTTGAATACCAATTTGGGAGTTGTTTGAACGACAGCTAATTGCATATATGCTAGTGCAAAATCCCTGTCTTCAGCAATGGCCTTTAAATAATAATATACCGCTTCCTGTCCGCGCAATTTTTGTGAAAGTGCTTCCCCTTCTTTGTAATACTCAAGAGCTTTTTCAGAATTTGTAGTAATCGGAATTTTTGATAAGTTTTCCTTTTTGCAACTGAAAGCATTGAGTACAATTAAAACAATTGAAATCGACGATAAAAAGAGTTTTAAATATTTCATAGATTTATATTTTTTTTATTTAATAATAGTTATATTAATCATAGACATCATTCATAAAGAATGGTTGTCATATAAAACAAACAAATGTCCTCGTATCAGTAATTTAATAAAGTTTTTCAATCTAAATCGCCTACAATCCATAGTTTTGTTTTAATTCCCTATTAAATGATTTAGGATAATGAATAATACCGCCTAATTCATCCCAAAATTTTTTGCTATGGTTTTTGATTTTAGTATGTACAAGCTCGTGTAAAATAACATAATCCTTTAGTTCGTCTGTTAGCGCAATTAATCCAATGTTTAAACTAATGTTGTTATGATGTGTGCAGCTACCCCATCTTGTTTTCATTCTCCTCAGAGTTATTTTGCCATAAGTAAAACCATGTTTATTAGCAAGGAGTTCAACCTGATTTATAAGTTTTAACTTTTCTGTAGAAGATACGGCATTTGTTAATTCGGTAGCATTGATTTTTTTAGAATATTTGGTTTGTTGTTTTTTTATCCAAGCTAACTTTTGATTTACATAAGATTCCGCTTTTCTAAGTGTTATATGCGTTGGTACTGCTACTCTTATGTTTGAAGGTGATTTAAATGAGATAATAACACGCTTTGCTTTCTTGCTTTTTTCAAAAAGTACATTCCCGATTGCGGGATAATCGACATATTTAAAATTTGACATCTATTTGTATTATAAATTACTATTATAATACTTAGGTTTAGTCCATAAAATATATAAAAATATGTCCAAAGATATTATTGTCTGATATTTTAACTTGACCCACAATGATGCCATACCCATACACTGCGAAAATGAAAAATAACTCTGAAAAACTATGTTTGAGAGGGGAAATTAGGCGATACTCCGGAGCAACGCGAACGCTCGAACAATGGCTTAAAAGGCCACTGTGCATTAGAGAATCTCTAAGACAAGTAGTGCTATAACAGAACTATATATTTGTCTATTTCTGTCTACTTGTGTCATTGTTTTTGTTGCAATTAATTACATAGTTTTTTACTAAGTTTGGAAGGACCACGTCCTTTTTGGCATTTCCAAGTTTGTTGAATATCAATTACAGTCCATAGGTTATTATAGATTTTAGCGACCATAATGATTTTCATTCCTGCAATTGAATCATCTTTGATATTTTCTTGAATTAGAGTGATTTCATATTGATTATTTTCTACTTGGGCAACGGAAATGTCAATATCTTGATCTGCATCAATTTCACCCAAATAATATTTGATCAATTCGACGGGGGTTTCAATATTTCCGGCTTTTCTTACCCTTTGATTAAATTCCGTATATTGGTCTGTTGCAATTATATTAGAATAAAGTATTGTCTCTTTTTTAATAGTAGCTTGAGCGCAGTTCATTATTAGAATACTGAACGCACAAATCCCAAGACCTATTATTATTTTATTCATGACATATCCGTTCTTTCCAATATGTTTAAAATTTGTTAAATGCATTAATCAATTTAAACAGAATTATTGTTTAATTGTTGATATATGTACACAAGTGCCTTATCATATAAAGTTAATCAAATGAGATAAAAATGATGGAAACGAAAATTCAAAAAGATTTAGTGGTAATAAAACAATTAATACCATAATCCAGGCAAAGATTTTATAACTTAGATATACATTCGGTTGTTTTTGTATTTTTTTCAGATCTACCCACTGTGTCAGACATTAGGAGGTTCATGGTACGGGACCAATCAACATATCCATTAAGATTGGATAAAGAGAACAGGCAAAAGAATAAGTTGAAAGAGCATGACAACAATTAACCATAATTAGGGTCATATTATTAATAAACCTAAGGATGAATCAATGAAAAAACCAATTTATATCATAATCCCAATTTTATTCTCACTTATAATTACGGCACAGGATAAAATAGATATTTCTGAGGAATTCTCTATTGAAGAGGACAAAAGAGTTTCATGTTGGGAATTAGGTCAGTATGAAAAAGCAATTGAATCAATGAAAAAGATGTATAATTTGTATTTAAACCATGAATCTGATGATAAGAAAAAAACAAGCAATATCCTTAATTTTGAAAATTTAAATTATGATATCGCTCGCGCATACTCTTTATTGAACCAACCAGATTCTGCATTAGTGTATCTTCAAAACTATTATGACCTAGCGTTTACATCGTACTCTACTTACTATCGAAATAACAATTATCATATTAGTAGAGATGTCGCCTTTAATAATATAAGAAGCAATCAAGATTTTCAGAATTTATTAGTAAAGTTTGAAGAAAAAGGATGGGGTAAAATTCTAAAAGAATACAAAACATATAATGCGATTGAATCAAAATTGACTCCTTTCATATATGTCGACGAGGATTGGGGCTCTCTGCCTGAATTAAAAGAGAAATATAATCTAGATTCAATCGCTGGTAATGGTGATGATGTTTCAAAAATACTTAATCTTATGAGTTGGGTTCATAACACTATAAGGCATGATGGTAATTCAGGAGAACCGACCGATAGACATGCAGACGCGTTAATTGAATTATGTCAAACAGAAAAAAAGGGGCTAAACTGTTGGATGATTTCTACAGTTATGAATGAGGTATACCTTGCAATGGGTTTAAAATCAAGGATAGTTTCATGTTATCCCAAAGGAGACCCTTTCATTATCCATGAATGGCATGTTATTGTTGAAGTATTCTCTCCATCACTGAACAAATGGCTTTGGATAGATCCATCATTTGAGACTTATGTAAAAGATAGTCAGGGTAACCTGTTAAGCATAGCCGAAGTAAGGAATAATCTCATGAACGGATTACCTGTTTTTGCGTCACCAGAAATAAACTGGAACAACGAACCATATGAAGGTGGCGGTGAACAATATTTATATGATTATATGACTAAAAACCTTTTCAGGATTGCAATTCCCCTATTCAGTATTCCAGCTTATGAAATGTACCCACGAAAGATAAGAATTTATGTTCAACTGCTTCCTGAGGGCTATAATCATACAAATGAAAATTTCCATGAGATTACTGGTAATCGTTCGAGTATAATTTACACAACAGACGATAAACAGTTTTGGAGAACACCAAACACGATATAAATAACTTTCAGAAAAACGTAGTAATTATGCTGTAAACCTACGTTTAAAATTATAGGAAACCGCCTCTAAAAAGAGATGGTTTCCTATGTTATTAAATTTATTATTGGCAGTATCATCTCCAAAAGTCAGCATTGTTAATATGTTTTTGTTGATTTTAGCAGACAATTAGTCCCCAAAACGTGTCCCAAAACAAATGGGCTAATTTGAGTGTGTCAAAAACGGTGGGTTTTGCAAAGAGACCTGGTCTTTACAAAGCTAATATTGACGTTTCCTGCCCATCATCATGCACCAAATAAATCTCTGCCCAGAGATACAGAGATGAAAAATCTCCCCCACAACATTTCTTTTTAAATAAAATGTATCAGAATGACCAAATGGATATATCGGGTCACCTTAGCAAGCTGGAGTTATTTATTTTTTCCTCTGAATAATTTAATAATTTTGGCAATATTTTCTACTTCAATAAGATTGGAGTGTTTCTCAATTTTATCGACATAATCGTGTTGCCAATTTGTATGATAAGGAATGTGTATTCCAAATCCCCCGATATTTAGAACGGGAATAATATCGGATTTTAATGAATTGCCAATCATTAGAAATCGTTCAGATTCAACATTTAAATGTGATAAAAGTTTTAGATAATCTGATTCTTTTTTATCACTCATAATTTCTATATGGTGAAAGAATTTCTCAAGTTTGGAATTATGGAGTTTCCTTTTTTGGTCAATCAAATCACCTTTTGTTACTAATATAATTTTTATGCCTGTTCCATTAAAAAACTCCAGCACTTCCTTTACACCATTTAATAATGTGATAGGTCTATTTATAAGTTTCTTACCAAGAGTTATAATGTCATTTATTATGATTTGTGTTACTTCTTTTTTAGTAATTCTAATTGCTGTTTCGATCATTGATAACATAAAACTTTTAGCACCATATCCATACAAGGAAAGGTTTTGCATCTCAGTTATATATAGTTCTTTAGAAAGTGCTTCTGGGTTAATATAATTGGAAAGTAATTCACAGAATTCATTTTCAGCGTCATCATAGTTTGGTTGGTTTATCCAAAGAGTATCATCTGCATCAAATCCAATAATATCAAATTCGGTTTTCATATTTAAATATATTTATGTGAAGTATATAGTATATTTTAATACCATCAAAAAACTACAAAGTGGGCACACTTTCTTTGGAAATATAATGGCGAAAAGAAATATCTCGAAAGGAATAAAATACCTTTTGTGAGTACCTTTGTTTGTTTTAGACTATTAAATATTTAATACATTGTTTAAATATTATACCATTTTTCTTGTATATGCTTTTTTATTATATTATTAATAATTAAATTTACAATAGGCTCTAATAAATGCCCCCCTTTCATTTGTTAGAATATTTAAAGATTATTTGCAAGGAGTAAATATGAAACACCAAAAATCTCTTCGCGCCATAGTTACCATTCTTATTTTTTACACTTCCATAATTTTTGCCCAAGGAGTCACAACTTCTGGTCTTGATGGTTTTGTAAATGATACTGATGGCAATCCGCTTGTTGGCGCAAATGTAGTTGTAGTGCATGAACCAAGTGGTGCCCAATATGGAGCATCTGTCAGAAATGGTGGTCTTTTTACCATTCCTAATATGCGAGCAGGAGGTCCTTACAAAATTACTGTTTCGTATATCGGTTACCAAACTCAAGAAAAAACCGATGTATTTTTGATATTGGGTCAAACTCAAGGTATTGATTTTAAACTTGAGGTTAAAGCAATTGAAATGATGGAAGTTGAAGTTGCAGGAGTTCAAGACGCTGTTCTTAATTCAGACCGAACTGGTGCCGCCACGTTTATCGGTGATGATTTATTAACCCAAATGCCTTCAATTAAAAGAAGTACTCGAGACTTAACACGATTAGATCCACGTAGTGATGGCAATTTTAGTTTTGGTGGTAAGAATTGGCTGTATAACAACATATCAGTTGATGGTTCAAACTTTAACAATGCTTTTGGATTAGATGATCCAGCACCAGGTGGCCAAGCCAATGCTGAATCAATACCCTTCGATGCGGTTGAGCAAGTGCAAGTATCAGTTGCCTCATTTAAAGTCACTGAAGGTGGTTATACAGGAGCAGGAATAAATACAATTACCAAGAGCGGGACTAATAAATTTAAAGGTTCGATTTACACTTTCGTACAAAATGACAGATTAGTTGGTAATAAAGTAAATGGGAATGAGATATTTGCAGATCCTGATCAATTTTATAACCAAACTGGTTTTACTTTTAGTGGACCAATTATTCCAAACAAACTATTTTTCTTCGTAAATGGTGAAATGGAACGCAAAGAAGATCCTGGATCAAACTTTGTGGCTGCTGAGGGTAATGGGCTTGGAGAATCGCGTGTTAGCCCTTCCACGATGGATCGAATTCGTCAGGTTATGATGGATGTTTATGATTACGATACAGGATCATACCAAGGATATAAGCATAAAACTGAGAATGATAAGTTGCTCTTAAAACTTGATTGGAATATCAGCGATAAACACAATGCATCATTCAGATATAATTATCTTGATGCTGTTCGTGATTTAGGTCCACATGGTTTTGTACTAAGTTTTAATGGCACTGGCCGTGGTCCAAATAGTACGAGTTTACCATTCCAAAATTCCGGTTATGCTATAAACAATAATTTACATTCACTAGCATTCGAATTAAACAGCATGTTCAGTGAAAAAATAGCAAACCATTTCTTTGCGAGTTATAATCGTTTCCGTGATTTCCGTGAACCATTTAGTGCAGACTTTCCAACAATTGAAATTGGAGAGGATGGTGTGACATATACAACCGTGGGGTATGAACCTTTTTCCATACATAATATACTCGACCAGGATGTCCTACAAATTACTGATAATATTAGTTACTTTATGGGTCCACACGTCTTTACTGCTGGTGTGAATTATGAACAATTTAAGTTCTTTAATTCCTTCAATATCTTCCGTCATGGTCTCTTTCAACTCACGGGCGATCTCGATCTACTCTTCCCTGGTGCTGGATATTTGGACTTTCTTGGAGCCTCGACTTATTCATCTTTGGATAATTTTTTCGCACGAACCGACCCAGATGATGCAGACAATTTTGCTGATTTCAATTCTTTTGTTGGTTCAGGACCCTTTAAGGGCGAGTTAATAGATGTAGGGCAATTTTCAGTTTATGCACAGGATGAATATGTAGCTTCCAGAAATCTAAATCTCACTTTTGGACTGCGTGTTGACGTTCCAATGTATAATACTGATCCTATCGATAATCCATTCTCAAGAGGACTAACATTATTGGATGAAAATGACGATCCAGAAACTGTTGATCAGAGCAAATTACCTGATCCACAATTACTATGGTCACCGCGTTTTGGTTTTAATTGGGATGTCAAAGGAGATCGTTCAATGCAAGTACGTGGCGGAACGGGTATCTTCACAGGACATTTACCGTTTGTATGGATTGGTAACGTCCTTTCTAATCCTGGTGCAAATCCAAATCTGTATCCCGGGGAAGGTATTTCTGAGAATTCCAATGAGACTGACAGCGGCGAAAATAGAGATACTGAAGGTAAATCAGTATTACAACAATCATTTGATCTAAATGCAATGGTGGAGGACTTCAAGTGGCCGCAAGTGTGGACAACTAATTTTGCTATTGATTCCAAATTGCCAATGGGTTTACTTGGAACATTTGAGGTTGTATATGGAAAAGATATTAATGCCATTTATATGAGGAATGCTGATCTAGATGTTCCGGAACGTTATTTAGATGATGGTAGACCATATTATGGTGCAACTACAACTGATCGTGAACTAAACGAAGCATACCCCGGAGAAGCTGCGGGTGTATATGTAATTGATAATACTGATGAAGGTTATAATCTTACAATAACAGCACAAGTCCGGAAAGAGTTTGATTCGGGATTAAATACAAGTTTGGCATATACTTATTTGCAAGCCAAGAACAATCTAAAATCAACAGAAATCGCAAGTGTATTATGGCAAAGCCAGCCTATACAGGGAGACCCGAATAAACCGAATTTAAGTTATTCAGAATTTGGTAACCGTCATCGTATAATTGGTACAGCAAATTATACGCATAATTGGAATTCTGAACATTCATCAAATATTGGTGTGTTTGTGGAAGTAGCAGAAGGTAATCGTTATACATATTCAGGCGGTAATCGCTATTCATTCACTTATGCAGGCGATGTAAATGGTGATGGTGTCGGTGGAAATGATTTAATCTATATACCCAATAATGCAAACGATATTGTTCTTGATGAATCAAGCAATTGGAACGATTTAAATGCTTTTATTAAGCAAGATTCATATCTTAGCGAACATCGTGGTGAAATTGCAGAAAGGCATGGATTGACCAATCCTTGGTTCAGCAATATTGATCTACGAGTGCTACACAATTTCAAAACCAATGTAGGCGCATTCCAGTTCACTATCGACTTATTGAATGTTGCCAATCTTGTGAATAACAGTTGGGGTGTAAGGAAAGTTGCTAGTCCGGCTGCAACAACACCACTCGAGCTTACTGGTTGGACTGACGGAGGCGAACCGATTTTGAAATTTAATAGTGATATCAAAGAAACATTTATTGATGATCCAGGTCCATTTTCTAGATGGGGTTTACAGGTCGGTCTGCGATATATGTTTTAATCTAAAAAGATGATAATAAAAAGCCCTGTTTTTCACAGGGCTTTTTATGTTAATTATTAGTTTACTATGACAGAAGTGGACAGTAGCGTAGCACTGTTGTAGCACACTTTTAAAATTTCTCCTCGTTAAACACTGTCTTCACGCGGCAGGGATCGGCAGATCCAGCCTGCAATCGCTCTCAGAAAAATCATACTCGATAAATTGCATATATTGAGGATGATTTCATGTTTTTTAACTTGAATATAAAACACCTGTTTTAATTAGAAAACCATCAATTTACTAGGCTTTATCAAGTTCAACTGCTATTTCTGATTCATCCTCAATAAGATCTTCAGCACCGTGTGTAAGCGCCTTTAACTTCTTTAAAAAGACAAGCAAAAGGATACCAAATACAGCGGTAAAAATGAAAATTCCAGTAAATACTTGTAATTCTCCAGCTTGTGCAGCTGAACCGCCAAGCATACCAGCAACTTTATTACCCAAACCGGTTGCAGCAAAATAAGACCCCATCATTAATGACCCGTATTTAACAGGTGCCAATTTAGTAATAAAGGATAATGCCGTTGGTGAAGCACACAATTCTCCGATTGTGTGTAATAAGTATGCGGCAATAATCCAATACATTCCGGCTTGTCCAGCACTGCCTGCTTGTAATGTAGCACCTGACATCATTAAAAAGCCGGTACCCATGATCATTGTACCGATTGCCATTTTAAATAAAGTTGATGCTTCTTTGTTTGAGCGTTGTCTCTTTAACCAGAATGTAGCTATAACAGTACCTAAAGTCATTATAAAAAACGGATTAAGTGATTGAAACCACGAAGTAGGTATTTGCCACCCTAATAACATCCGATCCACTTTTGAATTAGTATAAATGTTCATCAGACCGCCTGCCTGCTCGAAAGCCGCCCAAAAAACAATAATAATTATAAAGGATAAAAACAAAACAACCATTCTGTCTTTTTCAATTTTTGTCAGAGGAGAATGTATTGCAGTTTCTGTTTCTTTTTTCTTTGCAGGTGGTTCACCAACATCTTTCAAATATTTATGCCCGTAAAGGAAAACTGAAACTCCAAGAAGCATTCCTATTCCAGCTAATCCAAAACCGTAATGCCAGCCATATAATTCACCTACACCTCCAACTACTAAAGAAGAAAGGAATGCACCAAGATTTATTCCAATATAAAATATTGTGAAACCGTGGTCTCTTCTCGGATCTCCTTTCCTATAAAGTCCTCCTACCATTGTTGAAATATTAGGTTTTAAACCGCCAACTCCGAGGACAATAAAAGTTAAACCTGTTGCAAAAGCCCACATAGCATCAATAGCAAGTATTGAATGCCCAAATACTAGTAAAATTCCTCCAAACAAGACCGTCTTTTTTTGTCCTAGCCATCTATCTGCAATAATACCACCCGGAATAGACATAACGTAAACAGCCATTGTATACCATCCATAAATTGACAGTGCCAAAGCATCGTCCCATCCCAATCCGGGATTTTTTTGTGATACTTCAGTGATCATATAAAGCGTTAAAATTGCTCTCATTCCGTAATAACTAAACCTCTCCCACATTTCCGTAAAGAAAAGTATATACAGGCCCTTTGGATGTTCTTTAAACATAGTCTAATCCTTATATTCAATTTTTAAAAAAAAGTGATTGCATAATACAATTTGATTCCAAAAAGATTGGTCAATAAACACAATTAGATTCTTAAATAATTGACGTTTAATATATAATTATTTTTTACAACTTCATAGTCTATTAAACATCTTTATTTATATTTCAAAAATCACAAGATTCGTGCTGCACAGTGTTTCTTATAGAAAAATGATTTTGTCAAATCAATTCATTGTTATTCAAATAATACCTAATTGTGGAAATACTTTTTGTGGATGTAAGGTTGTTTGGGAAATGTTAAGGAAAATTCCTTATGGCAAAACATGGTCATATCAACAACAGGCAATCAAACTAAATAATCCAAAAGCGGTTCGAGCCGTTGCGAATGCTAATGGACATAATCGCATTGCGATCATTTTACCCTGCCATTGGGTATCGGTAAAGATAGTAACTTAACAGGTTATGGAGGAGGATTAGAGAGAAAAAAATGGCTATTAGATTTTGAACGCTATGTTCTGGGCTAACGTACCCTTTGCCAATCAGAATCTTCTAAATACTCTTCTAGTTCTTTCCACATTTCAGTGATGTTGCACCGCATGATTATAAGATCCTGTTTCATTCCTTCTAAATCTATAACATAATCATATAGTACAGCTTCCTGTTTAAAACCCATTCGTTTGAAAATGCTTATCGCTGACTTTTGTGGCTTCATCATTTTCACAATTATTTCATCGACCTTTTCGCTAATAGCCAATGAATACAATTCGCGGGCCAATAGCATTCCTATCCCTTTTCTTCGATAATCCTTTGATATAAGCAACCTGATTTCACAAGATTGTTTATTCCATTGCCTTCTTTCCAATTCTAAAAGTCCGTATGCTACGATATTGTCTTTGTCCAGAGCAACAATGCGCGGACTCTCACCGGACGTTGACGATTTAATGATCTGTTTAATAGTCTCTTTATCCGTTATGTCCCTTCGCAAATAAACTCTATCTTCTTTTGGAAGAGATTTGAAAAATTCAGTTAATCGCTTCTTGTCTTTCTTTTTCAGATTACAAAATAAGATTTCTGTGCCATCTTTTAATTTAACGTTTTTATTCAAAATTGCCCTCTCTGACAGTTGAAAACGACATTGATTAATGACTAGAGTCTAAATATGCAGAAGGTAATTGTCAATACAAACTAAAATAGTCAAATAGAACTGTATTAAGGCTGCTCTTTCTGTGGATACAAACTAGGTGAAGTGCCTTACTACGTAGTATTTGCTAATAAACATCGCTCCACAAAAACAGAGCTATTGAATCTTTAATTATATCTGAACATATTTTCACATTTCCATATAACTATTTAAGAATAATAAAAAACTCATTAGATATATCAAGTATTTTATATTTTTCCTTTGTTATATTATATTTTTTAGTCTTTTATACTCATTAGTAAAATGGGACTGGTATGAAAACAAATAATAAAATACCTGTCCTATTCGGAATAAACTCTATTAAAAGAGCTTTATTTCTTAATATAGTATTTAAATATTCCTATTTTATGAAGAAATAATAAGCCAAATTATTCAACATTTTATTTGGATCGCAATTTAAATAGTTATCAGACAAACAATAGCAGACTAATTGCCATCAATGCCATTCCTGCAATCAGCCCATAAATTGCAACGTGATGTTCGCCAAATTCTTCTGCTGTTGGTAATAATTCATCCAAAGAAATGTAGACCATAATTCCAGCCACGCTCGCAAAGATTATTCCGAAAATAGCTTCGTTGAATATTCTCAATATTAAGAAATAACCGACAAGTGCTCCTACGGGTTCAGCTAGGCCGGATAGAAAGGAATATACAAAAGCTTTTTTCCGATTTTTTGTTGCAAAGTAAATTGGCACAGAAACGGCAATGCCTTCCGGGATATTATGAATAGCTATCGCAACAGCGATGCTAATGCCTAAAGCAGGATTTTGTAATGCCGCCATAAAGGTTGCCAATCCTTCAGGAAAATTGTGAATGGCGATCGCTATAGCGGAAAACATTCCCATCCGCATTAATTTTTTATTATGAATTGCATCATCAGAATCGAAATTTTCGATTTTTTTAAGTTCGTGTGGATTTTCATAGGATGGAACTAACCAGTCAATCAGTGCAATAATAGCGATTCCGCCAAAAAAAGAGATAACAGTAAGCCAATAGCCTTGTTTAAGTCCATACAATAGCGATAAGGCGTCTTTTGCTTTAGGAAATATTTCGATGAGAGAAACATAAATCATCACTCCCGCTGAAAACCCCAAAGATCCTGCTAAAAACTTTGGATTGAAATTCTTCGAAAGAAAGGCCATTGTGCTTCCAATGCCGGTGGATAATCCGGCAAAAACTGTAAGCCCAAATGCAAATAGAAAGTTTTCTGAATTCATTTTTTAATTAAAACTCTTATTCTTTAACGAAAACAATGAATTTAAAATTAATATAACAAAAAGGGAAAAGCGTATAGCTTTTCCCTTTTTAATAATATAATTATGTTTTATTACTTAGTGATCGGTTACTTACTCAATCATTTCCAGTGCTTCTTCAACAACAGTAGTATCAACTACAACTTTCTCAACAGCTTCAGTTGTTTCATCGACAGGGGCTTCTTTTGTTTTATTGCATCCAACAAATGCTAAAACCAACAGAAGGCTCATTAAGTATGTTAGGTATTTCATTTTTAACTCCACGTATAATTTTTCAATTTTAATAATGACAGCAATTGAATAGTCTATTCTCACATTTAGTGAGTACTATTCGGGTGCAATATTATGATATATTCCTGGATTAAAAAATGCTTTTAAAAGATGATCTGTTATTTTGCGAATTTGTTATAGAAATATCCTAACAAGGCTCCTCCGATTAGTCCATCAAAAAAGCCATATGCAAAACCGATTACTGCGCCAATCAACGATACCGAATAACCAAGGTAAACGCAACTTAGCTTATTAAGGAAATTCCCGCTGTATCCCATAATTAAAAACCAGATGGTCAACAGAAAAATGGCTAATCCTCCTAATATTCCCATTGATAAGGCAAGTGCTTTTGTGTTTATTTTCATGATTATCTCCTATTAGTTAAAGAATAATATAAACTACTTTTCATTTAATATTTCTAAAGCTTCATTAAATCTATCTTCGGGTGAAAATCCGCGCTTATAGGAAGTCTCAACACAATTGACCGGGTGAAATTGAATGCAATCTGTTTGGACATCATCATCGATTATCACATACTTTTCAACTTCAGGGTGTCGCGCTAACCAATCGGCAATTTTTTGACCGCGGGGAATATCCTCTTCAACGGGTGCTCTTTCAATACTAGTAGTGGATATTATTTTACCCGTGATTCCTTGTTTCTTAAAAATATTTTGAAGTTCTTCCAAAGAATGAAATAATCTCCACGTTGAGCTAATTACGATTTTAGCTTTCGTCAAACGAATTAGTTTATTCAAATTTCTCACAGCATTCTTACTGAATCTAATACTCGTATCGTCAGGAAAATTTAAGTACTGATATTTAATAGAATTCCTAGTAACTAAAACACCATCAATATCTAAAAATATTACTTTCATTTATTGTGTGTATCCTTTTAAAGCCTCTTTGATATCGCCCGGAGTAGACATGATCTTACTAAACGTCATCATTGTTAGGTCGGGGAATGATAGGGCAATACGGTAACGACCGTGTAGCATTACTGCTTTTTTATCAATGATCAATAATTCATAAGGTAAAAAAGCAGTGTGTTTTGGAGTTGAAATATCAATAATCGGCAGAAAACGTTCTTCACCTTTTTCACCGCAAATAGCAATCCCATATAGTTTGAGTTTTTGTTCAGGATATTCAATTGTATATATAAAATATTCAGAATTCACTAAATTGCCATCAATGGTTCTAACAGCATCCTCAAAACTATCAAATTCGTCCAGCTTAACTACATCGTCGAATTTTTCCATTCCAAACATATATCGGTATTTTCGTAAAGATTTTTCAGATAGTCCGTCTTTTGATCCAAAAGGCAGATCCATAGATTTACCAACACTTGATAGAGCTGAACTAATTTTTTCTGTTACAGAAATATAATGCGACTGTACTTGATCATAATTATCACCAAAATATGCATTTCCCCAATAGATAGGATTTGTATATGATATATTAATTACATCATTTTCAACTGTTAATCCAACGCGCAATGCTGATGCAAATCCTGTTAATCCTCCAATCGTTTTTACACCATTTTTTAATTCCGCAGAAGTTATAATAAATACTTTTCGGTCGCTGTCATTCGCGGGAGAATATTCTCCAATAACCTCCAATCCCAATTCTGTTAAATTAGTTTTTACTAATTCGGAGATTTCCGCTAGAGGTGCATCGCTTGTTGCAGCAAGAATATATGGTTTAAAATTTTGAGCAGTTGCATTTTTTGCAATAATGGAAAATACAATTATTGTTAAAAATGTTTTAGTGAATTTCAATTTAAAATCCTCCAAAGGTAATGATTAATAGTTGTTTATAATTGCTGAGGTTATATATTCACAGTAGAGAAAATCAAGTTAATATCAACTCAAACATATAATCTTTTGAATTTAAAACAATAAATTGTATCGATTTTATTAAAACATTTTTAAATTGTACTAATTATTAATAAAAAAGGAGTAACAAATAATGGGAATGATAAAAGAGTTTAAAGAATTTGCCGTTAAGGGCAATATGATTGATATGGCTGTTGGTATCGTAATTGGTGGTGCCTTCGGTAAAATAATTGCATCACTAGTAACAGATGTTATTATGCCCCCAATTGGTCTTCTTTTAGGCGGGGTTGATTTCTCAAATTTATCAATCGTATTAAAAGAAACAACGGAGGCAGCCGAGGCTGTTACCCTCAATTATGGTGTGTTTATTAGTACGCTTGTTGATTTCACCATAATTGCCTTTGCAATCTTTATGGTAATTAAAGCAATTAACAGTGCCAAGAAAAAAGAAGAAGAAAAACCGGTAGAACCACCTAAGCCCAGTGAAGAGGTTATGCTTCTAAAAGATATTAGAGATGCCTTAAAGAAATAAACATTTTCATATAAATAAAAAAGGGCGCTATTTAGCGCCCTTTTTTGTAATCAATTTGTTGCTAGTTTGAAACTGAAACAGCTGTATTATAATATTTTAACGCTTCCGGTAATAGTTTTTCTATTTGTGCTATCCTGTTTTCATCTGAAGGATGTGTACTAATAAACTCAGGGGGAGCTTGTCCATCTTTCATTTCTGCCATACGTCGCCAAAAAGATATTGCATGATTTGGATTGTATCCCGCCATTGACATAAAAATCAAGCCTAGGTGGTCAGCTTCACTTTCGTGTAATCGGCTAAATGGAAGTAATACGCCAAGTTGAGCGCCCGCACCAAATGCAGTCATCCATAATTGTTGGGTTTGTTCCGGTTTTTCATTAACAGCAACCGCTAAAGCGACACCACCCAGCTGTGTTATTAGTCCTTGACTCATACGTTCATTACCGTGTTCGGCAATTGCGTGAGCAATTTCATGTCCCATAACTACGGCTAAGCCATTTTCATCTTTTGTGAGAGGTAAAATTCCAGTATAAATAACTACTTTGCCACCTGGCATACACCAAGCATTCACTTCGTTGCTTTCAACTAAATTAAATTCCCAATCATAATTTGTCAATTCATCCTCCAGTCCATTATCAATAAAATATTGTTCTATTGCCTTTTGGGTGTTTTTACCAACACGTTTAACCATTTCAGTTTTTTGGACATTAGCACTTATCACATTGTCCTCAAGAAATTGGCCGTATTGGTCGAAACTCATCTGTAACATTGATGAACTTGGTATTAGGTTCAGCTGTTTTCTATTGGATATAAGCACCCTCGAACAAGCAGTGATTATCAGTACAACAATAAGAAATGTTATTAGTTTATAGTATTTCATTTTAGTCCCTTTACTCAATGGTATATTTTAATATTTTAAGTTTTAATCAATGCAATAAATTTTTTTACATAGAAGTCATCAAATTACATTATGTACAAGACTAAAAACAATATCGTATTAAAGCGCTATGCGTAGCATTCATAAATTATAATCACTGATTGGAAAATAATTTTTTATTTCGCAGATTTAATAAATTGCACAAATAGCAACGATGTGGCGCTCATAATGGCACCTGCGATAAAGGGGATTCTATAATCCAAGATCCACATTAATCCACCTAAAGCGGGAATTATGACTGCGGCTATATGATTAATTGTGAATCCAACTGCCATACTTGGTGCAATATCTTTTGAATCTCCTATTTTTTGAAAGTAAGTACGAATTCCCATTGAAAAATTGAAGAAGATATGATCTAAAACATATAACACGGCAATCACACTTTTAGACTCTATAAAAGCATATCCAATAAAAACTATTATGAGACTAGAATATTCTAAAGATAGCACTCTGCGCTCTCCAAATCTTATAATTGCTTTCCCAATAAGCGGATTCAAAAAATAGTTGATTGTATTGTTTAAGATGAATAGCATTGTGATATCTTGTATAGAGAATTTGAATTTTATTACTAGTAAAAACACCGCAAAAGCAACAAATATTTGCCTACGTGCGCCTGACATAAATGTTAAGAAATAATACAACCAATACTTTTTTCTGAAGATCATTTTTTTATGTTGAACAGGAAGACTCTCTCGAATAGGATTCTGTAACATTCCCCAAATTCCAACAATGACAATAATGAATCCTATCAATCCAAAAGTTGCCTTGTAGGATAATACGTAACTAATGAGATATATGGTTATTCCGACTGCCACATTAGCTGCGGCTCCGTAGCTCCGTAATTTGCCAATAACTAGAGGAGATGAATCTTTATCAAAATATTGCAGTGTCAATGATTGATTTGTTGTCTCAAAATAATGAAACCCGAAACTCATTATCATAGTAGTTGCGATAAGTCCTGTGTATGACGGAAATATACCAGTTATTCCAACCCCAAGTCCTAATATTGCTATTGAAAGAGCCGATAATCTGTGTTCCTTAAGAATGAGAATGATATATATTACGAGTAGCGCTAAGAATCCAGGAATTTCTCGGACAGATTGAATTATCCCAATGTGATTGCCTTCTAAATGTACAATTTCAACCGCAAAGTTATTGAATAGTGTCCGCCATGCCTGCAATCCCATCGTCGCGGCAATCGATAAAAGCGCTAAAAAGCGAAACATTGGATCTTTGGTTATTTTTTGCATTAATATAATATATAAGGAAATTAGAAAAGTTAAATTATTACCTTAATAAGTTAGGAGCCAATAATTTAAAAAGTTAGCTCACATTGATTCGAACCCAGAACCAGAGAATTGTGTGCGCAAAGTTTATCGAGGATGTACTATCTGTTGCCGTCATATAGAAAATGTATCAATACTAATAAAATCCATTTATTTGTGATAAGTTTATAATTATTAAATACTTATTGCTAATGACAAGTTATTGTTGTAACCTACCGCACGTTGTCAGTTGTTATGACAAGGATTTAGACGTAAATGCAATTTATTTTTTATACAAATCTTAAATAGTAATACCTTCTATACCTTAATCAGACCTCAGGGCAAAATTTAATAATCAATTAGGAAACAGAAACATGGCAAAACAAGAAGTTGGTACAGTAAAATGGTTTAACGATAGTAAGGGTTTTGGCTTTATCACTCGTGATGAAGGCAATGATCTTTTTGTACATCACAATTCAATTATAGCAGATGGTTTTAAAACTTTGAAAGAAGGTGCAAAAGTTGAATTTGATGTTATTAAAACCGATAAAGGCGAAGCCGCCGATAAAGTAACAGCTATTTAATCGAATTTATTTATTATAATATTTTCTATTAGAAAGAAAAAGCCCTTTTATAAAGGGCTTTTTCTTATTCGTCGTAATCTATAATTGATAAAATTATTGTATTAATATCCATGGTTTTTGAAACTAAAGTTTTAATTAATTAAATAAACTAGAATTAATTGTTGAGACCACGCAGGTAGAGCAAATAGGGCTAAATATTATTAGATATCAAAATGCCACTCAGAGGAGGCATTAATGCATTTGAAATTTTAAAAAGCACACATACAACTGAAAAGATACCAGTAATTATTATCGCTGCTTTTCCAATCGAGGAAGTTAAGAAACAAGTAATGAAAATGGGTGCAAAAGATTTCATATCAAAACCATATAATAGTGACATATTGATAGATAAAATAAATGTCATATTAAATAAATAATTATAAAACTAATATATTATTCCAATATAGTCAGAATTACCACATTGTGGATGCACTTTCTGTAGATACAAACCATCTCACACAGCTGGCCCGCCCACATCAAGGGTAAGCAGATGGTCTTTATTATTTATAAAGCACGCTTACGCAACATCAGGAATTTCCACGGTTTTTGGAATTTATAAAAATAACAAGATTAGCGCTGTTAATCTAACCATCGATTAAAATATTTTATGTAAAAACTATTTTAGTCTTTCTAATTTTAATTATGCTTATTATTTATCATAATAGTGTGTATTACTATATTTATTTAGAAAAAATACATAATATTGTTTATTATATGCGTGATAAACAGATGGTAACATTTTAATTTATATTGATTTATATTGATTTTGGTGCCTATTATTTATCCACTAATTAAAGAATATTGGATTAGATTTATTTGTCCGTATTGGAGTGCGACATGAAAAAGAAAATTTTAATTATTGATGATGATTACCATTCAGCTAGATTCTTAGCAAAAAGATTAAGAACAAGAAATTATGAGGTAATAGTAACAGATGAAGGAAGTCAGGGTGTGCAGATAGCAAAGGAAAGATTCCCCGACTTAATATTATTAGATATGATAATGCCACGATTAAATGGAATTGAAGTATTTGAAGAATTAAGACAACTAGATACAACAAAAAAAATACCTGTAATTTTTATGGCCGCTCATCCAACATTGGAAATCAGAAATCTAGTATTAAGGATGGGGGCCAAGGAAATAATTACTAAACCATTTTTAAGTAAAGATTTTGAATTAACCATTGAGATGGTTATTAACAATTATAATATCATTGAGACTAATCATCAACACTTAAAGAACCGTGTAGAAAAAGTGTAGGAAACCCGCCAGCAAAATAGCAATAATCGCCTCTCTTGGGGGCGTTTTTTATGTACAACCATTTTTTAAACGGTTTTAGGAATTTCAATTTACTGGAAATGTCACTTTATTTGCGTTTGATGAAGGACAAGGATTAAGCGAGCATACTACACCATTTGGACAGGTTAAAGCATTTTCATTGAAACAACACCCACCGAACCCTGGTAAAGAGATGGGTTCTTAATGAATCATTAAAAAACTTTGGGCATCATGAACCATCTGCTTCAATTGGAGTAGATAGAATCACATTACCAAAATGAGAAGAAATTCAGTTTTTACCTGCTCAACTGGCCTCAAGACCATTTAGTTGTTTATAGATTGGCTCCTTATCTTGCAGACCGTCAAATCTACCAAGTTTTGTTTCATTCATTGTGAAATAATCCTAATACTTGGATCTATGTTAATTATAATAACCTATACTTCTCTTTTTATTCTATCCGCAACGCGGAAAGAATTGGCATAAATTGTCCACGTGTAAGGCACGCTACCGCCGGTAGGCATAAAACTTGCATCAGTTACATAGAGATTTTTGACATCATGTGCCCGGCAATCAGAATTTAATACAGAAGTATTTGGGTCATCACCGAAGCGACATCCACCTGCCACTAAATTAGGTGGGGGAGAACCGCTAATATTTGAATTAATATTTTCTGCACCCATTTCTTTTAAAACAGAAATAGCTTTATTTGCTAAATGTCTGCCTACCTTTAGATCGTGGGGATGATTGCCAACACGAATACGCGCAACGGGGTTGCCCCATTTATCCTTAACGTTCGGATCAAGAGCTACAAAACAATTATCGGTTGGCAGCCAATCATTAAATACTTCAAATCTTAAGTGGCGTCCTTCAGTAAAGTATGATTTTATTTTATCTTTGAGTGGATTTCCCCAAATCAATCCATCTTCACTCCATTTTTGCGAATTTGCTTTAGCAATAGGATTAGCATGTCGGAATAGAAAATCTATCGTACCGCCCTTTGAGCGTTTTCCAAACGATTTATCATCAATAATATACCAATCTTGTAAGGAGCGATTTACGAATAAACCGCGAATCTTAAATCTAGCAGATTCGGTATCATTATAATTTTTATATAGAATATCACCGTTTCCCGATCCGCCCCCGGAGTATATTAAATTTTTACCAACTTGGTTAGTATTATTTGCTAAACCGTATTTATGTTTTGATCCAGGAGACATTAGAAGTAAGCGTGCCGATTCAGAAGCCTGACATGCAACAACAAAAATGCGAGCTGTAATTGATTTGCTTACCCCAGTTTTGTCATAATATTTTACGGAATCAATTTTACCTGTATTGTCGGTCGATAATCTATATACCATAGCATTTTGTATGATTTTACAATTATCAGTCTTTATTGCCTTATTTATTAAAGCAGCCATTGCTCCTCCTTTTGCACCGGTGGAACAACCATAGCTGCCGCAATAATTGGAATATATACATGAATTGCGACCTAGTGCATTTAGCGATAGGATTGCTCGAGGAGTTGGAATAGAATGATACCCTAATTTTCTACAAGCTTTATCAATGTTTTTTGTAATTGGATTTTCTGCAGTGGGTGAAAATGGAAAATTTTCCGTCGAACGTGGTTCTAGATGAGGATGCTTTACAACTTTACCAGAAACTCCTACAATTTGTTCTACTTTTGTATAGTATAGTTCTAAATCATCGTAAGAAATAGGCCAATCAACAATATTGGCGCCTTCAATTGTTCCAAACTCCGATAATAATCGAAAATCTTCCGGCTTTAGCCGATGAAAATATCCGCTCATCAAATTGGATGAACCACCGACCATATTACCATTCCAAAAATCACGCCCGGTATCAAATGTGGATTTACCTATCCATTCATTATTGTTATTTCTATCTTCAATTACATGTTGCTCATCTCGCAGATTCGGTGTGTAAACGCTTCTGCGACAACAGGCGAGTTCATCTTTCGTAAAGTCCTCAGTTTTGTACCATGGTCCCTTCTCAAGTACTACTACAGATTTATCCGCTTTTGCAAGCTCATAAGCGATTGGAGCTCCTCCGGCTCCTGACCCAATTACACATATATCGTAATCGTAATTCATAATTTCCCGTACATATTGTCTGATGTAGGACGAGGCAATCCGGGAGTATGTTCTAACCATTTCCAACCAATTCCATCAGTATTGCCCCCATAAATTGGATCGGATAATAATGCTTCAAAGATATAGATAAGATTTAAGGAAAGCCAGCGATAGCCCCAATTTGATTTTTCAATTATTTGAAAAATAACATTTTTTTCATCAAATGATAATTTTATAAATGAATTGTTAAATGTTGAATGACATTCTTCTTCTAACCAATCTACACCACCAGTCAATAAAGTTTTATTGTCATCATCAACATCAGGATCGGTTAAAATAAAATGTAAATATGGAAGTGCGTTAATATCCTTTGCCCCCGGTGAGTCATCGGAATGCGGAAAAAGATGTTCCTGTGCTTCTCGCAATATTATATCCTGAGATTTATTGAATGGATGGGACTTCTGAGAACTTTTATAATAATATACTAATAAACTACCGAAAGTAACACTACCGGCGAAAACACCGGTGGCTAATAAAAATGATCGGCGATTAATTTTTTTATTAATATATTTGTTTGTTGCAGTTTTTACGTCAGGATCTAACATAATGAAACGTTGTATATTACAATTAACCGTCGATAATACTTACTATTTTTTGTTGTAGAATTTAGTGATTAATGCATCGAGGCTAATTTTACCCGGACCTGTTATTAGCAGACTGAATAACATAAGCAAATAGTAAATTGGGATTTCAAAACCGTTATTTCCGGCTTCAAATCCATTGCCTAAGTGAACAGTTGTTATGGCAACGATCATCACTACCATTAGGGGAATTGAAATTAACCTGGTTGCTAGACCGAAAAATATTAGCACAAAGCCGGCTGTTTCAGTTCCTGTTGCTAAAATTGCATTCAATTTTGGTAAAGGCATTCCCATGCCATTGAACCACTCTACTATACCATTGAAATTTTTTAATTTCATCATAGCTGGTCCATAAAATCCGTACGCTAATACGATACGGAACAGCAATGGTGGTAAATCCTTTAACTTTTCTAGATAAAGTATAATATTATTTAATATTTTCATTATTAAAATCCTTTTGAATAAAAAAGGCGAGCGTTTTTATCGCCCGCCTTAGAAAATTTAATTATTAACTATATGTTTATCCGCATTTACCTTCGCCACATTTGGAGTCTGTAATAGCTTCTTTAGATTCACCTACTTTATCAGAGACTTCAGCTTTGACATTGTCGCCACCGCATTTACCTTCGCCACATTTGGAGTCTGTAATAGCTTCTTTAGATTCACCTA